>USBZ01000016.1 GCA_900553065.1 uncultured Desulfovibrio sp. | reverse complement strand
CAGAATCCATTCTGAGACTCGAAAATAAAAAATCCGTCCCTCGCATCGCGAAAGACGGATTTTTATGCGTTGTTTCTCGGATATCGAGAACGTTATTTTACACTTTTGTCAAGACGCTGACGAAGAATAGTCAGCGGATGATCACAGGGATGTCCCGTGCCATGGATGATCTGGACTTTACAGGTACCGCATTCCGTAGCCACCTGCCGGATTCCGCTGTCCTTGATGGTATCGAACAGCTTGGAGCCTATGGCCATACCGATGTCATACTTTTCCTTCTTGAAACCGTAGCTGCCGGAAATACCGCAGCAGCCCGCATCGGCATTGACGGCATGCACCCCCGGCAGCTTCCGCAGAATGTCGAGACCGGGGAAGCCGATGCCCTGCGCACGCAGATGGCAGGGAGCATGGTATATAACATCGAGAGGCGTCGTATCCACATCGGAGAGATCCAGCTCTCCCCTTTCGATGCAGCCGAGAATGAATTCCATGGCATCATCAAGAGCCGTGGATTCCATGTTTGCGGCAAGATCAGGGAAGAAGGCCGGAATTTCCGACTTGAACATGAGCTGACAGCTCGGGCAAAGTGAAAGCACGGGAATACCGGCCTTACGCCAGGCTGCCAGCTCTTCAAGATTCTTGACGGCATTCTTTCTGGCGTCGGCTTCAAATCCGTTGGTGTACAGAGGCGTTCCGCAGCAGCAGAAGACGTCGGGAGACTCAACCTTGTACCCTGCCTTATTAAGCAGCCAGACAAGATCCATACCGGTCTGCGGGGCATACGCCTTGATAAAGCAGCCGGGATAGAACACTACTTTCTTCGTGAGATTTTCCGGCTGCTTATAGGCCTTGAACATGGCCGGGAACTGCTTGGACGCAAACTTCGGCAGATCGGCCTTCTTGCTTACGCCCACCATATCAAGAATCTGCTTGCTGATGGGATTGCTCATGCCGAAGTTGACGAGAAACGAGGGGAAGTAGCTTACCAGCTTGGCTTCCAGTTCACCGTGAGCAAGAATCCAGTCGCGGAAGGAAGGCGGATTGGCCTTGCAGTATTCCGCGCGGGCCAGCATGTTGATATTGGAAACTTCCACACCCTGAGGGCAGGAAATATCGCAGTTTTTGCAGTTCGCGCAGTAACTGAGAGATTCATCTTCACCGCTGTTGAGCATACGGAAACGCTCCGAAGCCGGTCCCAGCATTCTGGGTCCGAGGAACTTCGACGTCACCTCGGCAACAGGGCACTGCACCACACAGGTGGAGCAGGCAACGCATTTATCGGGATTGATATGGCGCTTCATGTCCTACTCCTTTCCGGCCAGAAGGCCGGCATACCGACCAGTGGAAAGAGCCACGCCCTGGCCGCACTTTTCAGCGGCAAAATCGTATCCTCCCAGCACTCGTCCGGCGAAACGCACGTTATGGAGAATCTCCTGACCGTCAGCATTCAGAGGCTTCAGATCGCTGTTCACCTTCACGCCCATGCTGGCAAAGTAGCTCGAGCCGAAAATATCCGGAGACGACCAGTCTTCCGTATCGGCCGGAGCATCCAGCGTGAAGCGGAAAATGTTTTCCCAGGCCTGGCCCGGAGCGGTTATGATACCGCCGCTCAAAAGACCGCCCGTCGCAATAATGAAGCTCTCAGCCTCCCAGCGGAGTTCTCCGTTGACCGTCTGCGTATACAGGGCCCTGCAGGTCCCCTCCTCTACTTCGGCACGTACGACTTCAGCGCTTTCCACCGTATGGACTCCGGCTTCATTGAGCGCTTTCTTCATCACTTCGCGCAGACGAAGACCGGCCACACCGGGAGGAATGGAGACCATTTCGATGATCTTGACCTTCAGTCTCGAGCAGAGCTGATTCCAGATCTGCTGACTGTGCTTCATGCCGCAGATGGGAGGCAGCAGCAGTACGGGATAAAGCTTGGCATAAGGAGCCAGACTTTTTTCCAGCCACTTCATGCCTTCCGGAGTTTCCACATGACGGGCGATATCGAGAGGCGTAACGTTGCGGTGGGCATATTCAATGGGACAGGGGATCACGGCTTCCATGAACTCCTTGTCCGCGAACTCGGCATACCGCCGGAGCTGACTGATGATCAGTCCGGGGTGCACATCCTTCATGTCCGCCACAGTGACCACGGCGGCACGATGCACCTGCTTCAGGCATTCCGGATTGAAGCTGTCGGGGCAGAGATAGCTGGGCTTCAGCGTACCCATGACGGTAATCAGGCGATGATTGCCCTCCTCTGCCGCGGGAGCCATATCGATGCCGCCTTTTCTGCAAAGTCCTTTCAGCCAGGTAATGGCTTCGCGAACGGTTTCCGCGCCGCCGATCAGACTGTAGGGATGCGCAGGCGCAAGTGCGGACATTGCTTCAAAGGGATCTTCCACACGGGCGCCGTCATGATAGCCGAGCACATCGATGCATCCGCTGCTTATGGCAAGAGTACCGACGCCATGCGTGAGCAGCGTTACGCTTTTACCGCTCTGCGCCGCCGTAAGAGCCGCACTCATGCCGGCAAGACCGGAACCGACTACAACAATGTCAGACTTTCTGTTCATCTTTAGCTCCGTCGATGTTCAGCGTGGCCGCATACACGGCGCGACCGAGTTCCATTTCTCTGGCCTGAAGGCCCCAAAGCGCAGGACGCAGACCTTTCCAGCGTTCCTGCAGGAACTCGCGCAGGTTGTCGGAGGGCGACATCGGGAAAGGCACCCGGCACTCGGTAAGAGCGCCGATGGTACGCAGCGAACAGTATGTTCCCTGACAGGTTCCCATGCCGAGACGGGTACGCAGACGCACATCCGTCATGGACTGGCTGGAAGGATCCGAGGCCACATATTCGATCTCGGCGCGGGAGACCATTTCGCACTCGCAGAGCAGCGGATTGTTCTTCATGGCCGCGGCCTTTTCCACCACGATGGGGAAGGCATCGCCCAAACGATTGGCCACCAGCGGAACGCTGTGTACCGGGAAGTACTTGGCCGCCTTTTCCAGCAAGGCCGGAGACGGACTTTCCAGAAGCGGCTCAACAGCCGTGCGGCATTCGGCATGAACGCCGAGCTTTTCACAGACGAGATCACACATCTTTTCCGCCATCAGACGGTAGGTCGTGAATTTGCCTCCGAAAATGGAGAACATACCCTCGAGGCCTTCCTCGGAATGATCGGAAATATGGAATCCGCGACTCGCGGCACGCCCGGAGGCGCTGCCCTTGGCCACATACAGAGGACGCGTTCCGGCAAAGGCACGCAGAATACGGTAGCTGCGCAGATTGGGAATAAGCACTTCGCCAATGTCGAGCAGCTTCAGAACGTCGGCAGTGGGAGCTTCATGAGCATCGGGCCGATCGGCGTGGAAAGAAGTCGTGCCGAGAATGGTGATGGAGCCGTGCGGAACGAAGATATCACCGTCGGAGCTCATGTGCAGACGATTGATGATGCGGGAAGTAAAGCGATGGTTGAAGGCGACCAGCGTTCCCCGGTCGGGCTGCACGCCCACTTCCAGACCGACGAGTTCCACGACCTTGCCAGCCCACGAGCCTGCGGCGTTGACGACGACATCGCAGCTGATGCAGACCTCTTCCCCCGTCACGAGATTTCTGGCCCGAACGCCCTTCACTTTTCCGCCTTCCTGATCGATGGCGAATACTTCATGGTGGGTCAGCATTTCACCACCGTAGCGTCTGGCGGACAGGGCGTTGTGCCACACAAGACGGAATCCGTCCACACTGGAGTCCGGCACACGATAGACGGCCTTGATGGTGGGATCAAGGTTCGGCTCAAGCCGAAGGGCTTCCCTGACCTCCACGGGCTCGGCTTTGATGCCTGCCTTGGCGCAGGCTTCAACCCAGGGCTTTTCATAATCGGGATCATCCTGCTGGCTGAGCACGAAAAAGCCTTCGGATTCCTCCACACATTCACGGCCGATACGGCGAAGTATCATGTTTTCTTCGATACATTCCCTGGCCGCCTCATTATCCTTGACCGCATAGCGCCCGCCGCTGTGCAGCAGGCCATGGAAGCGGGAACTTGCACCAGACGCAATACCGCCCTGCTCCAGCAGCACGGCCTTGACTCCGCGCATACTGAGATCTCGCAGGATGCCTATACCAGTAGCGCCGCCGCCGATGATGACTACAGTCGTGTGTTTCACACTGCCTCCCTTGCCCTTTTGCCTGAGAAAAATTTTCATTTCCGAAAAAAGATCCGAGACAAATTACCATAATACGAAAATTATTTCTGATGTATCCTCTTAAAGCAACCACGTCAAGACAGGTAAAAAAATCAATGAGCACAATAAGTTAAAAAAGTCGATCCGAAGCCTCTTTCCGCTTGCGGGAATCTTTGAAAAAAGTATATCGTACAGCAGGTTCAATTTCTGCAGGAGTATATCATTCATGAAGATATCAGAAAAGCGCTGCGTTGTCCTGGATATGGACGGCACTGTCTATCTCGGCAACATTCCCATCCCCGGAGCAGTGAACTTCATAAAGGAAAACTGGAACCGGCTTGATTTTCACTTCCTGAGCAACAATACCTCAAAAGCTCCGGACACCTATGTCAAAAAGCTGAACGGCATGGGCATACCGGCCACTCTTGATCTCATTCTTTCGCCGACGACTCCGCTGGTGGACTTTCTCAAGGAAAAGCACATCCATACCGCCTACATTGTGGGCAACAGCGATTTCTGCCGCGATCTGGCCTCCAGAATGCCGGAGCTGCGTCAGCAGGAGGAAGGCGCTCAGGCCGTCATTCTGGCCTACGATACGGAACTTACCTACGAAAAGCTGGCCCGTTCCGCCGTGCTTCTGGAAAATCATCCTGAAATTCTTTTTCTTGCGACGCACCCGGACAAGGTGTGTCCCTCACCCGAGGGGCCTCTTCCCGATGTGGGAAGCATGCTTGCCCTCTACAAGGTGGCTACTGGTCGCGAGCCGCAGTTCATTTTCGGAAAACCCGACCCTGCCGTTCTCGAGCCTCTGCTGAAAAAGTACCGCAAGGAAGAAATGGTCATGGCCGGAGACAGGCTCAGCACGGATAAAAAGCTTGCGGAAAATGCCGGTATCGACTTCATCCTCGTGCTGAGCGGCGAAGCCACTCTGGAAGAAGCAAAGGCCGAAGCCATACAGCCCACCGTCATTGCCGAAGATCTCGGCAAGGCCTGGGAAGAATAAGCCGCCTCGGCAGAACATTGTTTCTGCAAATCATGTGAGAGACAGCCGGAAGACAACGCAGACAACACAAGTCTCTTGCTTCATCCGGATGCGCCGCCATCGCGCCCCCACAAAAAGCGCACATCTCCGTCATAAAAAGCTGCCGTGTTGTGAGAAAGCCGGGTATCATCCGATCTCACGACACGGCAGCTGCATTTTCATTACCGAAAAAATATCACGGCATCACAGGAACCGGGAGTAATCGTGCCGTCATCAAGACGCTGCGGCATATAAGGAAGTGTCCGAATATTTTCAGCACGACAGTTCTGCATCCCTCATATGCCGGTCTGCACGGATATCTCTTATACTCCGCTCTGCAGCATTCCGGCGAACATTTTCTGCAGTGGCATGCCGTCTTTTCAAGTTTATCAGAGGAACAAGAAAGAGGAAAAGCGGGATCGCGCATCTTTTGCAGGTATACAGCGCGAAAGGCCGGACTTTCCGACAGACGGGCGATTATTCTGCCCCATGAGACCCACCTTCAATCAAAGAATGTTGCGCCGGGACAATCCGACTGAAAATTTTCAAAGCCGTCGCCCATGCAGAAAACGACTCCCGCGGAATCAGCCTGTCAGTCCCATTTTCTCACGATACTTCATTAAAGACTCATACACGCTCAGGCCTACGCGAAGACTACCGTGACCGCAGCCGATCGCTATTTTGGGCTTGGCCAGTCCGTGATAGTCGGAACCGCCGGTAAGCTGCAGCTCATATTTCGCCGCCAGATCCACACACAGCCGGACGTCTCCGGCATCATGTTCACTATGGTAGGCTTCCAGTGCATCCAGTCCGCTTTCTTTCAACCCGGAAACAAGTTTCTCCAGCTCTTCCGCAGGCGCTCTCAACAGTCGCGGATGCGCCATGGATACCAGAGCGCCGGATGACTTGAGCAGCGAAACGGCTCTTTCCGGACTCATAAGATCCCGGGGTTCATAGGCCAGTCCGTCCCGGCCAAGATACCGGCGAAACGCCTCGCGCCGATTTTCCACCACGCCCATGCGGCAAAGCAGCTCGGCAAAGTGAGGACGACCGACAACCCGTCCCGCCAGAGCCGCTGCCGCTTCATAGGTCACGTCCATTCCCAGCGCACGCAGCTTCTCGGCAATGCGAAGATTGCGGGCAAGCCGCTTTTCCCTGACTTCCGCCAGTGCTTTTTCCAGCAATGCCGTACGTCCGGCATTCTCAGAAATCCACAGTCCGAGAAAATGCGCTTCTCCCCAGGGCGTAGCGGTGCTGAGCTCACAGCCGCGTATAAAAACAAGATCCGAAGCTTCCGCCTCGCGGGCGGCCTCGGCAAGACCGTCCAGAGTATCATGATCCGTCAGAGCCAGCACGGCCAGTTTGGCCGCTGCCGCTTTACGAATCAGTTCCGTCGGGCTGTCCGTGCCGTCGGAAGCCGTGCTGTGCGTATGGAGATCGATGCGGTTCATATTCATTGTCCGACCCTATCACTCTTCCCTGTTCTGTCAATCATGCCATTGACGGAACACTACGATGCGATACCCTAGCTCGTGACGCTTTTTTCCAAGAGGAGCCCGCATGCATCACGACATACAGCTGGAAATGCCGTCATGCCCGCAGTGCCGACAGGCTTGGCTTGAAGTCATGGATCCCCTGACCGCCGTGTTCTGTCCGCAATGCCGTATCATCTATCCCGTATATGACGGGATCCCTTTCCTTTTCAAGGAAGCCGCCCTTCCCGAAGGATCCTGCCGTGCCGGCAGCGGTAAAGCGGCGCAGAACATCCCGACCGTGACAGGATAGCATCATGAAAAGTTGTTTCTTTTCCGAAAACCCTCTGTTCGGACAGTCATTCTACACGGACAATATGGCGTATGCCCGCCGTGAGCAGGAACCCTTTCCTCCTGTAAATGTTTACTTTTGCAGAAAGCACATCATCGTGCAGGCGCTTCTGCCCGGCATGGAACTGACAAGCATTCATCTTCGGGCAGAGCACGGCGTACTGACTCTGGAAGGGCATGTGCAGAGAAAAAACGGACGCTACCTTCATGAAGAATGTTACAGCGGACACTTCCGCCGCCAGATAGCGCTGGGGACGGAGATCTGCTCTGAGGCAAAAATGGAACTTTGTCACGGAATTCTTCAAGTAGTACTTCAAAGAAAGGAAAAGTCATGAGCAGAAAGAATCCCTATCCGCAGGTCCGCCCCGCCACCGACATCATCGTTCTGGACAACGGCGTAGAAATCCGGGCAAACATGCCCGGCGTGACGGAAGAAAATCTTCAGCTCAACCAGGTGGGGAACAGACTTCACATCGAGGCCAGCTCCCACTGTCCCATCCCTTTGGAAGAGAAGGATGTACAGACTCTGGAATTCGGCAACGTGGACTTTGCTCTCGACATTATCATGCAGCATCCGCTGTCCGCCCCGCTGCAAACATCTCTGGATAAAGGGGTGCTTTCCGTTTTTGTGCCATGCGGTACTGCCAGAACGGATATTCCCATCATTCTGCGCTGACAGAATGACACGGATGCACAGTCCAAGAAAACATGACCGCCTGAAAAAAACAGCCGCAGAGAGTTTGAAAAAAAAACAGGAAGTTCCAGAGTAGCCGGAGACGAACAATAGCCGCCTCACTCCAGAATATTAGGAAAACAAGAGACAGGACTGTTTTTCACAGGTAGGACTGAAAGCTGCGGACGATCGTCTTTCGGCACTCACGAACGACAACAGTTCTAAATGAAAAAGACTCCGTTTCGACGGGCTGCTCATTACCGTCCAGAGGGGCTTCACGACTCGGCAAACGAACAAAACATCAGAGCGCCCCGCAGGCAGAACAATGCCGCAGCTTCACGCGAATCGGAGACCAGCGGCGTTCCACAGAAGTACAAGAGCGTAAGCGCCCGACCATCAAAGCCGGGTTCAAATATCGCCGTGAAAAGATCAGGATAACGCCTCCGGCAGACAAGCGCAGTCAGACCGAAGAGACAGACGTTACTTTTCAGCGATACCCGAAGCCGCACAAAAATGATCGGCATCCAGCGTCATAACAACGGCATCCTCGCCGTCGGAATAATATTTCTTCCGACATCCGGCTGCCGTAAACCCAAGTCGGGAATACAGCGCCCTTGCCGCTGCATTGCCGACGCGAACTTCCAGCACGGCATTCTCCCAGCCTTCGCGCGCTTCCCCCTTTCTTGATGCATGCATGCCTTCGAACGTATCCTTCAAGGCAAAGAACATAAGCGGGTACGAAAGTCCCTTTCCCCGGCATTCGGGGTGAAGAGCAATGTTCAGCACCTCAAGCTCACCGGACAACACGGAAAGTACAATATATCCTTTCAGCTTGTCGTGTTCGAACAGGCCGTATCCGGCAAACCAGTCCTGCGGCCAGGCTTCGGCAAACTGTTCCGCCGTCCAGGCAGAAGGAAAACAAAGGGCTTCCAGTTCCGCCGTTTTCGGCATATCTTCCAGCTCAAGCCAGCGTATGATTTTTTTGTGAGCCTCAGCCAATGTCTGTTCCCCCTTCCTTTTCATCCATCACGGATTCCCCGTATGACCTGCCGCCCGAACGGCTCCTGAAACTTGTCGAACTGCTGGAAGGATACGGGCGCCCTCTCATGCTTACGTCGCCCAAAACAGCCTCTGGACTGGGTCTCTTGCGCCGCATCGTTCTTATCTGCCTGAAAAACACCAGAGGGCAGGTTTTTCTGCAGAAGCATCCGGCTCAGGCTCCGCTCTATGCCGGCCTCTGGGATGTTTCGGCGATCGGCACCGTATTCGCCGGAGAATCTCCGGTCGACGCCGCAGCACGGGAGCTGTTCAGTCAGCTCGGCATACGGGGCACAAGACTGAAAGCCATAGGTTCGCTGCCCTATACCGACAGCCGGGGAGCCAATCTTTCCGCCACATTCTTTCTTGCCGGGCCGAGTTCTGCCATACCGCCCGCGCTTTCTTCTTCCTCGGCTGACACGCTTCTGGTCGATCAGCATGAGCTGGAAGGCCTGGTTCTGCACCAGCAGGAAATGTTGACGCCTGAACTTGTATGGGCCGTCCGGGCAGGATGGATTTTCCCCAGAAAAAATGGACAACCCCACCTTTACTTTTCCAGCGTCAGGTGACGGATCATTTCTTCATGAACCAGACCGTTGCTGGCCAGAATAGGCGTATTGAACCGGTAAGGCGAACCGTCTCTGCCGGTTACCCGACCCCCTGCCTCCTCCACAAGCACCCAGCCTGCAGCAATATCCCACGGCTTGATCCAGCCTTCAAAATAGGCATCGAAACTGCCGCTGGCGACAAAACACATATCAAGCGCAGCTGAACCGCAACGGCGTACGCCCACCGTGCCGTCAAGCAAAATGCGCATGTCGCGCAGCACTTCGTCCATATCTTCATGCACGCTGTAGGGGAAACCCGTCGCCACCAGCGCATCCTCACATAACGCAATCTCACTGGTTCTCAAGGGTCTTCCATTCAGCCATGCACCTCTGCCGCGCTCTGTCACATAACGCTCCCCGCGTACAGGGGCGGACACGGCGCCGAACACCACCTGTCCGTTTTCCCAAAGCGCTACAGACGTGGCCGTATCACCGAAATGATGCGCAAAATTCGTGGTTCCGTCGACCGGATCAATGATCCAGCAGGTCCCTGAAGGCAGAAGCGTTGAAGAACTTTCTTCCGCCATGAATACTGCCCCGGGAACGACATCCCTCAAATGCTCTTTCAGATAGGCTTCCACAGCCAGATCCGTATCCGTAACAAGATCCCGCTTGCCCTTGTGACGAATACTGCGGGGCCGATCCCACTTTTCCAGAAAAATCGCGTCGCTTCCATCCAGAACGGCAAGAAGATCCTGCACTCGACGCGACAGGTTCATGATTTCCATGGAATACCCTACTTGTTTGCGGCCGCAGCCTTTTCCGCCATACGAAGGCGGTATCGAAGAGAAAGCATTTCCAAAAGACGGGACAAATCGTCGGAAGCGAGCCTGAGGAACATCTTCAGTTCATCGGAAATGGAACGCGCCTCTTCCATCGCAAGGCAGAGCACACCGCAGGTGTTTCTGTTCACGACAACAGGAATGCATACCGTGCAGCCGAAGGAAGGAATATCCTCCCTTTTTCCGAACACGGGCGTACTTCCAGAAAATCCGTCGCTGTACACCGCCTCTTCATTGCGGAACACCCAGCCTATGATGTCGTTATGAATGGAAAACTCGTTTTCCTTCTGACCGACAAGCAGCAGCGGAGGAAATTCCCCTTCCATAATATAGGTGGAGCTTCCCTCCACTCTGGAAGCAAAGGCGGCATAGGTAAAGCCCGTAGCGTCCAGAAGCACGGGAAAGATCTTTGAGAGATATCCCTTCCATCCCGGATAGTTCTGACGCAGCTCGACCAGATGATCCAGTGCCTTGAGATACTCCGCACAGATGCCTCCGTCGGCGCGGCTTTCCATACCCTGAACCTGAGAAAGCATGTCGGCAAATACGGCAACCAGTTTCTGTTTCTCGGGCGAAAAGGCATGCCGCTGACAGCTGTCTATGCAGAGAATGCCGCCATCAGGCAGCGGACAGCCGAGGAAAGAGCATATTTCCGGATCCCAGTCTTCCTTGTAATAGCCGAGATACGCCTGATTTTCGTCGATGGAGCCGACCACAATGGGAGATCTGTTGCGCAGAATCCAACCGGCGAGACCTTTACCGGGCTGAATGACGGCGCTCTGATTGATGTGGTCGCCCTGACTGTAGGCGGCCATGATCTGAGCCCCCTGGCCGTTGCGCGGAGCTTCAAACAGAACGACGGAATAGGCGTCAAAAACGCTGGCAGCCAGTGCAAGAATGGATTCGACGGGATTTTTGACAATCATGGCAGATCAGGAAGTTGGGGCAAAAGGAACAGAAAAGAAATGGAACGGAAGCATAGTAGCAGCTGGTCGCATAAGGGGCAAGCTTTTCCTTCCAGTGAAACTTGAAGGGTGGAAAGTTCCATTTTGCTGTCTTTCATTGCAACGTATTATTCTTCCTGCTATTTTATGCAAAAGCCTCTGCGTCTTTTTACAGCTGTTTGCGCCGCTGGGGAGACATTTGGGGAGATTTTTACGCCGTTGGGGAGATAAACGGGGAGATAAAACCGGGCTTCCTGAGAGCGCGTAAAACGGCAGGAGGACAACGTTATGACCGTCAAGACAAGCACCACTCGTTTCCCGGGCATATACACCAGAGAAAGCACCAAGCGCCGGCACGACGGCAAGCCGGACATCGTGTTCTACTACCGCATCAAGGTTGCCGGCGTGAGCCGCTGGGTGAAGTGCGGCTGGCGCAGCGAGGGCATGAACGCCCGTCTGGCCGCAGAAATGAGAAGAAACGCCCTGGCGCAGCTGAACCCCGCCATTCCCCGCACGGCGCCGCTCTTTACGGACGCCTGGAACTGGTACATGACGCAGCACCCGCTCTCCAAGGCCACGCGAAGCACGGCGCAGAGCTATGCCCGGCAGCATCTTTTCCCGGCCTTCGGCGGCCTCAAGCTGAATTCCATCACTCCGGAGCTGCTCACGGAGTTCATCCGCAGCCGCACGGCCGCAGGACTCGATCCCGGAACCGTCCGCCACATGCTTACGCTGGTGGGCATCATGTTCAATGTAACCCGCAAGGCCCGACTGCATAATCTCTCCTCCCCTGTTCAGGATATATCTCTCCCCGCCAATTACGAAAAGCGGATCCGCTACCTTTCTCACGATGAAGCCCGCCTGCTGCTGAGCGCGCTGAAGGAACGCAGCCTGCCCTGGCACGACATGGCGGCCCTCAGTCTGTTTACCGGCGCAAGGCTCGGCGAACTTCTCACGCTCACCGCCGGCCAGATAGACTTTCGGAGCGGCACGGCCGAAGTCAACGGCAAGACCGGCCGCCGCATCCTCTATCTGAACAGCTCCGCGCTGGGCATTCTGAAGACCCGCACGGAAGGCCGCATAGCCACGGACTTTCTCTTTCCCGGCACAAAAGGCGGCCACATGAGCGAAACGCACCCTGTTTTCACCGACACGGTCAGACGGCTGGGGCTGAACCCTCAGGGCACCCCGAATCACCGGCGCGTGGTTTTCCATACTCTGCGGCATACCTTCGCTTCCTGGCTGGTCATGCAGGGCGTGCCGCTCTACACGGTGCAGAAGCTGCTCGGCCATGCAAACATTCTCATGACCCAGCGTTATGCCCACCTGGCGCCCCATCATGAACGGGCCGCAGCCGAAAAGATTTCCCTTCATCTCAGCCCCTCCGGTGACGATTAGCCAGCCAGTTTCTCAAGTCCTCATGCCGGTACAGGATCTTGCCTCCATCGTCGGCAAGCTGCGTGTAGTCCGGCCCGCCGCCCCGGCATCGCCTCGTGGCCAGCGTGGACGCGGGAATGCTGTAAAGCTCTTCCACTTCGGCCGGGGTGAGACATTCCTTTTCCTTGAGCATGGCCAGCCGGGATGCCCCTTCCACAGCGTCACGCACGGCAAACAGCACGCTGATGACCGCATCCTGAAGATGTTCTCCTCGACTTTCCATCTGTCTGTCCATAAACACCTCCTTTAAAAAGCTCAGCCCGCCGGAAAACACACGGCGGGCTGTTTTTCAGTAATCCGCCGCGGCTTCGGTGCGCTTCAGCACACGCAGCACCGCCGCAATGACTTCATGCCCTTCCTTGTTGATGGCAAGCGCCTCTCTGGGGGTGATCACGCCGTCCTCTATGGACTTGCCCAGGACGGAAAGCATTTCCCCGAAGCGCTTCACGCTGTCGGCCATTTCCTGCGTTATCGGCTCCATGCCGGACTCGGCATCGGGCAGGCGAAGGAACACCGTGCCCGTCACTCTGGCCAGATGCTTCAAAGGCTCGTCGCTGCCCGTGGCATGGAGGTACGGCACAAGCAGATCCATGTCCGGCTTGCGCGTGCCGTCGTGCAGAAGCTCGGCAATCATCACCCGGTACGGACGGCCCACCTGTTCCGCAATCTGCGAAGCCTTGAGGCCGGAAGGCGCATTGAGCACCGCCCTATGCACCACAAGAGAAAGCGGCTCAAACTGCATACCCTGCCCTCCTTATTCCATTGTGGAGTCGTGCCCCTCGGGCAACACCTGTAATATCCGCCCATCGGCATCGAGCAAGGGGACCATGACAGGTCTGCGACTGGTAAGGTCTATACCCGGAGGAAGCATATCTTCAGGAATTCCAATACGTACCAGTTGAGCATGGCGTTTTGTAGGTATTCGATCCTGCATGAGCATGCGGCGCAACGGAGTTTCTTTGATACCTAACTGTGCAGCCAGCCAGACAAAAGAGACATTACGT
Organism: uncultured Desulfovibrio sp.; assembly: GCA_900553065.1. Classification (GTDB taxonomy): domain Bacteria; phylum Desulfobacterota; class Desulfovibrionia; order Desulfovibrionales; family Desulfovibrionaceae; genus Mailhella. Next base: position 25,806 of record USBZ01000016.1, on the reverse strand, counting down.
TCCTTCATCCATTGTTTAAGAAGTTCATACCGAGTCATTCTTGATTCCCCTTTCTTAACCTGATAGGGAAAAGGTTGTCTTGTTTGGTCTGATTATTTGATGTGTATCTATTGATTGACTTATAATGCCAATTTGACATTGCAGTCAATACTAAATTGGATTTATTTATGACTACCCTGCCGGAACGCATTGATTTTCTTATCAAAGAAAAAAAATCAAGCCGCACGAAGCTTGCGGCTCTCTTTGGTATCGCTCAACCGACTTTTAACAGGTACTTCCACTCACCCCGTGGAAAGGCGTTGGCGGCTCTTACCGGACGAATCTGCGAACTCTGGCCGGACGTATCGCGCAAATGGCTGGAGACCGGAGAAGGAGACCCCTATCAGGCAGAACAGCACAGCGCCGAAGAATACGCCGCGCTGAGGGCGGAACTTGATGCCGTCCAAGCCATGCTTGATGCCCAGCAGGCAGAAAACGAACGCCTGCGCTCCGAGCTGGACGAAGAACGGCGCCTAAACAGAACCCTCACTGCAAAGCTTCTTCTCGGCGATTCCACTGAAGACTCTGCCGCCAGCTTCGCCAAAACCGCCGGCGGGCAAAAGTGAGTCGGTTTCATAGTCTATTGGGTGATAAACATTTTTCAAAATAACACCGCATAATAACCAACAAACAGGGATAAAAGGTATCGTATGGACTTTGCTGATCGTATTGCAGCGCTTGCCGCTAGGGTTAAGGAACTACGCCCCCATGCAGTGACCGAAGAAGCAACCAAGGCCGCTTTGATCAATCCTTTCATTCAGGCCCTGGGATATGATATCTTTGATCCTCGTGTGGTCATGATGGAGTATGTTGCGGATATCGGCACCAAAAAAGGTGAAAAGATAGACTACGCCATCAAAAGAAACGGTGAAATCATCTTCTGCATTGAAGCCAAGTGCTGCACGGCCACGCTTGACGCCAGCAAGGCCAGCCAGTTGCATAGATACTTCCACAACATCCCTACGGCGCGCATCGGCATACTGACCAACGGCGTGCGGTATGAGTTCTATTCCGACCTCGACAAGCCCAACGTCATGGATGACAAGCCGTTCATGATCTTTGACTTTGATCAGGTTGATGAAGCGCTCATCCCCGAACTGAAGAAGCTGGCCAATGACGTGTTTGATGTTGACGTGGCGCTCTCTGCTGCACAGGAACTGAAGCACCTTCGTCAGATAAGACAGATCATTGCCGCAGAAGTTCGTGAGCCTTCCGACGAACTCGTCAAGCTTCTGGCCTCCAGAGTATTTTCCGGCCAGATGCGTGCCAGCGTGATTGAAGCGTTCCGCCCTGTAGTGAAACAGGCGTTTGAGAAGTACATCAACGGAGTGCTTCTGGAAAGGATTCAGGGCGTTACCGGCATGAGTTCCACAAGTTCCGACATCGAGGCCCCAGCTGCCCAAGCAACAGCCCCGGAGACTGCCGAAGCCCAAGAGGAAAAGGACGCTATTGTCACCACCCAGGAAGAAACGGAGGCCTACTTCATCATCAAGGCCATTCTGAGAGAGGTGGTAGACCCTTCCCGTATTGCTATACGCGACAGGCAGAGCTACTGCGGTATCCTCTTTGACGACAATAACCGCAAGCCCATTGCCAGGCTCCACTTTAATTCCGCCAGCGTCAAATACCTCGGCATATTCGATGCGGAAAAGAATGAAACCAAGGTCAAGCTGGAAGATTTGAACGATATCTATAACTACGCTGACCAGCTGAAGGCAGCGGTTGCCACCTATTTAGAATAAAAAGCAAAGCAGGGCACTTCGGCGGGAGTACCCTGCTTTTTAAAGGTATCACTATGCCCGAAAATACATCTCCCAGCTTCAATCGGCTCCAGGTTACCGATCCTGACGAAATGACATGGGAAAATGACCAGCTTGACCGCAAAGAATATGCAGATAAGCTCACTACTCTCATAAAAAATACAAGAGGTCCTTACGTTATAGGACTTACCTCTCCATGGGGGAGTGGAAAGACCTTTTTCCTTCAGGCATGGCGTCACCAGCTTCTTGAAGAGAAAAAGCCTTGCATCTACTTCAATGCGTGGGAAAATGATATTTTTTCTGACCCTCTACTCAATTTAATGTCCACCATATATGATGAGGTTGAAACTAAGAAAAAGGGATATACCAAAGTATTATCAGATTGGATAAAAGACAAATTTAAATCAGTGAAGCCTCTCATACCTAGTGCCGTTAAGCTGGCCGGTTCGCTATACGGTGGTGAAAGTATCCCTAAAGAAGCTGTAGAAGCTGCCTCTGATTATGCACAGACTGCAATAGACTACTTTACCTCCCGCGAGTCGTTTAAAGAGTCTCTGAAAGATGTAGCAGAGAAGATTTCAGAAGAATCTAAAGGTTTTCCTCTCTTCATCATGATAGACGAGCTGGATCGCTGCCGCCCTTCTTATGCCATCGAGCTGCTTGAACGGATAAAGCACCTCTTCAATGTACCTCACGTCGTTTTTCTGCTGGCCATAGACACGACTCAACTAATGCAGCAAGTAGAACATACCTTTGGATTGAAGCCTCATGAAAAGAATGGAGAAGTTATACAAGACACCCGTTATGACTATCTAGGTAAATTCTTTGATACTTATTATAGTCTTCCACCAGTAGAAAATAAAAAATTTGTGCAAATGCTCCTTTCTCATGATGAAAGAGTCAAAAAATATACAAGTATAATATCTAGAGCCCCATCTTTATCTGCTCATGGCCAACTAAAGGACATTTTATCATCTGACACTTCTCTTTTTAATAATAAAAATTTGCGCCAACTTACACAAGATATAGAATATTTTTCTTTATTTATTCGTAGTTATGACGATCTAAAAATAGAAGATATCATTCTCGCCTTTTGGGCAATATTTTCATTACCAACAAGACAATATATAAATAGGGATATCGGCATTCTTTTTGAGAATGACACAAGAGATTATTTTAAAAAAATAAATTCATTATCAAATAAATTCGACCATGCATCACATAGTTACAATTATTTTGTAAAATTAATTCCAGATATAGAAAATAATGCATTTCACGCATTTCTTTTGATAAAAGTATGTATGACTAAGTATAGAGATGATATATTAAATAGTGATATAATGGAGGAAATATTTAATGGTCCACCAATGCGTTTACCTGTAAAAAAAGCCACTGCCATTGCTGAAGATGTCTATGAACGTCTCCAGTTCCTCAAAGACTTCCATCCTGTTCCCCAAGAGGAAAACGCCTCTCAGGAGCGGTAGCCAGCCATAAAAACGCCAAAAGCCCCGGCAGGATATTCCCGCCGGGGCTTCATTATGTTGTGGCGTAAAAGCACTATGCCTTCCGTCCGCTCAGAGCTTCCATTCGCATGTGCTTCACACGGTCCTTCTCTTCCGCCCTTTTCGCATCGTTGAAGCGGTCCAGCCCGCCCACAAGGTAGCCGGTGATCCGGCGGATGCGCTCGAAGCGGACGCCCTGCCCTATGGTCTTTTCCATGCGCTTGCTACTCCTTCAGCACGGCAGGAAGTTCCGGCCATGCCACGTCCATGGGGAATCCTTCCTGGGCAGGAAGGTCTCGCAGGGCCTGCCGGTAAGTCTTGACCGATTCCAGTTCCTCGGCAGTGATGGGATAGTCCGCCATCAGCAGATAATCGGACGACGCAAGCGAAGCGTCACGCCGTGCCCGCACAGACGCGGAAGCGATTTCCATGGCTTCTTCCTCCGACTGGACGGGAGCTTCCAGCAGAGCTCCTTCAGGGAGCGGCCCCAGCTCGGTGACATAACGGGCCTGTGTACGCCAGGTATCGCCGGGCAGCCAGTACGGCGTTCCCGAACCTTCCACAATAACGCCGCCCTTGTCCCTGGTCTGCCGGTGATCTTCCACAAGTTCCCAGCCTTCCCCCGTCCAGCGGGCAGCCTGCTTTTCTCCGGCCTGCGGCGGCTGCTGAACCGTCGCCCCTATCACGTCAACAATATCCTGGCCGTTAGGCCGCTTCTGGGCTTCCATTTCCCCGGTGAACTCGCCGGTTTTCAGATCATACTTATACAGCTTCATGATAATTCTCCTTTGTTAAGTTCCGGCTGCATTACCCTCCAAACAGCAAGCGTAAAGCCGGGGGCACTCCTGAGCAAACGATTTCAGGCGCGCGGCAAGACTACCTCCGGCGGATGCCGTGGTGCCGACAGGCTTTTTTGCCGAAAGGTCAGATTTTCAGGCTGGCCACTGCCGGGATGGCGTTGACCGCCTTGATTTTCAAAGCGTTGCTCACATGCTGATAGACGGATAGCAGCATGGTGTAGGTGCTGTGCCCCATAAGTTCGGCAATGCTTTTTATATCGCCGCTTTCCGCCATGCTCAGGGTGGCGAAGGCGTGGCGCAGGTCATACGGCCGTATTTTTCGGGCAATGCCGGCCTTCTCCCTCAGTTTGCGCCATGTTTCGCTGATACGCTTTACCGGCTTGCCCCGGTAATGAATGACGCTTGAACAAGTATTCCCGTCTTGCTTCCTCCATTCCCTGACCTTGGGAAGCAGGGCTTCATGAATGGGGACATAGCGCGCGGAAATCGTTTTTGATTTGTAGGCGCACGGCATATAAATGACTCCCTCATCGAGCAGAATGTCGTCCCACCGTAGCCGGAAAAGCTCACAGGGGCCGGGACGCGCCCCGGTGTAAAGCCCAAGGAGAATGATTCTCTGGATATGCTCAGGGGCATGCTTCAGGAGACGATCAATCTCCGGTATGGTGGGCGGCTCGATGCGCCGGGAAGGAGCGTGCGGCAGCTTCATGTTCCGTATGGGCGACTCCTTCAGAAAACCTTTGGCCACTGCCCAGTTACAGGCAGCCCTGAGGACGGACAGACGGCGATTTATGGTACTCTGGCCAACATTCCGCCCCCGCTGAATTTCCGAAAAGACGCGCACGTCATCGAGCGTAAGGCTGGCCGCCCTTCGGGCGCTGAAAAGCTCCAAGATGGGCTTGATATGATAGCCGCTCGATGATCTTGTGGACTCTCTTATATCAGGACGTGCCAGAAACTCCCGGAAAAGCTCAGCTATAGTGATTGCCGGTGCATTTGCCCTGCTGCGTTTTCTCGCCCGTGTCATGAGCACCTTTTCCCTTTCATAAATCGCCAGCTGTGCCTCCTCAAACGCGACCGCCTGCGCTTCCGATTCAAACCAGCGGACACGCGGGGCCTTTGTCCACGGATTCTTCCATTCAACCTTCCACGGTTTACGCCTCCAGGGAAAATTTTTAATCATAGTAATACTCCAGATAGTTACTTTCTTGTTAACTATCAGGAATATATATAAATTTATAGTCTATCCTGCCCTTGCGGAACGGGGGTGGACCAGACACATCTCTTGGAGCATATCAGCAGGATGCTGTTCAGATAGGAATTCAAAATATCGGAACACGTCCGGTTTCAAATACTAGCTCTCCAACTGTTTGGGTTGGCGGAAATGTTGAACAAGAAACACAAAACTCACCAGATGCGCTATATACACAGCTCACAACTGTAAAGAGTAATAAAATCGTGGTGTATACGAATAAGCAAAGAACTTCAAATGAAACACGTCCATCAAATATTTCTGTTACATATGGGCTATATCTCGGCAGGACGGCCTAAATAGAGACTGATCACCATATCAGCGGACGCGGGCATGACCGTGGAGTTCGCACCATATATAGCGGAACTACGTGAGGCATCGACAGTGTAGCTCGTGACAGTGGCGACAGACCCCGGTGGCAGGGAGTTGCTATACTCTCCGGATATGCCGACTATCGCCCCTGACTGTACAGCTCCTGTCAACGTCCATACATTTGACCAGGCACCCATAATATTCGGCAGCCCGGCCTCGTTATACTGTCCTATCATGCCCCCGTTCCGCAAGAACAGACCACTCAGCCTAGGTGCATATAATCCAATACCTTCCGAGTGTTTTACCCATTTGCCGGCCCAGGCAGCTTTATCCTCTGCGGTAGCGTTCGCCTCCAGCAACATCCCGTTGAAGCCGCCAGCGTCGTACTTCTCTTTAAGTTCAGGGTAATCTTCAAACAAAAAGAGAGAGCCGTCCGGCATTCCGAATCCCCCGGGCAGCGAGGATACAGCCATAGGCACAAGGCTTCCAATCATGGCCTTGCGCCACTTCTCAGCTTCAGAAGTAGAGAAAAAATATTTCAGTGCTTGCAGAAGCTGCTTCAAGTCCGTTCCTGAAGGTGTGAGCTTCGCGTCTTGAATCACCGCAAGGAGTTCTTCCTGCACGCCGTTGCACCACTCGGCCGTCATCATGGTTGCCAGCTCGCCGGTTGCGGGGTTTCCGTTGGAAAAGTAGCCAGGGTCATAGGAATTTTCCTGGACGAGAGGCATAACCGACACGACACCAGAGGCTTTAATTCTTTGCATCTTCCACTCCTTGATAGGTGACAAAAACCATGCTGTGCGCAGGCTTCTGCCGGTTCAAAATACATTCCAGAGAGTCGTCGCCCCATGTGCGCAGACGTTCGCCCATACCGGACTCTCCCGTGCGAAACGCCCGTATCTGTCCGCCTGAAGGCACGGAGACGAAAAACACATGATGAAAAAGGATATCGTTCAGCCTGTCCCCCATACGCGACACACCCACGCGAAACTCACGCACACGGGATACAACGGCATCCTCATACCCCAGAGAGCCGGCCAGCTCGACATAATAGGCTTCATTCATGAAGCCGCCGCGCTGAAGCTTTTTAACTATGGCGTCACGCCTAGCGGCCACGCCGGCGCCATTCTGTGAACATTCATCCGGCAGCCCGAGTTCCTCTTCCCAGTCTTCCAGAGCTTCCAGCGACTGCTGCGGATCGAGCTCCCGGAGCAGACGTTCCGCATCGCCTTCCAGTCTGGCCAGTTCAGCACCGAACGCAGTAAGCAGACGGGCAAGGTTGGATTCCGGGGACGCGGTCCAGATAACACCGCGCGGCAGCAGCTTTCTCAGCATGGCGGCGTACTCAGTTGCTGTATGGGCGGCCATCAGTCCACCCCCGCAAAGGTCACGTTTCCGAGCATGGGCATGACATTGTTTTCAGGAACGATGTTTTCCGTGGGAGAAACCAGCACATGATCCTCTTCACCAGCAGAGATACTCACAGCCTCATTGATATGAGACAGGGGGATAGCCACACCAGGCGCGCCTTCACGGACAAACAGGTCCGCAAGCTCCTGCTTCACCGCGTTGCGCACAGCTTCCGTGTTGGGGGATATTTTCAGAGAAATATCCACCTTCAACGCCTGCGGTGCAAAGGCCAGAAAATCAGCTGTCACGGGTCTGCGTGCGTCGATATAGTCCTGGACGCGCTGCACCATTTCCTCATCTGGAAGCGGAGATTCTTCCTGGCCGTCACAAACGAAGGACAGCCCCACGGTGCCGATGCCGAGATAAAGCGGATAACACCAGGCACGGGTAACGCCGGGCACTTCCAGAGCCCAGGTCACATAATCTGCGGCCGATCCCCCCATAGGAGGAGCCTGCAACGCTGTCAGAAGCCGGGCACGGAGCTCTTCATCCGTTTCTGCGTCCACGCCTCCGGAGAGAGAGTTCACCACGGCCGAACCGGAAACGCCGGCCACAGCCTGCACCAGAGTGAGCGTCTCTCCGGCTTCCAGATTTCCGGAACTGCCTATTGCCGATGCGGTAACATCCCCTGTACCGGGCACGGTAACGTCTGTGTCCACGGTAAAAAGCAGGCCGGAGTCGCTTCTGAGCACGGAACCGGCCGGAACGAGGCCGGAACCGGAAAATGTTACCTGGCCCACGGCATAGGCGCCGGCTTTTCTGGTAATACCCCAGGTGGAAGCCTTGCGTTCCAGATATTCCTTTTCCGCCGTCTTGGCCCAGAACTGAGTAAAATACCACTGCAAGGCACCATACATGAGATGACAGGCACCGGACCATACATAAACCAGTACGGAGAGCACCGACCGGGACTTAAGCGGCGCACCATCCAGAAGACGGCCGGACACGTCAGCCGCTATGCGGGAGCGCAGGGTGGAAAGAGAAGGCCTTGAAAAGCTCATACTGCCCCCATGGTGATATTGTTTTCGGTAATGTTGATCTGCCAGACTTCGGTTGTGCGCTGAACTACGGACGGACTTGCCCTGGTAATGGATACCGTAAGGGCGAGCGTACCCTGGACGGGGTTTTCTGCCGTTACGTTCACGGCACCGGCCAGCCCTTCATCCATCAGCCACTGCAACGCGGACCGGGCATAGGATTCCGCGCGTACAAGCACGGATTCCAGCTGCTTCTGCCTGCGCAGAAGCCAGAGCTTGGAACCTATCCCTTGTTCATCCCCCTGCATGGCAAGCAGCGCGTCCGCCCACCAGCCGCGAAGATCGCTGTACTCAGGCGGAAGCTCATCCTTTTCCGCCCGGACATCGGTAAACAGCGAAACCATGATTTCCGTCCCCAGCGAGTCATCCCCCACAAGATCACCTTTCCTTACGGGCAGATCAAAAAGCCCCTGTTCGTTTTGAGCCATAAGAATGTCCATCTATCCGCCCCGCATGAAATGGATAATATGAAGCACGCTTACCAACACCACACACCAGACAATGACATGTTCCATCACCCCGGCTCTCCCGTCGTCCCTCCGCTGTCACCGGGATGGGTATGATGTTCAAGGGAAATGCCGTTGCTGGTGATATCTCCACCGGTATTTTCCAGACCGCCCGCAAAGGTGGACGCACCGCCTCCGGACTTCTCGCCGGTGGTCTGCTGTCGGCCCGTCAATGTGACAAGCGGAGAGTCCAGCGTGATTTCAGAGTTTGCGGTAAATGTGGCCGTTTCGCAGGAGATAGTTAAAGTTTTGGTTGAGATATCTATGCAGTTCCCGTTCTTCAGGTGAATGAAGTCCCCGTTCTTGTGATAAATGGCCACTTCTCCGGGCTTCAGGCCTTTCTTGCGCACCCGCCTGTCATCGGCTACCACCACAATGGGATGAGAACGATCTGCGCCCACAAATACTACCGTTGCCTCAGATCCTTCATTGGGCACAGAGGTAAAGCCGTAGTTCTGGAAACGCTCCACGTCGTCAATGACTTCATCTTCCAGCAGGGATATCTGAACGCGCTGCATGTTGCCTTCGTCGTCCACGACGTTGAGCACAGCACGCGCTACGCCGTCACGCATGAGCTGGCGAACCCTTTCCATGGTGATGTCACGGCTCATACCATGACCTCCTGTACTTTCTGCCCTTCGGCTTTGGCCTTTTCCGCCTGTTTGACGTACAGGTCCCAGTCGGTGCTGCTGCCTGAGTCGCTCTTTTTCGGTTTTTCCGGTTCAGGCTGCCATGCCGCGGGATCTTTCAGAGTAAGCTGCGTCGTGGTTCCGCCACGGTCCCGCGTCCAGGTCACTTCCCCTATGAGCAAATTCTGCGATATCCCTAACGTGGGAAGATGTACCGGCACCAGCACGCCAGGGGCCCAGAGTCTGCCGGTGCTGTCCCGCCAGCCCTGCACCGTGACCTGGACGGAAGTACCGTCGGCCCGTCTTGTGGTCATTTCCCATTGTGCGCGCTGACGCATGTAGGCCGCATCGCCCTGCTGACTGGCGCGCAGCACCAGAGGGCGGTAGCGCGGCATCTGATCATCCGTGACCTTCGCCCTGACGGAGCAGGCCGTGCCGAAGACCTTGTCCGTTCCCTGTTTCTGGCCGGTCACGAGGTACTCGGAAAAACGTTCGGACGCGTCGTAGGTCACGGAGGCGGAAAGAACATTCACGCCCTCCTGCAACACGGAAGAAAGCGTCTCCTGCGCCAGTCTGGCCAGCCTGAGGCCTCCTTTTCCGTCCGGCATGGCCACAAGCTCGCGCTGCTTCAAAAGTCGCTGCATGGCTTCCGCTACACTTTCCCCGGGCTGTATCTGAAACGCCGTGAACGGCTGCCCCTGATTGCCTTCAAGCGTCACAGCTATCCCGAAAGGTACACAGAGAGCCGTACAGATATCCATGAGAGACGCACCCTTCCAGCTGCCGGGCGTATGGACGGCGGACGAGTCCACAAGGTCCGCGCTCTTGTCTCTGCCGGACACCGTTACCCCGTGCCGGCCTGCATCGAGCGACCGGGATACGCTGTCTATGAAGCCTGTAACGAGGGTATCCCCTCCGTAGGAGAGTACGCACTCCATGCCGGGAGAGAGAGGCAGAACTGCCCCGCCGTACTGCACACGATCCGCAAGGCCGAGTGAAAAAGCCCCGGACATGGCGTCCACACTGCGGGAGGCCTGTATGGACTCCCAGCCGGTCCAGTCCACCCCGCCTACTGTCAACGTGAGGTTATCCATTGATCAGCTCCAATGCCTGTCCGCCCGGCACGAAACCGGGATGACGCAGGCCGTTGCGCACAATAAGCTCCTGCTCGGCATCAATACCGCCGGTCCAGTGCCAGCATACGGCCAGCGAGGGCATGACCTGTTTCTCCGTTACACTGATAACGTCGGGCAGCGTGCGGGCCTTTTCCGCCATGGCTCGAAGCGTCACCGTCCGAAGATCGGAAAGCGCGGCGAAGGTTTCATCATCGGCTTCCACCTGCGCGGTATCTATCGCTTCCAGGACAGCCGCCTGAAGTTCCCCGGCCTCGTTCGTGGTGGACGGCGTATAGTTCGCGGCGACGGAGCACGCAGCGGAAACACACATCTGCCGCTGCACGTTGACCATGATTATCTGTCCTTCTGCTGCGGCCTTGCGGGACGTACCGAAGGACGGGCTTACCGTCACTTCCGGAGCTGACGTTACCAGGTCAAGCAGCGCTGCCGGTCCAGAGCCGGACGGGAGATTTTCCACTCCGGCCTGCACCATATCCCAACAGGAAGATCCGAAACTTCCCGAAGAGATCATGCCTGTAAGCCAGCCGGTGGAACCCGCCAACCCTGCCAGCGTGGAAAGGCCTTCCGGTATGGCCAGAGCTGTCTTCACACTGCTGATGAAAACGCCGGCCGCGGTTTCTATCTGAGAAACTACCCAGGCACCTTTGTCCAGGTACTGTCCTACGGAATCGGCCAGCGCCTGCGCGCGTTCGGCCACGGCTGTTACCCGGGCAGATACCGCGTCCGGAAGGTTGGGAGTCCCGGTCAGTCCACCGGGCTTTTCCACCCGCACAAATCGAGCCTGGAATTGCCAAAGACCGCCGTCTGCCGCGCTGTGCTGCGTACGCACGGGACCGGCAAGGGCCACGTACACGATGCCGTACCACGGATGCACCAGCGTGCCGGGGCCGGGCTGCTGGAACGCCGCCTCCAGCGCGTCACGCTGCGTCATATACGAAGAGCCGGAGACAAATCCCTGCACGTCGTAGAACTGCGGAGCCTTTCCAAGGTCTTCCGGGTACGGCGCCGAGCCGTTGGGGAAGATATGCAGCGCCGTGGACCGGCCGAGTTCGCCGCCTGCCATATAGACCTGAAACGGCACTCCCCGGAAAGACGCCTGCTGAATACGAAGTTTCCATGCCTGCGCCATGTCACACCCCCGCAAAAGACCAGCCGTAGCCCATGTTGTCGCGCTTCACCTTGACGGCGTCGCTGGCCTGTTGATCAACTCTGGCTTCCATACCGGCAGGAATAACAAGCTCCACCTTGTGCGTTACCTCTTTCTCTTCCTTGCGCACCGTTTCAGACGACACCGAGCCGGAACGGGCAAGATCGGAAAAACCGGACGACGTACTTTCTGGCGCGGACGGTTCCGTCCGAGGCTCACGGCGGTTCTTATTGGCCGCTTCAGCCAACAGTCGGGCGTTCTCCGGATCCATGAGCGCGTCGGTATCTTCCAGGTCTATGCCGTATGCGTCCGCCGCGTCCTGGACGTCGGAAACGCCCTGGACCGCGTTTGAAACTTCCGAACAAAACTTTTTCACACCGGCGGAAATATCTTCCCAGTTGTTGTAAAGCCACCAGCCTGCGGCCACGAGCAACCCTATGGCGGTAAGGAATGCGCCTATGGGGTTGATGGAAAGGGCCAGTCCGAAGGCGGCTATTGCCTTGCCTGCATTGAACAATGACCGAATAAACGGCGTACCCAGATACAGAGCTAGGAGCTTCAGGGCGTTCTCCATGCCTATGGTGTTGTCGATGAAGTCACTGCACCAGCCGAGTACCTTGCCGCCGGTAGTGAGCCAGCGTTCAGCACCGTCCAGAAAAGCCGGGATGTTGTCCGCTATTTTCTGCACCCACTCGCCGGTTTTTACAGCGATAAGGTCCTTGTTCAGATTCAGCCAGCCCTCGAACTTTTCCATGACCGGAGTGATCACCGGCATGAGCTGCCGCCCTATGGCGTTGCGAAGGCCGGAGGTCTGAGTTTCCACTCCCCGCAGGGACTCCTGAAAACGCCGGGCATCATTGCGTGCCGTATCATCAAACACTACACCGGCCCGTTCAGCCTCCCGGCCCAACTCCTTGAGTCCGGCAGATCCCTTGTTGAGCACGGGAATGAGCTTGCGGCCTTCGTCGCCCATGAGTTCAATGGCGAGTTTCGTCTTCACCGCGCCGTCCTGCATGCCGGAAAAGGCGTCGGCTATCTCCATAATGACCTGGGCGGAGTTCTTCATGGTGCCGTCGGCGTTCTTCACCGATACGCCCAGAGCCTTGAACATGGCGGCCAGATCGTCCGAGTCCCCGGCTTCCACCATCTTTTCCGTAAGATCGGAAAGAATGTCGGTCATGTCCTCTGCTTCCACGTTCACCGTAGACGCGGCATATTGCAGCTTCTGCAGGTCCGTTGCGGCAACGCCGATCTGCTGCGCAGAGCGTTCGGCAGCCTGCGCCTGCTCGGCGGTAGCCGATGCAAGCGCAAGCATGCCGCCCGTGGTCCCGCCGAGAAGCAGTGTCATTTTGCCGAGCGCCCCGGTGACGCGGCTCAGTGACTCCATGGCGCCGTCACCTATACCAATGAAGGCGTCGGCCACGTCACCGGCGGCTCCGGCGACACGGGCGAGTCCGCTTCTCTGACTGAAACGGGACACCTGCGCCTGCATACGGCTTACGGCGGCGGTCGCCGATTCAATCTTCGCGTTGAACTGCGCGAACGCGCCGGAGAATTTGTCATAGGCTCCTATGACAAAATCTATGGAGACTTTATTTTTTGCCATGGTTCTTCTCTTTTCCGTATGCGGCCAGGCACCCGGCCCAGAACCGAAGTTCCGGGCCGGTCATGGCCATGATCTCACTCGGCGGCGTGTGGCACTCCGCCAGAAGGAACCCTGCGGCTACTCGCCAGTCGTCCGGCCACTCCCTAAAAAAGGCGTGGCCGCCTCCATGACGCGGGCAATGTCGTCCCCTTCCAGACGCATGATGACCTGTCTGTCCTGCCCTGTCAGCCTGCCGATGATGCGGGCCATGTCCGCCATGCTCAGGGCCCCGGCTGAAGCGTCGGCCATGTCTGAAAAACGCACGCGGCGGGTGAACTTCAGTTCCGTGACGAGTTCGTCCCCGAACTGTACGGGATAGTTCAGCGTCACGGTGACGGGAGTGACCTCCTTCATCACTTCACCTCCTGAGCGCGGCTCTTGGATTCAAAACGGATAGGGATTTCCGCTTCTTCGGTGGACGCCGTACCGTCGCCTGCGAACCACGCCCGGGAAAGCGTGATGATCTTGCCGTTGTTGAGCTCCAGTGTGACGGTGCATTCATCCGCACCGACAAGAGCTTCCAGGTCAAGGTCCTCTCTATCGGTTACGGCCCCCTCAATATAGGACACCTGCGGCGTTTCCTTGTAGCCGTGCACGCCGTCGGCGCCGATGATGGCCTCTCTTACGTCAAGGCCGAGATTGTACGAAAAGCTGCCCTTTGCCTCATAAAGCGTACCGTCCACCTTGAAGGAAATACGGCCCGCACGGCGGTTGCCTATGGCCATGATGATGCTCCTTTACAGTCTGAACTGTATCTGTACCGCGGCCACGCGGAACTGGTTGACGAGATCGGGCGTGATGAGCCAGTCCAGACGGTTCACGTCCGTGGCATTGCGTTCACACACAAGCCCGGCCTTGAACTTGGCTATGTCTTCCACAAGGCCGAGTTCCTGCCAGTCCTGGAAGGCGGCCACGGCTTCCGCCCTGCCCTGCTTCGGGGTCATGATCGCCTGTCCCGGCGCTATGGTTTCCGTGTCGCCCGCCAGCTTGTGGCGGGGATACTTGCGCAGAATACGGGACCGGAAATCATACCGGAGGTAGGAGAGCGTCAGCAGCGTGTTCACGTCCTGATAGCTGGTATCCGCCGCACCGGTGGACGTGGTGAGATAGTTGGTCACCATGCGCTCGATGGTCACATTGCCGCCGGCATCGGTCACCGTTGTGGCTATACCGGCCTTCAGCAGAAGGTTGCGCTCTTCAAGCGTAAGACGGTCTTCCTGCGCCGGCGCAAGGTCGCCGGATATGGTCAACGTCTGGAACGGGCGTGCGGGATCATTGTTACCGTAGTAGGCTACCAGTGCGGCCACGGCTGCGGCACGGACACAGGGAAGCGTGGGTGTCTTGCAGGCTTCCACTATGGAGATATGCGCGTAGTTCCCCTTGTCTTCCCCGCTGCCGAACTCCTGAAGCTCGGAAAATGTGCCGGACTTGGACGTGATCGCCACGCCGTCGATATGGCGAAGCGGGCCCCAGCGGTCTTCAAGCTCGGCTTCCAGCGTGCGCAGACTGCTGCGGTCGTTCCACGGCCAGGCTATCACGTGATACCAGTTGTCGCCCCACGCCGCGATAAGCTCATCCACGTCCGGCTGGCCGGCGCCCTTACTCATGGCCGTAATGGTCAGCTTGATGCCTTCGGGCATGGTTTCGTTGTAGTAGGCAACACGAATATCCATCTCGTTGCCCAGCGTTCCGCCGTTCTTTGCCGTGAGTGTTACCGTGGTATCGCTCGCCTGGGCGGTAACGGGAAGATCCGCTTCCGCGCTGATCGCCGTCGCCACGGCCTGGGCAAGATTGGCCGCCGTTGTTCCGGTAGCGCAGGGCACGGACACAGCCTGCCCCGCGATGTACAGATACAGAGGCGCACCTACGGTCGCCGTACCTTCCAGAGCTATGGAGCCCGTGGCCTTCGTCAGGCTTTCTCCATCGTCCACACCGATCATGCGGAGGCTCGTGTAGCTGTTGTTCTCAAGAAAGGCGCCGGCCATGAGATGAGCCTGAGAACCGCGGCCGAAAAGTTCCGCCGCACGCTCCGCACTGGTTACGCTGTAGGCCTTGAGCGGCTCCGCCGTTCCGCCGTCCAGCATCTGGGCGCAGATGAGCGCCGTATAGTCCATGAGGCTGGCACCCTGCATGGCCTGAGAGTTGTCGAACTCGATATAGGCACCGGGCACCAGGATGCCCTGCGGCACTTCATTGAACGATATGGCCATTATTCCGTCTCCTTCCTTTCAGGGTGGACTTCTTCCACATCCTTGTCCCTGAGTCGTCGCAACCAGTACTGCGTCTTTTCCACCTGAACGCCGCCCTCGGGAATCGGAAGGCCGGTTTCAGGATCGCGTACCACACGGCCGGGCGCAGGCTTCACAAACATCCGATCGCGCTGCATGTCATTCTCCTTTGCTTTCGTCACCATCCTGCGGAAGGGTGACTATGTCCGTTGCCTCTTTGCGGCCGTCGGGGTGATTCACCCCGTCCGCAAGATCCCATTCGATAAATCCGGTCTGGAACAGATCCATGCTGCCCTCACGCGCCGGCATCCGGTAAATCGCCGTAAACGTGAGCGTGAGGCAGGCTATGGTGATTTCTCCATTGTCGGCCTTGCCGAGCTCTATGCCGGAGTATTCAAAGTCTTCCAGCCGGCCGCCGCGGGCCGTATACTCCCTGTCCACGGCTTCAAAGGACAGCGCCCTGTCCACGATGAGCTCCAACGCCTCTATGCGGTCATCGAGGGGAAGATCCGTACCCCGCACGGCTTCCAGTATGTCCACCGCAAGCTCGGCTTCCCGGCTGTCAGGCCGGGGAGAAAGGTCCGTTTCCGCTGCCTGTTCGCTCATGATATAGACGCCCACACTGGGGAACGAGGGAGCGTCCCAGGGCTCTTCAGGGTTCAGATACACGCGGCCGGAAAAGCCTGCTTGTTCTATGAGTGCCCCCACGGCCTGACGCAATGCTGTGCGAGGATGCGCCGGCAATGCGCCCATGATATCGGCCGCCATCAGTCACGCTCCTCAAACATGGAGGCAACGAGCCACCACACAACCCCGGCCAGAAGAGAGCCGCAAAAAGTCGCGAACACCAGAACAAAAAACGTACTCACCTGTCATCTCCTTCCCCGTGCAGCATGCCGCGTGCCTTGCGGTCCGCAAGCTTTCTGCAGCTGGCCTGACCTATCTCTTCCAGCGTCCAACCGCACTGTGTGGCCATGCGGGACACGCACCAGAGCACGTCACCGAGTTCATCTTTTATGCCCTTGAACTGAGGGGAATCCCGATCAAATCCGGCGTCCCTACCCCACTTTTTGACCTTTCCGAGGACTTCTCCCGCTTCTTCGCCGAGCACGATTGCGCAGTGGTCCACGCTGTCGAAATAGGACTCGGTAAATTCCTCAGCTCTGTTCTGGAACTCGTTGAGCGTCACCTGCCGCCTCCTGTCTTTTCAGTTTGCACACAAGCCCTCCTATGCCGTCGGGACGGATCACTTCTATGCGGAACGTCTTGCCGCGAACTGCGAGGATATCCCCGCGTTTCAGTCTGCGGCCGAGCTTCTTTTTCACTTCCGTGACCAGCAGCGTGGCGTACGGAGCGCGCACCGGCGTGGCCACTCGGGCGGAGCCGGGCTGCGCGTCCTCCGTGGGGTATTCATAAAAGCAGCGCAGGGCCACGTTCTCCACAGTGCACGCTTCCGTTATGCCGTCCTCCTGGGAGAACACGGCGTTCATGTCCGCGTCCAGTCTGTCCAGTATGTTCACGCCTTTTTCCTTCTCTTTTTACGGGACAACATCAGGTCGAGCTGCCCTATGACCGCACGTTGCATATAAAGCCCCACATCCTCGCGCAACGTGTCCAGCGCGGGCAGACGGTGACGGACTTCCTGGAGAATCTCCAGACCGGCCGTGGTGCTCACAGGGGTGATATGCTCGCGCAGCCAGCCTTTTTCATTGACGTAGAACTTTCCCGTGCGGCGGTAGGCCAGCACCCGGCCGCCGTGGCCGTGCCCGAGAAACGACGTTCTGATTTCCTTCACTCCGCCGTTGCGGAGCACCTGGACGCCGAGTCCCTTCCTCCCATAGGTCAGTTCCCACTCTTTGATGTTCACCTTTCTGGGGCCCTTCACGCGCACCCGGCCGCCGGCGATGTTCTTGTAGGCGGTTCCGTATTTCTTCGTGGTATGGAGCGCCGAACGCCCACGCGGGTACTTCACCGTAACAAACTGCTTCCAGTAGGAATCTCCGCGCACATAACGCTGCCGGAGTATCTGCACTATGCCCGCACGGTAAACCTTGAGCGTGTTCACCAGCGCGGCTATCTCCACAGCCGCCACTTCCGCCGGATCGAGTTCCAGCTTTCGAGCCTCCAACTCCTTTGTCAGAACGCCATGTGCTTCAATGGCCGGCATGAAAAGCGTGCGCGTGTTGCGTCCGCCCGTTTTCCAGAACGGGTCTACGCGCCGTCCTTCCCGGTGCCTGGACAGCAGTCCGTTGCTTCTTTTTCCAGGCATTCCTTTCCTCCTTCACAACCCTTGCACCGAAAAGGACAGTTGCGGGCATGTTCCGCCTGTTGCTCCGGCGTCATGGATTCGCGTATGACGTTGATATCTTCCGCGTCCATGAGGTTCACTACGGAGAATCCGCACAGACGGCGGATCACCACGTCCACGCCCTTGAACCCGAACAGGTTCACGAATATGGCCACGCCTATTTCCATGCCGCTTGTCGGTTCCGATATGAAAAGCGGCAGCAGCGCCACCGCCCCCAGCGCCATGGTTCCGCTTATGAGACCGGAACAGATCATGCTTATGACCAGGTCCAGGCCGCTGCGCTCCCGGTAGCTCCTCTTGAGCCGTTCCGTCTTCAACAGCGTAAGCAGAAGGGACAGAAGCGCTATCGGCCACATGCCCAGAAACCAGTCCAGATACTCGGCGGCGTGACGTGGCCCCATGCTGTTCATCGGCATATCTCCTCTGCCTGTTTCACCCACAAAAGCAGGTTCCCCGCTTCTCCTGCAGGAAGGTGCACCCATGTGCCTTCTTCCGTGACTTCCTTTCCGTTGTAGTTATGGGACCAGCCTTCAGTGACCACGGCCCCCGGTGTTGTCGGCGCCTGTTTCAGACCGTCTGTCCGTCCCTCCCATGAGGCGCACCCACTCGCCGGCAGGATCGCCAAGCACAGCAGTGCGAAACTCCGCAGCCTTCTTTGCGTCCAGCCGGTCCAGAAGGCGCAGCCCCAGGGAGAGCAGAAGGTAAATGATTTCCGATACACGACTCACAGCCGTATCTTTTTCGCCGCCGCATCGTCGGCGTTCTGCGCCTTGCCTGCATTGAAGCCCACGGCGTTCACCACCGCATACAGCATGCGGACAAAGATATTGGCATCATCGGTCGGGCGGCTCCACACCGCCGCCACGGCAGCGCACACCGTTACCACCAGCGTGACCCACCCGCCCCAGGAATCCGGGAAATAGGTGAGCAGCACGGCCACGATATCCGCCCCGGCGGGGGCTTCCGTTTCGGCGGAATACGCCAGAAGCGGCGCGAACAGACACAATATCAAAAGGCCTATCCGTTTCATGATGCACTCCTTATTTCTTTTTCCAGTGCCTTCATGCGGTTTTCCCATCCGCGGGAAAACTTCCCCAGTGCGGGGTTGTCAACTATGAGCCCGATGTATCGACAGCTACGGACCCCCACCAGGGTAAGAGCCGTTGCGCGGGGATCAGAACAGGCTTTTATGGCCGCCCAGGTCTTCGGGCCCCAGCGGCCGTCCGCATCTATAAAAAGAGCCGTCTGCGTCAGCCGCTTGGCCTGCCCCACCCCCATGTTCACGGCCGTGTCGTACACGGCCAGCGCCAGAGGTTCCGGCACGGCATCGAGCGGAAACACATCCCAGAAGGAACGACGGAGAACTCCCGCCGCACGCTCCGGCGTAAGCGCCCGGATATCGTCCGCGTCTATGTCGCCGTCTCCGTCGATGTCCCCGACTTCAAGGCCCTGGGACTTGAGAAAGCGCAGAGATACGCCGTAGTTTGTGGTCCCGCCGGGATCGGCGGGATGATCCACAAAGCCGCCTTCCATGCGCGCCACGAAGGCATGGGCTTTGTTGAAGTCGCCCATGACTAGCCGGCCGCAACGTTATAGGCCGCAGGGTCCACGCCGAAGTTCAGCAGCACCTTGGCCGTGGTGTCCGAGCTTCCGGCCGCCGCAAACGCACGACCGCAATACGCCTTGTCCGTTGCCGTGGCTGTTACCTTGCCGTCACTGCCGATATACAGCGGCGCCCCCTGGGTAACGGCACCCGTGGCCTTCGGCAGCTCGAAAACGCCGTCCGTGTCCACAATGCCGGTCTCATTCACCGCAAGGTCCTTCACCGCCACGCCGTAAAAAGAGTCTCCCAGTTTCACCAGATCGCCGCCCTTCACAGGCGTAGACGACGGCGTGTAGCTCATGAGGTGGGATCCCTGAATCTTGTTCTGCATGTTCTCTCTCCTTTCCTTCAGCTCGCAGACTTGCACAGGCCCTGCCAGGCCACGGCCTTGGCCGCCACGTCAAGGCGGACCTTGTACTCCACACCGTCCACGCGCCAGCCTTCCTTGTATTCCAGGTAGGGAGCCGTCGCGCCGTTCAGAGTAAAAATCGTCACCGTCTTGCCCTTGGGGCCGGCCAGATACCAGTCGGTGGCGGAAACGTCGTCCAGTTCCGCGTCATACACACGGGTCAGCACGCTGCCCGCGTAGATGTTCGCCTGGTTGGGCTGCGCCTGCGTACCGATGAGCTGAGAGTTGAAGAACACTTCCGCTCCGGTTTCCAGTGCGGCAGGTGCAATGAAGAACTGAGGACGGATCTGTATGCGGTTGCCCAGAAGATCCTTCTGCGTACGCATCTTCAGGAATGCGGCGCCGAGATTTTCCACCGTGGGTACGCCGCCCGCCGAGCTTATGAGATTGTTGTGATCCGCATGGAAAAGCGCCTTGTCGTCGCTCATGGTCGGGTTGGCGGTAAGCACGCGGCAGGCAAGGCGGTTCACCATGCGGGCGGCCGCTTCGCCGTGATTGCGGGCAATGCGGGCAAACGCGCCCAGATCGTCGTTCACGATCGCCTGGCGGGTAAGCGGGAAGATTTTGCCGTAGGTTTCGATCTTCACGCTTTCCGCGTGTTCCGCAGCCCGGCCGTTCTGGTATTCTCCGCCTTCGGGAATAAGGGTCAGATCGTCACCGCTCGCAAAGTCCAGCAGCGTGAGTTCCTTGAAGTCGGATACGGAGTCCAGGCCGCACCAGACCTGCCACTGCTTATCCGCCGATTCCCAGCCGTCCATGAGCACACGGTTGGCCGTATCGGTGAGAAGGTTCGGAAGATCGGTGGTGGAGAGCGCACGGCCTACCATTTCCACCACGTTGCCGCTTGTGGACTGTCCGCTTCTCATGAGCATCTCACGGCACACTTCGCGCATGCTCATGCCGGAAAACTCACGGGCGCCGGCGGCAAGCTTGCCGTTATTGATACGGCCTTCCGCCACACCGCAACGCAGAAGCAGGCCGTGGGATACCGCCTCACGCACTTTTTCCTGTTCGGTACGGCCTACGTCCACACGGGCAAAGGCGGCGGAGCTCCGTCCTTCAAGGCGGGTAAGTACGGCCGCACGGGCCTTGTCCAGACTGTATCCCTTGCGGATCATCTCATCCTCCATGTTGGCGGGCATGTTGTGCGCGCGGCACATGGCAGAGATTTCCATGATACGGGCGCGTTCTTCTTCCACGGCGCTTTCTCTGGTCTTGTCGTCCGGCTCGCAGGCTCGGCCGTCGCCTTCACCCGCAGGGCTTTCCGGTATGGCCGCAGGTTCCTTTTCTTCTGCGGGCTCATCCGTCTTCTCTTCTTCCGGTTCTGCAAGCGCCTCAGCCAGTGCGTTCAGCGCCGTAACGGCGGTATTCAGCTGTTCCTGCGCGGCCGCCGCGTCAAAACGCTTCTTCTGCTCAGGCAGTTTGTTGGGCATGTCATGTCCTCCAGTCTTGATGATTTTTCCCCGTACCTTCGCCCTGTCGTCCGCCCCTACGGGACAGAGCGACACCTCAAAAAGTCGCCACGCCGTGGTTACACGTACGGGGCCCGTGTATTCCACGCCTTCCACTTCGGCCGTAGCTCCCTGCTCCACCCAGGTGGACGCCAGCACCTCGTAGCCTACGGACACGTCCGTAATGTGCCCCTCCGCCACACGGCGGAAGGCGTCCGCTCCGGCCTGTACGCCGGAAAACGTGGCCCGCCCCACAAGCTGCCCGCCATCCGTGCGGAAGGAGCCGAAGCTGCCGAGCACGTTCTTCACGCTCGTACCGTCATGCGTGTCCAGCAGCGGCACCTGGCCGGATGCAGGAAGCTGCACGCCGTCCATGCGCAGCACCTCGGGAACAACATCCCATCGGTCCCAATCCCACACGTTCACAGGCTGCTCTGTCGCCGCCGTGAACTCCACGCTGCGCTCCGCCTCATTGAGGGAAAGAGGCGCACCCCGCCGCCCCAGGGAAACCGAGCGGCTGGACGCATGGGAAATATCCGTTCGTTTATTCGGCATTGCTACCTCCATTCAGTCCGGCGTCGCCCAGAAGCTCCTCCGCTTCGTCATGGGTAAGGCCGAACGCAGTTTCCAAAATCTTTACCCCCGTATCGTGGGGAATCTCTCCAGCGGATACGGAAGACACCACGTCCACCATGCTGGTGACCTGAGCGCCGTTCAAAAGCTCCTGCGTCTCATTTGTCCCCCCTTCTTCCGTGGACGGATCTTCTTCCGACGGCATACTCACCGGCTGATCTTCCAGGGCTGCAGGATTGCCGCTCAGGCTTTCGGAGACCTGGCCGAAGGTCACGCCGCGCTCGTCCGCCATGCGCTGCCATTCCGCCAGCTGATCGAGCACTTCCTCGGGATCGCCGCCCCGGCCGAGAATGGCCTCCTGCGGAGACTTGAGCCCTGCGGCTATGGCTTCTATGTCGGCCCGTCCGTCACGCTGCGGGTCCACGCTCGGCATGCCCGCAGGTATCCACATGCAGCGCTGATACCCTTCCCGGCCCAGCCAGTACCCCGGCAGGTAATCCTGCGTGAGGGCTTCCATATCCAGCCAATGGCGGAACACCGGCATGGAAAAACGGTTCTGCATCATGAAGTGATGGGGCTTGAGCAGCATGAGGGCGTCGCCTCGGCTGGCCTTGGACGTGCTGTAATTGATGCCCGTGTAGTCGCCGGAAAGCACCTCGTAGGGCACGTCTATGCTCACGGCCACCATGCGGGCCGCAAAGCGGTTGAAACGGTCGAAGGCATCCCCCGGGCGGCTCGCGCCTTCGGCAAAGCGGATGTCTTCGCCGGGGCGCAGGTACTCGATGATGGAATTTTCAAGGCTTTCTATGGGCGTGCCCTGCGTCGTCTTCTTTGCGCCGGCAATGCCGCGCGCCGCCTGGTACACGTCCGGCTGATCCGTGGTCACTATGGCCAGGTACTTGGCGGCCTTGCGCGCCGCGTCCAGCTCGCTCTCCACAAACTGGCTCATGGCCCGGGCCGTGAGTATGGCCGGGGCAAAGGGCGTGACGCCGCGAAGCTGACCGGGCCGCAGGTGCTGGTAAACGTGCAGCATCTCGTCCGCAGGCACGCGGGTCACGTCTGCGCTGTAGCCGTCGTTCATGATGTGATAGGCCAGCTTTTCCCCGGTGAGCCTGTCGTATTCCACACCGGCAAAATGCCCTACGCGCTCCGTATCCCGGCCGCCGCCCAGTTCCGTGAGGCGGTCCGCCTCTATGGGCATGAGCGCAAGCGGCGACACATGGTAGTGAGACCGGCGGCAGAACGTGAAAAGACCTTCCCCGCATTCCATGATCTGACGGCACAAAAGCTGCTGAAGCTCATAGAAATGCAGGCCGCCGGAGATATCGGCATCCTGCTCCATCCAGGCGCGGAACCTGTCCTCTATGCGACGGCGCACCTCATAGGCGGGAGAGCCGTCGGGATGCACGGCCAGCGACTGGAAGCGGGCTCCGCGGCCCACCATGTAGGCGGTGTACACGTTCACACCGCGGGCAAAGAGCGGGAAATTGCGCACCAGATCGCGCACACGGGCCCGAAGGCGGGGAGAAGCCCGGCCTATGAGCCAGTTGATCTGCTCGTTGACCGTGTGCCACTCGTTTGCTTCCGAAAGGGAAGCGCCGTCGTAGCCCCAGTTTCTGAGCAGCGCACGGGCGCGACGCACGCGCCAGCTTCGTATGCTCTCAAGCACGCCCATGCTCAGGACCTCCCGGCGCTGCCCGCGCAGGTCCGGCCCACATAGGGAACCTTGCCGCGCTCCATGGCGCAGCGGCTCTGAACATAGGCAAGCAGCTCCTTCAGCTCGGAGAGCGTCCGGTAGCTGAAATTTCGGGAGCCGCCCGCCGTGCTCACGCTGTAGCTCTGGACTTTTCCGAAGCCGCCGGAAGCCATGTCTTCCAGAAGCTGCTCTTCCAGTTCGCACCAGGTATAGGTCATGTTTTTTGCCCCATGTTTTTTCCGCGGGCATGGTGCCCGCGAACATGGGAAAAAGCGTAACCCCGGAAAATGGGGGTGTCGGTATATACCGTCATATACCGTCAAAAGACCCTTATATACCGGTAAAAGACCTATATTTACCGTTGACACGTTTTTAAGAGCAGACGATTTACGGCAGAATTTCGGGCAAAAAAAAGCCCCTCCAAAGAGGGGTAAAACAGCTCCGCGACGCCTCGTTACCATTGCGTCATCCGGCCGTGCCGTTCACCTCGTACAAGCAAATTTTATAACTACAAATATTGACCTGACCATATTTTTGTTGTTATATAAATTCCATGCAATACGAGTGGGACGAAAACAAACGCAGAATCAATCTGGAGAAACACGGTGAAGACTTTGCCGATGTTGTGCTGCTTGATTGGACTTCTGCCATCATCCAGCAGGATGACCGGCAGGATTATGGTGAAGTCCGATATAATGCCTTTCTTCTGAGGGATGACGGCAGGCTCATGAGTCTGACCTTTACCCTCCGGGGAAAAAATCTGCGAATCATCAGTTACAGAAAAGCCAACAGTCGGGAGAGAAAGAAATATGAAGCATCCTGAAGAAAACATCGTGAGCTACTCTGCCGAAGAGCTGGAACGCCTGCCCCGCCTTGACGGAGCACGCCGCCCCATGAGCGACGAGGAAATCACCAGGGCCATGCATGAAGACCCCGATGCCGCCCCCGAACTGACGGAAGAGATGATGGCTTCGGCCCGCCCTGCCCATGAGGTGCTGCCGGAGATTTTCCCGGCGGACGTGGCGGAAGCGCTGCTGAAAAAGCGCGGACGCCCGAAGTCGGAGCGCCCGAAGATTCAGTTTACCGCCCGATTTGATGCCGACATCGTGGAGCACTTCCGCAAGACCGGCAAAGGCTGGCAGGTCAGAATGGAAGAGGTTTTGCGCAAGGCCATAGCCATGGGCCTCTAAAAAACATCCCCCGGAGCGTTCGCTTCGGGGGATTCGTTTATCCTTTTATTGCTTTACAGAATTGCGCTCCCGCAACGGGACCATACGCGCAAGTTGCTCTTCACTGAGCGGCCGGCAGTCCGGGTCAGACTCGGCCCGGCGCAGCACTTCCTCATCCGTCATATCGGCAAGACGGGACAGCATTTTCT
The DNA here is from genome assembly GCA_900553065.1 of uncultured Desulfovibrio sp. Taxonomy (GTDB): domain Bacteria; phylum Desulfobacterota; class Desulfovibrionia; order Desulfovibrionales; family Desulfovibrionaceae; genus Mailhella. The sequence goes on along the minus strand of USBZ01000016.1, from coordinate 985 downwards.
CTCGGTTCCTTTTACCGTCATCAAAATCCATAACCATCCCTTTCATGGGTATCAGTTCACCGAGCCAAGGCGGATATTCAGGCTGAGGTTTTCGGCTTCAAGGGCGGCGATCTCCTTTCGCAGGTACTCTATGGAGGCGTGGGAGATTTCCAGCATTTCCGCGTAGTCTTCGCGGCCGCGGCGCACGGCGGTCATGAGGCGGGCGTTTACCCTGCGCAGGCGTTCCACTTCCGCATTCAGGTCAAGGGAGAGCTTCTTCATGCCGATACCCTCCCGGCGGAACGCATATCACGGAAATGCTCTATCACGGCGTCCAGAGCTTCCGCGTAGTCACCGATGATGAGTCCGAGGCCGTCCATGTCGGCAATGGGCAGCCCTTCGCTCTGCTGGCCCGTAAGCTCGGAAAGCGTACGCAGTCGCGTCTGCAGGTTCTCCAGGTCAACGTAGATGTAATAACCAAGGTCCGTTACGGCATTCTGGGCCGAACGGTCGAGCGATGAGAACCACTTGCCACCGCACTTTTCCAGGGATTCAAACTTCATAAGGCACCTCTGTAAGATTTTCTCATTGGCCTTCTGCAGAGCGCAAAAAAGGCCGGGAGCTGAGAAACGCTTACAGACGTCCAGGCCTATTCCCCCGAAGGGTATTCTATTAGCCTACTCCCGGCCTTAAATAGCCGACAAGATGCCGCTGCTTTTCCGACGCAGGGCATGAAAATAGCCACGCTTTCGGGGTGATGGCTGAACCGCTGTAAGAGGAGTTTCTCAGGCTCCGTGCGACCAGTGAATTAAATTTTCACGGGAATGTCAAGAGGGGGAAGACGGTATCTTCCCCCTCCTCGTAATAATGACTACTCAGCCTTCATCTTTTTTGAGTTACAACGACGCAACCAGTCAGACTCTGTTAAACCTATGCGGGAAAGGTTGACGGAGTATTCTTGTATAGCTCGTAATGCATGAACTTCTTTCAACTGCATAATAAACAA
>USBZ01000015.1 GCA_900553065.1 uncultured Desulfovibrio sp. | reverse complement strand
TGAAAAAGCTTGCTACTCTTCTTCTGGCTGCCGGCATGGTTGTTGCCGCTTCCGCCCCTGCGTCCGCTGTGGACGTGAAGATGGACGGTCAGTATATGTTCACCTTCGCCGCCGGCGAATACTTCGGCACCGGTGACAACTTCGACAGCGCCGGTCAGCGCCTGCGTCTCGGCATGACCTTCACCACCTCTGAAAACCTCTCCGGCTATGTGCAGCTGCAGGCCGGTATCAATGAAAACGACACCACCGGTTACGACTGGGGTACCATGAACCACGCCAAGACCAAGCTCGGCGTTCGTCAGGCCTACATCGACTGGATGATCCCCCAGACCACCGTCAAGGTTCGTATGGGTAAGCAGCTCGTCGGTCTTCCTGTTGATGCCTTCGGTCAGAACGCCATCATGCACCCCGGCGTCAACAGCCGCGACGGTATCGTGCTCACCAGCCCCGTGACCGACTGGCTCGACATGACCGCCTTCTGGGTCCGTGCCGGCTACAACAACACCTGGCTTGACGGTGAAGATGAAGAGTCTTATGACAACGACACCTCCAAGGCCGGCAAGTCCGACGTGTTCGCCGTGTCCGCTGCCATGAAGTTCGACGGCTTCGCCGTGACTCCTTATGTGATGTACGGTGCCATCGACGAAAACGCCATCTCCGCCATGAAGACTTCTTCTGACGGTAAGTACCTCACCAGCGGCAATGCCTTCTGGGCCGGCCTCACCACCAGCATGAACTACTTCGATCCCTTCACCCTGAAGCTCTCCGGCGCTTACGGTATGGTGAGCTACGACGCTTCCACCACCGGTGAAAACTTCGAAGATCGCTCCGGCTGGTACATCCAGGGCAAGGCTTCCTACAAGACCGCCTACGGTACTCCCATCCTGGGTGCCTGGTACGGCTCCGGTGACGACAGCGACTCCAAGTACGCTTACCAGAACTGGATTCCCACCAACGGTGGCCGTTTCTTCCCCACCTTCGGCTTCTTTGACAATATGTATGGTCTGGACTGCCTTACCGGCCGCTACAACATTGCCGGTACCTGGGGCGTTCAGGCTGGTATCGAAGACGTCAGCTTCCTTGAAGATCTGACCCACAGCTTCACCGTGACCCTGTTCAAGGGCACCAACAGCGACAAGTGGTCTGCCGACACGAAGCTTTCCGACTACTACATGACCACCTCTGACGCCGCTGTTGAATTCAACCTCGACAGCACCTACCAGATCTACAAGAACCTGGCTGCCAACCTGCAGCTCGCCTACATCATCAACGACTTCGACAAGGCTGACCACGGCGGCGCCAACTTCGACGAAGACGCCTGGATCGCTGCTCTCAGCTTCGCCTATCAGTTCTAATTCGACGCGGGCTTAGCCCGCATCGGGTCTGACCTGACTTCTACGGGAGAGGATGAAAATCCTCTCCCGTTTTTTTATTCTCTTCCATCAAAGACATGCCTTCCTGAATGCCGCAGATTCCTTTCTCAGCATCCCCCCTGGCCGAGAATCCGCAGAAAACAACAGGTTCGCCTCATCGCGTACCATTCCGACTTCCTATATTCAAAGCCGCTCTCTTGATTTCTCATGCGGCTCCCCTGCTTTCATACAGCCATTCTTTTATTATTCCCTCCCGGTACCATGCCTCAAAAGGCGCAAAGCGTTCAGTCCCTTCCCCGATCCCCCTCTTCCAGTCAAACTGTCTTGTATCCGCCTTTCTGGCCCCGGCGCGCCCCTCCCCTCAGCAGTACACTTGCCTGAAATATTCCGCCTTCGTAAACTCCTCTCATACCCCTTGTGATTTCCCCATTTTCACGCTGCTGCACAAGTTCCCAGGCCATGCATACATGGCGAGATGGGGCTTACCATCATCCTATCAAAGCCATCAAAATATCGGCACAGAAGATACCCTGAGTCACGTTTTCTGAGCGAGCTGCACCCAACCGATCCCATAAAAAAACGCCTTCTGAAGTCGCACGGACTGAATAGTCCCTGCTTTCCAGAAGGCGTTTCTTCATCTGTATTTCTCTGGGCGGCACTACACCCGTGCCATTTCTCCGAATCGCCTCTCTCTGTATTTCTCCCGAACTGAAAACATGAGTCCGGACCCCCCCCGTAAAACGGGTGGCTTGTTCAGCCCTGTAAGGGCTTGTTACTTACTCGCGCTTTAAGGGCGCCGGCTTGAACTTCTCTGGTCGGCGCCCCGTTCTTTTTCAACGTTTCAAGCCCCATATACTTTGACTCGTAGCCTGCTTCTAAAGGAGCTTTCCCTGCTTCGGACTGAACGGATCCGTATATTCTTTGAGCGTTCTCTTATCGAGCATGATATCCTCTCGATCATTCTCTTATATATTTCCTTATTGTCGCTTCGTTCAAACCTACTGTGCTGACGTAATACCCCACACTCCAGAATCTTCGATTACCATACTTATATTTTAGCTGGGAAAATCTGTCAAAAAATCATCAAAGAACTTTTGCCATTTATATAACCCATAACCGACGATATCGCATACTTCGGCGGCATCATGACAAGCATATGCACATGATCTATCATCATATGCCCCCAATAATTTCAATTCCCTTGTATTTACAAAGCTGTCGTATTATTTTTCCTATTTCTTCACGGTATTGCCCGTAAATCACTTTTCTCCTATACTTCGGAGTGAAGACAATATGGTATCTACACAAACATTTCGTATGTGCCAGATTTTGTTCGTTCGCCATAAAAAAACACCTTTTCAATGTGGACAGGAACCTGAACAACTCCGTCTTATCGAAAAGGTGTTTTTTTATGTATAACCGTTTTGTGGTCCACCCGCTAAGCGGGTAGTTTTTTGTTTCGGTCGCTTCCACGCCCTCAACTGCCTGAAGGCTTAACAGGAACAGGCAGGGATTACCCTGCCCGTTCTTCATTATTGCCGTACGGCGCTCTCTGAGCGTTCCACAGGCCTCCGAAAGCACGCCCTCTTCCGGGGGCGAGTCTCGTGCGTTTTCTACGCTACAACGCCTTTCTGTAGATTTCTGCAATGTCGTCGGCAGACAGCGGACGTATCACACCGGCCTTTCCTCCGACGGCGAGGCAGCACTTCTCCGCCATTTCCCGCATCTGGTCTTCCACAGGATGCACGCCGAGTTCCGTAAGCGAAACCGGCATGCGTATGGCCCGGAAAAAGTTCTCCATAGCCGCAATGCCCTTTTCCGCCATTTCCTCGTGCGTTCCCGCCCCGCTCACGCCCATGACGCGATGCGCAAAACGGGCAAAGCGTTCGGCATCGGAGCGATACACATACCGCGCCCAGCTGCTCCAGATCGCCGCGAGTCCCGCTCCGTGAGATACGTCGAACAGTCCGCTCAGCTCATGTTCCATCTTGTGGCATGCCCAGTCGCCGCCGTCCGTTCCGCAGCCCATGAGGCCGTTGTGCGACAAGCTTCCCGCCCACATGATCTCGGCCCGGGCATCATAATTCAGCGGCTCGTCGCGCAGAATGAGCGCGTTCTTCATCACCGTGCGGAGCAGCACTTCCGCCATGCCGTCGGTGAGTTCCATGCCGCCGCTGCGATGGAAATAGCGCTCCATCGTATGCATGAGGATATCCACGCAGCCGCAGGCCGTCTGCCACTCGGGAAGCGTAAGCGTGAGCGCCGGATTCATTACCGCAAAGCGGGGCCGGGCATACTCGCTGGTATAGCCTCTCTTGAGCCAGCCCTCTTCCTTCGTGATCACGCAGGAGGAGCTCATCTCGCTGCCCGCCGCCGAAATGGTCAGCACCGTGCCCACGGGAATGCAGCCCGAGGCCTTGCGCTTCTTCTCAAAGAAGTCCCAGACCTCCCCTTCGTTGGCCAGCCCGTAGCCTATGGCCTTGGCCGAGTCGATGACGCTGCCGCCGCCTGCGGCAAGAATGAAGTCCACGCCCTCGCGTCTGCCGAGCGCAATGCCTTCATGAATCAGCGACAGTCGGGGATTAGGCACCACGCCTCCCAGTTCCACAAAACGCAGTCCGGCCTCTTCCAAAGAGCAGCGGATGCGGTCCAGAAGACCCGAGCGCTCCGCACTGCCGCCGCCGTAATGCAGAAGCACACAGTGGCCGCCGAATTCCCGGACAAGGCTTCCCGCCTTCAACTCCGCATCTCTGCCGAACACGACTCTGGTCGGCGTATTGTAGACAAAATCATGCATAGTGTTCTCCCTCGAAACGTCGTTTTCGCCCGCTCTGTGCGGAAGCACAGGCGTCGAAAGTCTTTTGCCGGGCGGAAGCCGGCTTCGCCCGATACGGCACACGGACAGGGTTTCGCCGCGTTCCGGACTCGTCTGTCCGGACGGCGTACGAACGAAAAAAGGGCCGTTCAGAAAACGACCCTCTTTTCTTGTCAATGTTCATCCCTGCCGTCTGTCCGGGCAGTCCCGTCATAGGAATGGAAGAAACGGATGCGGCGCCGCTTCGCGCAAGACTCAGGCAAGATCCATGATCTTCTTGCGTTCGTCGCCGGGCAGAATGCCGCGCTTGCTTTCCCGCACAAAGCAGATGAATTCCTCAATATCCGGCAGATGACCGTATTCCGCCTCCAGCTGCATGAGAGCGTCGGGACGGGGAATGCCGGAATACCATGTCATGCGGTAGGCCTGCTTGAAGGCCGAAAGCAGTTCCATGGAGGCCTTGGCACGACGCAGCCCCACGATGTTGGGCGACTGCACCGTGGCACGGTTGCCCACGGCCAGCATCCACGGAGGAAGATCCTGAGCAAGACCGGACATGCCACCCACAAAGGCGTGCTTGCCGACGCGCACAAACTGATGCACTGCCGACAGTCCGCCGATGATGGCATTGTCGTCCACGAAGCAGTGTCCGGCCAGCGTGGCGTTGTTGGACATGACGATGTTGTTCATCACCGTGCAGTCATGCGCAATGTGCACATACGCCATGAGCAGATTGTTGTCGCCCACGCGCGTTACGCCGCCGCCGGCTTCGGTTCCGCGATGCAGCGTCGTAAACTCGCGGATATTGTTTCTGTTGCCTATGACAAGTTGGCTTTCCTCGCCGTGGAACTTCAGATCCTGCGGTTCTCCGCCCACGGCAGCGTAGGAATAGACATGGTTGTCTTCGCCCATTGTGGTGTAACGCTTGATGGAGGCAAAGGCGTCGATGCGGGTACGCGCGCCGATGACGACATCATCTTCAATAACGGCGCAGGGACCGATGACGACGTCGTCACCGATCTTGGCCGTAGGAGCCACGAACGCTGTCGGATGGATCTGAGGTGCTGCCATATCAGAAGGACTCCCTGGGAAGGACGGATGCGGTAAGACGGGCCTCGGCAACCACGTTGCCATCCACATACGCCTTGGTATCCATCTTCCAGAGCTGCATTCTGTGCGTCAGATTGGTGCATTCCATGACCAGCTTGTCGCCGGGGCGGACAGGCGAACGGAAGCGAGCCTTCTCGATGCCGGTGAACAGATAGATCTGGTCGGGATGCTCCTTGAATTCAGGGAAGCTGTGCGCCACGAGAATGACACCCGTCTGCGCCATGGCTTCGATGATGAGCACGCCGGGCATGACAGGCACGCCGGGAAAATGCCCCTGGAAGAACGGTTCGTTGAAGGTAAGATTCTTGTACGAACGGATGTGATCTCCGGGCACCAGCTCGTCCACGCGATCCACCAGAAGGAAGGGATAGCGATGGGGCAGGATGCTCAGGATCTCCTTGATGCCGAGGGAAATGGACTCGCTCATGGTGTTGTTGCCTTTTAACGGTTTATAGTGACGGCGCCGCCGTTTTCGCCCTCTTCCCCCCGTGAGATACGAACGGAGGGCACGAAAACGACCGGCGGCGGAGAAGACTCCGCCGCCATGCCGGATCAGCGATGATGCATCATGGACATCCAACGGTTCCACATGGCCACGAGGGAACGGTCGGTCTTATCGCTGGACATGGGCTTGTGACCCATTTCCTTCTCAAGCCTGGCCACCCGCTTGAACAGCTCGGGCAGCTTGGGCATGAGCGTGGCATTACGCAGATAGGTATTATAGTCCACGGTGGGAGAGCCGCCCACGACCTGGCCTTCGGCGATGTCCTTGGCCACGCCGGCCTGCGGCCCTATGGTTGAATTGCTGCCGATATGGAGATGACCGGAAATACCGGCCTGACCGGCCATGGTCACGTTGTCGCCCACATGGGTGGATCCGGAAATGCCCACCTGAGAAACGATGAGGCAGTCCTTGCCGATATGGACGTTGTGGCCGACCTGAACAAGGTTGTCGATGCAGGTGCCGTCCCCCACGAGAGTCGCGCTGAGCGCCGCTCTGTCGATGGTGGCATTGGCGCCGACTTCCACATGATCGCCCAGTTCCACGTGACCGATCTGCGGAACCTTTCGGATGCCGTCCGAGGTTCTCACGAAGCCGAAGCCCTCGCCGCCGATCACGGCTCCGGGCTGAATCACGCAGGCCTTGCCGAGCTTCGTGCCCGTCATGAGCACGACCCGGGGGTACAGAATGCAGCCGTCTCCCAGCTCGCAATCCTCTCCGATATAGCAGCCGGGAAAAACGATGCATCCCTTGCCCAGTCTGGCGCGCGGGCCGATGTAGCAGAAAGGATAGACGGTGCAATCCTCGCCAAGCTCAGCCTCGGGATGAATGCAGGCCATGTGGCTTACGCCGGTAAAGCTTCCCTGAGGCTTGACGAACAGCGTCAGAGCCTGCGCGAACATGGGATAGGGGTTATCCGTCACGAGCGCGCGGGCGACGTCCTTCTCATGCTCGGGCCGCACGATGACGGCTCCGGCTCCGGTGGTGGACAGTTGTGAAACGTATTTGGGGTTGGCCAGAAAGCTCAGCTCCGAAGGGCCGGCCTCTTCCAGCGTATTGATCCCGGTGATGACGATGTCGTCTTCGGGGTCCTTCAGCGCCAGTCTCACACCGAGCTTTTCCGCTATTTCGGAAAGCTTGTACGACGGATTGGGCATTCCTTGCTCCTTTGTTACTTCACGGAGCTGAGATTGAACTTGCCGCCCTTGTCCTTCCAGACCTTGTTGACTTCCTCGATCAGGCCGCTCGTCACGTCATTGGCCTGAACGTAGAACATGACGACGGAGGCGTCGATGATCATGTCGTAGCCGTTCTTCTTGGCATAGTTCTCGCAGGCGGTGCGCATCACTTCATTCATCTGGGCGTTGATGGCCTGCTGCACGCGGGAAAGACGCTGCGTATAGGCGGTACCCTTGGTCTCCAGCTCCTGGGCCTGTTTCTGAATCTTCTGGAAACGCTCGTTGCGGGCCTTTTCAGACAGAGCTGCAGACTGCTTGCGCAGATCCTCGGCCTGCTTGCTGACTTCGGCATTCTGCTTTTCAAGCTGTTCGCGTTCCTTGGCGAACATGGAGGTCAGCTGCTTTTCAGCTTCCTTTCCGGGATCGCTCTGAGAGGAAAGACGCAGGGGGTTGGCCACGCCGATCTTGCCGGCGGCCTCAGCCTGGGAAGGCAGAACGACGGCGGAGCAGAAAAAGGCCACAGCAAGCGCAATGACAGTGCGACGAAGCATAATAAAACTCCTTAATAAGGAAAAAGTAGCATACATGACGCGCCGAGACAAGCGGCACGGACAACGGCCAACAGTACCCTTGAGGGCATGAAGGCGTCAAGAATGATTTAAGCGTAGAGACGCGCAAGCTGTTCCAGCACTCTGCGGGCGCTTTCCGCCGGAGAAATACCGAACGTGCTTACGCTGATCGAGGCATAGCGGCGATAAAGCTCTTCCCGTTCGCGGAACAGATCTTCCACCGTCTGCCCGGGCGCAATGGCGAGTCCCCGGTCGGGATTGCGGGCAATGCGCTCCAGAATGGCCTTCAGGGGAACGTTCAGATAAACGATGGGCCCCATGGCGGCAAGATGCTGCATGGTCGAGTGCCGGTACACCACGCTACCTCCGGTGGCTATGACCGTACGCGACAGACGCAGACCGCTCACGATTTCCGCTTCCAGATCAATGAAGGCTTCCTTGGTCATGGCGTCGGCCACGCGCTGAAGCGGAGCGGCGAAGACGGATTCGATGATATGATCACTGTCTGCAAAGGCCCAGTTCAGCGAGCGGGCCACAAGACGCCCCACCGTGCTCTTGCCTGCTCCGGCCATGCCGATGAGCGTGATGCAGCAGGATTCGGGAATATGGGGAGTCGTACAACACGCCTTTTCCATCTGTCCGGACAGGGATTCCGACATAGCATTCCTTCGGTTCGCATGGTTTGAACGGCGCAGCATTGCACCGTTCAACTGCTATACGCCGCACGAAAAAGGATGGCAAATGCCGGGTGGCCGGGTCGGACGGAAGCCTCGGTCGAAAAGGCCGACGCCCGCCCCTGGAAAGGAAGACGGGCGTCGACGCGGGGAAAAGAGCGCCCCGGCGATCCTACGAATTTTTTTCGGTGGAAGAGACCAGCACGCCCGCCAGGGCCAGTCCCACGCAGGCCACCTGAGGAACATTGAGACGCTCGCCGAGAATCACATAGGCAAACACCAGCGTAAACACGGGAATGAGGTTGCCGAACAGAGACACCACTCCGGCTTCCAGATACCTGAGCGAAAGATTGAGCAGAAGATACGCCACGATGCCCACGCCGATGCCCATGTAAAGCAGGCCGCAGAGAGCAGGAAGTGACACGGACTGCGGCAGGGAGGAGCCGGCAAGGAACGGCGCAAAGGCTATGACGCCGCCGATGGCCTGAATGGCGGAAATGCTCAGGAACGAGTAGCGACGGGAAATGAAGCGCACGCATACGGCATAGCCCGAAGAGGAAAGCACGGCGCCGAACATGAGCAGGTTGCCGAGGAAAGGATTGGAGGCCTTGGCATCGCCTTCCGCAAACCAGGCGGAACCGGCAACGCCGACAACGGCAAGGATAATGCCGAAAACCGTCCGGCGGGTCAGACGTTCTTTAAGGAAGAGCCATGCCGCCACGGCCGTGCAGAGGGGAAAGCATGCTGCAATCACGCCACCCTGGGAGGCCGTGGTGTACTTCATGGAAAACGTTTCGCACAGGAAGAAAAGGCACGGCTCAAACATGACCAGAAGGAGCAGGTACTTCCAGTCGCCCTTTTCATAAGGCATGTGTCTCCACTTGGGAAAAAGCGCCAGATAAAAGATGGCGGCAAACGCCACCCGGGCAAAAACCACATGGAGCACGGCAAAGGACTCGAACGCGTACTTCATGGCGATCATGCCGCCGCCCCACAGCGCATAGCATACGACAAGCAGCATCATGACGGATCTGGACGAGAACTTCATGAAAACCTCCCTGCAAATTTCCCGTCACGATACGCCGATCGCGCAAAAAATCTGACGCAGATGCTACATTTTTCCTTCTGCCTTCTCTCCCGCCGGAAGAAACCGCGGGAAAACCTCACGGCATCGCCGTAATCGAAAAAACTTGAAAGAATACAATGTGAGATAAAGCGCACGCTTGCTAAAGAATATAAGTTAGGCTAGCTATGAAAGAATCATAGAAACCATACTTCCATGCCTCAATTGCTCCCCGTTTTTTAAGCCGCATTCATCTTTACTCCGAACCCGCATTTTCATAGACAATTTCGCCCGTACCCCCAGGCATGCCGCCTGAGGAAAAACTTCATGGAATGGGACATACCGTCATGAAAAACACCGTTGAACTGCACGCCCGCGCGCCCCAGCCCCTTGTCATCGCCCACCGGGGTGCCAGAGGACACGCTCCGGAAAACACCCTCACCTCTGCCGAACTCGGTCACAGCGTCGGAGCCGATCTCTGGGAACTCGACGTCAACTACACCCGGGACTACAAGCTCGTCGTGGTCCACGACGACACGCTGGTGCGGACCACCAACGTGGAGGAAGTGTATCCCGGCCGAAACTCCTACCGTGTGTGCGACTTCACGCTGGAAGAACTTTCCCGGCTGGACGCCGGTTCCTGGTATGAAGGCCGCGATCAGTTCGGCCGCGTGCTCGCCGGAGAAATAAGCGCGGAAAGACTGGCCTCCTTCAAGGGGCTCCGCATTCCCACGCTGGAAGAGGCGCTTCTTCTTACCAAGCGCCTCGACTGGTATGTGAATGTGGAAATAAAAAATCACAAACATCTCATCGGTCATGATACCGTCACAAAAGATGTGTTAGAACTGATCCGCCGCCTCGACATGGTCGATCAGGTCATCATTTCCTCCTTCCAGCATCGCTATCTGGAAGAATGTCACGTTCTGTGCCCTGAAATCGCCACGGGCGCGCTTGTGGAAACGACACGTCCCGATGATCCTGTGGCTCTCTGCCGCAATCTCGGCGTGAACGCCTATCACCCTGACAGGCTCATTCTTGCCCCCGGCGATCTGGAAAACCTGCGCGACGCAGGATTCGCCGTCAACGTGTGGACCGTCAATGACATGGACGAGGCAAGAAATCTGGTCGCTCACGGCGCAAGCGGCATCATTACAGATTTTCCGGAAGCCTGCCGCTCTGCCCTCGGCAGAGACTAGCAGGCCGGAACCGTGCCCGGAATCTGTTTCCGGGCTCCGGGTATTCCCACCGGGATTCCCCCGGGAACCCCAACCGGACGAGTCCGTCCGAAAGGCAGGAGAACGTATGCGTTCCTTCCGTTCCGTGGCCATGCTGGCCATGAGTCTCATGCTTATGGCCGCCCCCGTGCAGGCCAAGACCACCATCACCTTCTGGCATGGCATGGGTGGTGAACTCGGCGAAATCACCGACAACATCATCAACGACTTCAACGCATCCCAGGACAAGTATGAAGTCAAGGGCGTCTACAAGGGCAACTACGATGAGGCCATGACCGCCGCCATCGCCGCCTTCCGCGCCAAGCAGCACCCCAACATCATCCAGATCTTCGAAGTGGGCACCGCCAGCATGATGGCTGCCAAAGGCGCCATCCGTCCCATCTGGGAAATCATGGAAAACGCGGGCACGCCGCTCGACATGTCCAAATTCCTGCCTTCCGTGACGAGCTACTACTCCACGAGCGACGGCAAGCTCATCGCCATGCCCTTCAACGCCTCCACCACCGTTCTCTACTACAACAAGGACGCGGTGAAGAAGGCCGGCGGCGATCCGGAAAACTTCCCCCGCACCTGGCCTGAAGTGGCCGATCTGGCCCGCAAGATCAAGGAATCCGGCGCCTGCAAGTACGGCATGACCAGCGGCTGGCAGTCCTGGGTGCAGCTCGAAAGCTTCTCCGCCTGGCACAACGTTCCCTTTGCCTCCAACAACAACGGCTTCGACGGCCTCGATACCGAGCTGCTCTTCAACGGACCGCTCCAGGTCAAGCACATCGACTTCCTCTCTCAGCTGAACAAGGAAGGCGTTTCCGTGTATGTGGGCCGCAAGTCTGAAGCCATCAACACCTTCACCGCCGGTGAAGCGGGCATTCTCATGAACTCCTCCGGCTCCTACGCCGCCGTCAAGGCCGGCGCCAAGTTCAACTGGGGCGTGATGGTTCTGCCCTACTGGCCCGACGTGGAAGGCGCTCCCCAGAATACCGTCATCGGCGGCGCCGCCGTATGGGCCATGGCCGGTCATTCCAAGGATTCGGAAAACGGCGTGGCCGCCTTCCTGAACTATATGCTCAAGCCTGAAGTTCAGGCCGCCTTCCATCAGGCTACCGGCTATGTGCCCGTTACCCTCGAAGGCTATGAACTTACCAAGCAGCAGGGCTTCTATGAAAAGAACCCCGGCACCGACGTGGCCGTGAAGGCTCTCTCCGACAAGAAGCCCACCATCAATACGCTCGGCCTGCGCCTCGGCAACTTCGTCCAGATCCGCAACATCATCGACGAAGAACTTGAAGCCGTATGGGCCGGCAAGAAGACTGCCAAGGACGCTCTCGACTCCGCCGTGAAGCGCGGCAACAACGAGCTGCGCCGCTTTGAAAAGGCCAATCGCTGATCACGCTCATCGGGGAGGGGCAGCGCCCCTCCCCCCTACTCGCATATTAAAGGAGCTTTCAATGCAGGATGAGCGTTACGCGTTCCGGAGCAGGAGGCATCTGATACTGCCCATTCTCTTCCTGCTGCCCCAGCTTGTCATTACGGCGGTGTTTTTCTTCTATCCCGCCGGACAGGGCCTGCTGGGCTCGGTATATATGGAGGATTCCTTCGGTCTTTCCAAGGAATTCGTCGGCCTGGACAACTTCATCGTTCTTTTCTCGGATCCGGGCTATCTGGAAACCCTCTACCTCACCTTCATCTTCAGCATCGCCACCATCACCCTCACCATGAGTGTCTCCCTTCTCATGGCCGTCGTGGCTGATCAGGTTCATGTCGGCGGAACACTCTACAAGTCGATGCTCATCATTCCCTACGCCGTAGCGCCGCCTCTCGCCGGCGTGCTGTGGCTCTTTCTCTTCAACCCTTCCGTCGGCGTTCTCTCCACCCTGCTCGACGGTCTGGGATACACCTGGAATCATAAACTTAACGGTAATCAGGCCCTGCTCCTGCTCATCATCTCCGCCTCCTGGAAGCAGATCTCCTACAACTTCCTCTTCTTCCTGGCAGGACTGCAGGCCATTCCCCGTTCCCTCATAGAAGCGGCCGCCATCGACGGCGCAAGCCCCTGGCAGCGATTCCGCAATATCATCTTCCCCCTGCTTTCGCCCACAACCTTCTTCCTGCTGGTGGTCAACACCATCTATACCCTCTTCGAGACCTTCGGCATCGTGCATGCCGTTACCCAGGGCGGACCGGCTCGCGCTACGGAAACGCTCATCTACAAGGTCTTCAACGACGGCTTCATCGGACTTGACTTCGGCGGTTCTTCCGCCCAGTCCGTCGTGCTCATGTTCATCGTCATGATCCTGACGTTCCTCCAGTTCCGCTACGTCGAGCGCAAGGTCAATTACTAGCCGCAACAGGAAAAGGGATTCGTTATGGTAGAAAAAAAAGGACTGGGAAGAGCGCTGAGTCACGCCGTACTGCTTTTCGGCGCGGCCGTCGTGCTCTTTCCCCTGTATGTGGCGCTTGTGGCCACCTCGCACAGTTACGACGTGCTCATCAGCTCCACGCCCCTGTGGTTCGGTGAGGAACTGATCAAAAACTTCACCACCGTTCTTACGCAGGGCCTCAAGGCCGCAGGCGGCATCCCCGTATGGGTCATGATGAGCAACAGCCTCATCATGGCGCTCGGCATAGCTCTCGGCAAGATCGCCATATCCATCACCGCCGCCTACGCCATCGTGTACTTCCGCTTTCCCGGACGCGAACTCTGCTTCGTGCTCATCTTCATCACGCTCATGATGCCCGTGGAAGTGCGTATCGTGCCCACCTTCCAGGTGGCGGCAACGCTGAACTTCATCGATAGCTATGCCGGCCTCATTCTGCCGCTCATAGCCTCGGCAACGGCCACATTCCTGTATCGGCAGATGTTCATGACCATTCCGCAGGAACTGCTGGAAGCTGCTCGCATCGACGGCGCCGGCCCCTGGCGCTTTTTCGTCGACGTGGTGCTTCCCCTCTCCCGCACCAACACCGCAGCCCTTTTCGTGGTGCTCTTCATCTACGGATGGAACCAGTACCTGTGGCCTCTGCTCGTCACCAATCAGGAAGACATGTACACCGTGGTCATGGGCATACAGCGCATGGTGAGCATTCCCGACGCCGTGCCGGAATGGAACATGATCATGGCCGTGGCGCTTCTGGGCATGCTGCCCCCGCTTCTCGTGGTACTTGGCATGCAGAAGCTCTTCGTTCGCGGACTTGTGGAAACCGAGAAGTAACCCGTACAAGGAAAAGACAATGGCAAATGTTCGTCTTTGCGATATAGACAAGACCTTCAATAAGAACAAGGTTCTCTCCGGGCTCAACCTCGAAGTGCCCGACGGATCCTTCATGGTCATGGTAGGGCCTTCGGGCTGCGGCAAGTCCACGGCGCTGCGCTGCATCGCCGGTCTGGAAGAAGTGACCTCCGGTTCCATTTTCATCGGCGACAGAGACGTAACCCACATGGAACCCAAGGATCGCAACATCGCCATGGTGTTCCAGAACTACGCCCTCTACCCGCACATGAACGTGTACGACAACATCACCTACGGCCTGAAGGTGCGCGGCATTCCTGCCGACGAACGCAAGCGCCGTGCCGAAGAGGCGGCAAAGCTTCTCGGTCTCGACGGTCTGCTTACCCGCATGCCCCGTCAGCTTTCCGGCGGTCAGCGCCAGAGAGTGGCCATGGGCCGTGCCATCGTTCGCGAACCCAGCGTGTTTCTCTTCGACGAACCGCTCTCCAACCTCGATGCCAACCTCCGCAACCAGATGCGTATCGAACTGCGCCGCCTGCATCAGCGCCTCGCCACCACCAGTATCTACGTCACCCACGATCAGGTGGAAGCCATGACCCTGGCGGAAAAAATCCTCGTGCTGCGCGCGGGACACATCGAACAGTACGGCACGCCCGATGACGTGTATATGCGCCCGGCCTCCGTGTTCGTGGCTCAATTCATGGGGTCTCCCTCCATGAACATCATTCATGCCACGGCGGAAGACGGCAAGCTCATCCTTGCCGACGGCACGCGTCTTTCCGGCATACAGGCGAGCGACATCAACATTGACGGCAGAAGAGGTGACGTTCTCCTTGGTCTGCGCAGCGAAGATCTGCTCTTCGATCCCGACGGCGATATTCGCGTTACCGTGGATATCGTGGAGGCTCTGGGCGCCGATACGCTGGCCTACTGCCATCCCATGGGCAAGGATTCCCAGACCAAGAGCGACGAAACCATCATCGTGCGCCTCCAGGGCACCCAGCGCCCCGCTTCCGGCGACGTCATACGCCTCACGGCCCGTCAGGGCCACGGCCACGTGTTCGACGCGGAAACCCAGCTGCGCTGCCTGTAGTTCAAAGTAAAAGACCATGAAAAAGCGGAGTCTTCCTGAAGGAAGACTCCGCTTTTTCATTATCTGCGTTCAAATCACTCCGCGAAACGGGCCGGAGAACATTCTTCCGGCAAGGGAAACAAGAGACTGCGGCGAAAGTGACGTCAGCGCAGCCATAAAGCTGCGCCGCTCAGGCTCCCTCACAAGCACAGGAATATGTCTTGCGGAAGAAGACACAGCACAGGCAAAAACAACGCTCACAGCCTCTCCTGTGCCCCGGAACCCCCAAAAGCATGTGAAGGACGGCATATTGAAGAGATGTGTGCCTCTTTATGGAAAAAAGCGCCGTCAGGAAACGCAGGGAGAGTGAAGAGGCGAGGGCTGAGGGAGTCTGTCGGATGGACTCACGCCAGACGTCAGTCCGAACAGCATCTGAACCCGCCGGAACAAGGCCTGAGCATTTTCTTCAGTTCAGGCTGCCCGCCGCACAGACCTGACTCGTGGAAGGCAAACGCCGTCCGAAAAACGCACTCTTCTCTGTACCCGCATACAAAGCTTGAAGACCGTTTTATGGGGAGGGAACAGTCCCTCGTCCGGATTTCAGCAATAAAAAAGGCCCGCCGCAAAACGACGGGCCCCATACTGCGAGAATCGGAAGATTAACGCTTGGAGTACTGGTAACGGGCGCGGGCAGCAGCCAGACCGTACTTCTTACGTTCCTTCTTACGGGCATCGCGGGTCAGCAGGCCGGCATGCTTCAGGACGCCGCGCAGAGCGGGATCAGCCTGGAGCAGAGCACGGGAAATGCCGAGACGAACAGCTTCGGCCTGGCCGGAGATGCCGCCGCCGCAAACGTTCACCTTGATGTCGTACTGCTCGGTGAGCTTGGTGAGGGCAAGAGGCTGACGGACGATCATCTGCAGGGTCTTGCGGGGGAAATACTGATCCATGGGACGGCCGTTGACTTCAATCTGACCGGAGCCGGGATAGAGACGGGTACGGGCGATAGCCGTCTTGCGGCGGCCGGTGCCATAATCAAAAGCGGTGGACATGGCTGGACTCCTACTTCTCAAAGGTCAGCGGCTTGGGGGCCTGAGCGGCGTGAGGATGTTCGGCGCCGGCATAAATCTTCAGTTTCTTCAGCATGGCGCGGCCGAGACGGTTCTTGGGCAGCATGCCGCGAACGGCCTTGCGGAGCACTTCCTCGGGCTTGGAGGCGAGCAGCTTTTCCAGGCTGACTTCCTTGAGACCGCCGACCCAGCCGGAGTGGCTGTAGTAGAACTTGTCCTGCATCTTGGTGCCGGTCACGCGGATCTTTTCGCAGTTGATCACCACGATGAAGTCGCCGTTGTCCATATGGGGAGCAAATTCGGGCTTGTGCTTGCCACGCAGACGATGAGCGATCTGAGCGGCGAGGCGGCCGAGGATCTGATCTTCGGCGTCAACCAGATACCACTGACGGTCGATGTCGGCCGGGGTCGGGCTGAAAGTTTTCATGAAAATATCTCCTGTCCCGCGCGGAGCGGAACCGCATGAGTGTGCCGTTGAAGAGGCGTAGTCACAAAAAGGCTTCCCGCACAAGGGCCGGAAGCACATTCCTCGTTACAGTCGTTCTTTCATGAAGGGAAACCGGAGACGTTGAGCCCGCAACGGGGAGCCGGCAAAACGCACCTTGAGAGCGGCTACCAGACCGCCGTTCCCTTGCCAGAACGTTCGAAAGAAGGTATCTGCCATAAAACGAAACTTTAAGCAAGCGAGGAATCCCGTGCGGAGCATAAGAAAAAGTCTTCTCCAGTTCATTTTCTCCGGGGCCGACATGCGTCGATGGAACGACAAGCTGCGCCCCGTGGAACTCTTCGAGCTGGACAAGCAGGCCCACAAGATGATCACGGCCTTTCTGCTCTGGCAGCAGAACACCCTCGCCATGCCCGAAGACGAACAGCGCCGCATCGGCCTTGAAATCATTGAAGGCGGCATTTTCGACTACTTCTACCGCCTCATCATCACCGACATCAAGCCGCCGGTCTTCTACCGCATCAAGGCCAACAAGGAACATTACCGCGAACTCACCGCATGGACGCTCAACGAGCTCGAACCCCGCATACGGCCGCTGGATGAGGATTTCTGGCAGCGCCTCGTGGCCTATCATACGCGGCCTGCCGAGGAGGCCGACTCTCTGGCGGACCGCATTCTGAGCGCCGCGCACATGTATGCATCCCGCTGGGAATTCAGCCTCATCGAGCCGCTCAACGGATTCGACGAGGAAATAAAGGAGATAGGTCCCTCCTTCAACAGACGCCTGCTGGCGCTCAAGGACGTGGAAGGCGTCAACGAACTGGTCGCCGGATCCGGCACGGCCCTCGCCCGCATGGCCAATCTCTGCGGTCAGCTCCGCTTCCAGATCCGCTGGGCACAGACCCCGCGCGTTCCCGCCACGTCGGTTCTCGGTCACATGTTCATCGTCGCCGTGTATTCCTATCTGCTCAGTCTGCATCTCGACGCCTGCCCGCAGCGACGCATCAACGACTTTTACTGCGGCCTGTTCCACGATCTGGCCGAGCTTCTCACCCGCGACATCATCACGCCCGTCAAGCGTTCCGTGGCTCAGCTGCCCGAAATCATCCATCAGTATGAAGCCGAGGAGCTGCACAGCAAGATTCTCGATCCGCTGGAGAAGGGGGGCTACGGACATATCCGGGAACGCCTGGACTATTATCTGGGTCTGGCCACAAAATCAGAATTCAACGACACCTGCCGTCTCGAAGACGGCATCCGCAAAGTGGAAAGCTTTGCCGAACTCCACGCGCGCTACAACGAAGACCGGTACGATCCGAAGGACGGTCAGCTCGTCAAGGCATGCGACTCTCTTGCCGCCTTCATCGAGGCCTACAGTTCCATTCACAACGGCATCGGCTCGCCTCATCTTTATGAAGCCGTGGCCCGCATGCGCCGGGACTGCAGCAACATACGGCTCGGCTCCTTCAGTCTGGCCCCGCTTCTTGCTGATTTCGACTAGCCGGGCGGAAAAACGCCACACTCCGGAGCGGCCGTACTCCGAGGTATGCCCCCTCCGGCCGACGGCATGTACGCCTGTTCCCTGCCGCCGTACAATCCGGCTCCCGCTGCGCCCAGAAAGATAAAACGCCCTTCCCGCTCAGGCTGGAAGGGCGCAACGAGGCCTCACAGCAGTCGCTACTTCTTCATCAGCATGGGTACAAAGACATCAAGCAGCGGAACGAGACCATAATCCGGATACTGGGCAGCAATGGCCTTCACCGCTTCTTCGGGGCTTCCGGCATCCTTCACGGTCGTATCGACAAAGCCATAGTATTCGGCAACCTTTTTGATCAGTTCATGGCTTTCAGCAGGAACGCCGTGTCCGCCGATCATCCAAGTATATCCTTCACTCTGCAGCTTCTTGAGTTCGGCCAGACGGGCATCGAAGGGAGGCATGGGAACATGCACGCCCACATATCCCAGGTGATGCGTCATGACCACTTTTTCGGCAGGAAGCGCAATGATGCTGGCGCCAAGCTCAGGCAGCGTCGTGAACTCGTACTCCACACCTCCCAGATTCTTCTTTCCGTCCGCAAGGCTCTCCACCTCAGGCACGGAGGTATAGGGAATCATCTCTTCGCCCATGGCCGCACGGGCGCTCTCCAGCGCCTTCATGCCCGCTTCGCCGTTTATGGCGGAAGCCTGAGTGCTGTACACCTTCACACCGGGAAACAGCGTGTCCACGCCCAGCCAGTGATGCTCGTGCCCATGAGAAATGACTACGGCTTCCACGGGCTTGCCGAGAGACTCCGCAAAGGACTTGAAGTCCGCATTCTGCGGAGCGTTGCCGGGCACGTCGAACACCACCAGACGATCCGTTTCCACGATCTGAGCGGCGCCGCCCGTATTGCTTACATAGTCATGCACAATGACGTTCCCCATCTGCCTGCTGATCACATGGCCCTGTACCTCCTCGGCAGCCTGAGCCATGCCGCCCATGCACAACGCGGCGACCATCGCAACGGACATTATCATTCTGTTCATAGGTTTCTCCTGACTGAAAATAAAAATTCCGAAAAATTCTGCCTCGACGTGCTTTCCCGAGACTTCGCACAGAAACGCTATAAAGTTCGACATCGAATTATATAGCGACAATACATGCCCGTTCGACGGACACTCACACCAAATAATCAGACATCGAACTTGTACGGCCTTGTTTTTAATTCGATATCTAACTTTTTGTCAACAGAAAATTTTCCTCTTTTCGCCCGACGACATTTTTTTCTTCCGACAGCCATTCTTTACAGACTGCGGAAACATGGCTATATTTAAAAGACACCGGAAGCGCTCCTCTGCAGGAGCGCCGGTTTTCCTCTCGACGGAAAGTCTCTTCTGGGGGCGCATTGGTTTCGACGGGGATGCTGGAAGCCGGGGTTGCAGGTCGAGGCGCCGCTGGCCTCGTTAAAAGCGGCAACAAAGTAATTGCCAACAACGATTACGACTACGCCTACGCTGCGTAAGCAGCCGGGCACCCTGACGGCATAGACCGTCACGCCGAAGCGGCCGACGTCCGATACGTCGCCAAGGCGCCAATTCATCGGACTGGCGAGCGTCTGTTCCGACCGGGACGCGCGCGAGGAGCTTACGGCAGGATAACTGACGGACGCCCGTCTGCGGGCAACTCCTGAGGCGAAAATTCGTACGCAGACTAAACCTGTAGAGGCCTTGCGTGGACCTTTCTCGGACGGGAGTTCGACTCTCCCCGCCTCCACCACCATATTGACGAAAATCCCGTGAACACCTTCACGGGATTTTTCTTTTAACGCCTTTACGCGTTCCGCTCGCGCGCTTTCTTTTTCGCAGCCATACCACAACGGCAGCAAAGATCTCTCGGCCTCATTCGACCATACCGAAGAATATCCCATCCCAAACGCCCATTCCCGGACCGCTGCACGCCTCCGGTCGCTTTTTCAAATCTTCCCCAAGCTCGTCCGACTTGTGCCGAAAAAATCTTTCATCCCGAAAGGAAAGCGCCGCAAGGAGTGCAAGAAAATCAAGAGTATCGGCACAAAAAAATCGTTTTATTTCCGCAAGATCGCTCGTTATGCTCCTTAAATGACACCTTCATCCCGGGAGTTCCCGGCCAAAAGGAGAAACAGAAATGGCCGACATCAGGGCATCTGCCGCTTCTGAGAACCTGCACATTTCAGAAGAGCCTCCCGCATCTGCGGACATCAGAGAACCTTTTGCCGATAAAAGGCCCCATAGACGCCCGTCCCCCAAAAAAAACGGACGTCTTTCTCTTCCGCCGAGCCTTACGAGCCCGTGCAATACCGGGCCGCGAGCTTCTCCTCCCTGACATTGGCCCGCCCTCAAGGCCTTTCGCAAATCCGTTGCAGAGAAAAGGCCGTGTCTGTACCGATGCAGCCCGTTTTCTGCCGATAAAAAATACGCCGCGATCATGCGCGGCGCGTCCTTCATCTTTTAAATCAGAGAGATAGGCTCATGGGAAAAACGTATGGATATATCCGGGTCTCCAGCATAGACCAGAATGAAACCCGTCAGTGTCTGGTCATGCAGAAACAGAACAT
Source organism: uncultured Desulfovibrio sp. (assembly GCA_900553065.1). GTDB lineage: Bacteria > Desulfobacterota > Desulfovibrionia > Desulfovibrionales > Desulfovibrionaceae > Mailhella. The sequence continues at coordinate 18,922 of USBZ01000015.1, read as the reverse complement.
CCCGGAAAAACACATCTTCATTGATAAGATATCAGGCAAGGACTTTCATCGGCCCCAGTACCGGGCCATGCTCAGACGCTTGAAGCCCGGAGATCAGATCTGCATCACGAGCATCGACAGGCTGGGAAGGAACTACAAGGAAATCCAGCAGCAGTGGCACCTGCTCACCAAGGATATGAAGGTGGACATCCTGGTCCTCGACATGCCCCTTCTTGATACCAGACGCGACAAGGATCTGCTCGGTACCTTCATTGCCGATCTCGTGCTTCAGGTTCTCTCCTTCGTGGCCCAGAGCGAGCGGGAAAACATACGCAGACGCCAGGCCGAAGGCATTGCCGCAGCCAAGATCAACGGCATCCGTTTCGGCCGTCAGCCCCGGCCTCTTCCCACAACCTTTCCCCGCATCTACGCGCTGTGGAAAAACGGCGAGATCAACACCTCGGAAGCCGCCAGACGTTGCGGCATGGCCCGTTCGACCTTCCGCTACAGAGCCAGAACCTATATGAAGAACACTTCATAAAACCGGAGCATGGTGAATAATTCTCCGGCAGACTTCTGTCGGAATCCTTTCCGAGTCGAAGCCCCGGCAGAACTCATGCACCATGCCTCCGCTTCCCTGCCGGAAACAGTCGAACCGGTCATCCCCGCACTTCAAGCCCCAGGGCGCAGAGCGCCTGCTTCAAAAGAATTTCCGGCTCAGACGCCGCATCCAGCACTCTGAACCGTTCCGGCCAGCGTGCCGCCCGTGCCAGAAAGCCGTCCCGTATACGCTGATGAAACGCCCTCTCCTCGGCCTCGAAGCGTCCTTCGCTCGCGCTCAGGCCCTCACGACCGTTGCGGGCGAGTGCCCGCGCAAGTCCCGTTTCCACGGGCAGATCCAGCAGAAGCGTTCTGTCCGGCCACAGGCCTCCCGTTGCGTAGTCGTTGAGCATCTGCAGATGCTCCACATCCATGCCTCTCCCGTAGCCCTGATAGGCTATGGTGGAGTCGGCATAGCGGTCGCACAGCACCCAGTCTCCCCGCTCCAGCGCCGGACGGATGGTCTCGGCCACATGCTGGGCGCGATCGGCCAGAAAGAGAAAAAGTTCGGCACGGCTGTCCAGACGACTCGACACGTCCAGCAGAATCGGTCTGAGATTCGCCCCAAGACCGCATCCGCCGGGCTCCCGCGTACGAATGAAGGATATGCCGCGGCTCTCCAGCTCGCGACCGAGCAGATGCAGAAGCGTGCTCTTGCCTGCACCTTCCACGCCCTCTACAGTAACGAACACTGTCTTTCCTCCTGCCGGGATTCCTTTTTTTCCTGCCGGGATACTCTGGCGGCAGGCTGCTCTTCCGGCGTATGCGCAGGACGGCAGATGCTGCGGCCGAGAAGCGACTGATACGCGCTCCAGACGACGCCGTCTCCCTCGTCGGATGCAGGCAGCACGCCGCGGCACTGGGCCAGCTTGGCATCCACGTTGTCGGCATGATGCAGCACGAAGGCCTCGGGCGTTGAAGGCTCGCGGACGGCCCCGAACTGAACCTCCCCGTGATGACTGGCGATAAGATGCTTGAAATGCATGATAAGTTCCGGCCCCAGCCCGGACTTGCGCAGATACGGCTCAAGCATGACGATGCCCTGCACGATATGTCCGAGAAGACGCCCCTCGTCCGTATACTCCGTTACCAGCAGCCCTCCCATTTCATCGATCTTGCCGATGTCGTGCAGAAGAGCGGCGGCAAGAAGCGTCTGCCTGTCCAGCTCGGGATAGTGATCCGCCATGAGCATGCACAGCTGTGCCACGGAAAGCATGTGCTCCAGAAGACCGCCGGCATAGGCGTGATGCACCGACTTGGCCGCCGGAGCCTTGAGCAGAAGCGGACGTATCCGCTTGTCGGAAAGAACGGAGCGCATGAATTTCTTCCACGGCTTGTGGGTAAGCACCCGGTCGCACAGCTGCTCGACGTCTTCAAGCATGTCCGCCGCAGGACGCGGACTGGAAAGCATGTACTCCTCCAGCGGAAGCGCCGCGATCTCGTCGTCGTCCAGAACGCGCATGGCGTCCACCGTGAGCTGAAGCTGATCGCGATACAGGGAAACCCTGCCCTCCACCTGCACCATCTGACCGGCCGCAAGCGAGGAGAAGGAGAGGCTGAGCGGGCTCCATACCTTGGCTTCCAGCGAGCCGCTCGCGTCCTTCAGTTCCAGTCTCCAGTACGGTCCGTTGCGGGACTGCTGAAGGGAGGCGAGCGCAACGAGATAAATGGAAGAAATCTCATCTCCGGCCGCCATACGGCTTATTTTCTGATGTTCCGTCATGCTGTCCTCGGAAGAATTGACTTTTGATTCCCGTTTTATACAAAAAAACATGGACACGGCGCAGACGCCGTTCCAGGGACATACTTCTTTTCCTTCAACTATCTTGCCGGGGCTTCGATTGTCAAAGCCTTTTGCCGGCATCTCGGAGCCACCATGCGCATACTGATCAGCAATGACGACGGAATATACAGCCGGAACCTGCATCATCTCTACGCCGCCCTCCGCCGTGCAGGGCACGACGTGCGGGCCGTGGCCCCCGCCGAACAGCATTCCGGAGCCGGATGCTGCCTGACCGTGCACGGCCCCATTCTCACCCGAAACGTCACGCTGCCCGATGCGGCAGGCGGCCCCTTCGAAGGCGTAGCCGTGGCCGGAACCCCGGCAGACTGCGTCATTCTTGCACTGCGCGGTCTCATGCCCGAATTCAAGCCTGATCTCATCGTTTCCGGCATCAACTTCGGTCCGAACGCGGGTCAGGACGTCTTTTTCTCCGGCACCGTGGGCGCCGCCATTCAGGGCGCCATGTACGGACTTCCCACGCTGGCCGTTTCCCACTGTTCCCATGTCGGCGTGACTGAGGAGCATGCCGATCTCGTGGCGCGCGTGGCTGCCGCCATGGACTGGCAGCACCTTCCCCTGCACCGCGTGTACAATCTCAACCTGCCCGACTGCCCAGCGGATCAGATCCGCGGCCTCAAGGTATGCAGGCACAGTACCGACTGGGCCTGTCTGGATTCCTATGAACGGCGCGTTTCCCCGCGAGGACAGGAATACTACTGGATGATTGATCCCTTCCAGCACTTCAGGCTTGAAGACGAAGGAACCGACAAAAGCTGGCTGCACAAAGGCTGGGCCACGCTTTCGCCGCTCTCCATTGATCTCAACGACACAGAAACCGTAAAGATGCTGAACGAAAACAGCCTGTGGGAACGGATTCACTCTTAATTCACGAAAGAAGCTCTCTTTCCGCCGCCATCCCTTGCGAAAAATCTTTACTGCGGATACAAAAGGAACAAAGAAAGGGAGAGGATTCTTTTGTCTGTCTGCCCCTCTCCATGACATTGATACCCGCTCCCCGGAGGGAAGCCATGCCTATCACCACTCCCAAAGAGATGTTCGCCCGAGCCTACAAGGAAGGCTATGCCATCGGTGCATTCAACGTCAACAACATGGAAATCATACAGGGCATCATGCAGGCCGGCGCGGAAGAGCGTTCGCCGCTGATCCTGCAGGTTTCCGCCGGCGCGCGCAAGTATGCCGGTCAGGTTTACATCATGAAGCTGGTGGAGGCTGCCCTCGAGGAAACCGACCTTCCGGTCGTGGTGCATCTCGATCACGGCCCCGACTTTGAACTGTGCAAGGCCTGCATCGACGGCGGCTTCAGCTCCGTCATGATCGACGGCTCCCACCTGCCCTTTGAGGAAAACATCGCCGTCACGAAGAAGGTCGTGGAATATGCCCATGACCGCGGCGTGTGGGTAGAAGCCGAACTCGGCCGTCTGGCCGGCGTGGAGGAACACGTCACGTCCGACCACAGCATCTACACCGATCCCGATCAGGCCGTGGAATTCGCCCAGCGTTCCGGCTGCGACTCTCTCGCCATCGCCATCGGCACCAGCCACGGCGCCTACAAGTTCAAGGGCGAAGCCAAGCTCGACTTTGAACGCCTCGACAAGATTTCCGCCATGATGCCCGGCTATCCGCTGGTGCTGCACGGCGCCTCCAGCGTTCCGCAGGAATTCGTGGAAATGGCCAACCAGTACGGCGGCAAGCTCGGCAATGCCAAGGGCGTTCCGGAAGACATGCTGCGCAAGGCCGCCAAGTCCGGCGTCTGCAAGATCAACATCGACTCCGACATCCGCCTCGCCATGACGGCTCATGTCCGCAAGTTCCTGGCCGAAAATCCCGAAGCCTTCGATCCCCGCGCCTATCTCAAGCCCGCCCGTGAAGCGGTGAAGGACATGGTTCAGCGCAAGATCCGCAACGTGCTCGGCAGCTCCAACAAGATCTGATCCGGTTCCGGCCTGTCCGGAGTTCATCGTACAGGAAAAGGGGGAACGGCAATTATTGCCGTTCCCCCTTTTTTCTGCAGAATATCAACGAGGACCAGTCCGGGCATCTTTGCGGAGCGCTTGCGGCGTATTCCGGCCGTGCTGCGCCCCGCCATGGGAAAACGCAAATCTTCCCCGGAATCCCGGAAGCGTCCGCCGGAAGATTACGGAACCAGCGGCGCGAAGTTCAGTCCCGTATTCACGGGCAGGTCGAACATGAGATTGGCGTTGGCCACGGCCTGCCCGGAAGCTCCGCGGCAGAGATTGTCGATGGCCGAAGTGATGATGAGGCGGCCCGTGCGCTCATCCACGGTCACGGCGATGTCGCAGAACATGGTTCCGCGAACGTTGCGGGTTTCAGGCAGTCTGCCCGCAGGCATGACGCGCACCCAGGGGCTGTCCTTCCAGAAGTCCTCGTACATGGCCTGCACGTCGGCCTGCGAAAGCGGACTGGTCAGCCGCGTATAGATGGTGGCAAGAATGCCGCGGCTGATGGGCAGAAGATGGGGATTGAACGAAACCGTCACGGCAGCGCCGGCCGCCACGGAGAGTTCCTGCTCGATTTCCGGCGTATGACGATGCTTTCCGCCGATGTTGTAGGGGCGGAAGGAATCGGCCACCTCGCAGAACAGGGAGCTGACCACGGCCTTGCGGCCCGCGCCGGTGGTGCCGGACTTGGCGTCGATGATGATGTCGTCCGTATGCACGATGCCGCCCTTGAGCGCCGCGTACAGGCCCAGAATGGACGCAGTGGGATAGCAGCCGGGATTGGCCACCAGACGCGCCTGACGGATCTGGCTGCCGTAGATTTCGGGCAGGCCGTATACGGCATGGGCAAGATAGTCCTTACGGGTGTGGGGCTTGTACCACGCCTCGTACACTTCGGCGTCGCGCAGACGGAAATCCGCCGACAGATCGACGACCTTCACGCCCGCATCATACAGGGCGGCTCCGGTTTCCATGGCCACGCCGTGAGGCACGGCAAGGAAAACCACATCGCAGGCCTCGGCCAGAGCCCGGACATCAGGCTCAATGAGCGTCACGTCCGCCCCGGGAAGTCCCTGCAGGAAAGGATACACGGCGTCGAGCCTCTTCCCCGCATCCTGACGCGACGTGGCCGCCGTCAGTCTGATGGAAGGATGAGAAGCCAGAATACGGGAGAGTTCCATCCCGGTATAACCCGTAACGCCGACCAGACCGGCTCGCAGCATGGCAGTACTCCGAAAAAAAGGGCCGGAAGATCCGGCCCGCTGAAAGGGAAGAAAAATCAGGACCGGGCCACGAACTTCATGCGCAGTTCATAGAGAACGTCGCGCATGAGCTTGCTTTCCTCGGGGGTAAGTCCGTTCCGGGTCTTGTCGTCGAGCATGGTCAGCACGTCGATGGCGTTACGGGCCAGAGCCTCGTTGCGGGTCGTGCCGCCGGTTTCCGGATTGGGCACCTCTCCAAGATGTACCAGCGCCGAAGAGGCAAGGGAGAGCACAAAGGTGGAAAACGTGACTTCCGGCAGTATGTTCGACTCTGTCTTGTCCGACATGGTTCCCCCGAAATCCTAAAGCAGATGTTATTCCTGATAGTTGGGCCTGGCGTTGACCATCGTGGTATCCAGCGGATACATGTACACGGCGCAACGGGTCTTCACGCCCGAGGAGAGTCCGGCATAGGCGTTGACGGCCACCACAAGGTCCACCTTGCCGTTGTTGTCCACGTCGGCCACGCTCACGTCGCACACCGTGCCTTTGATGCGGCGGGTCTTCCAGAGAAGTTCCATGCCCATGCCGTTCCACAGCATGGCATGAATTTCACCCTGAGGATAGGTACGGTAGTTGGAGAACAGCTTTCCGGCGGCGGTAACGGGCTTGTTCACGATAAGTTCGTGGCGACCGTCACGGTCGAGGTCCACCACGGGCATACGCATGGGAATGTAGTACAGAACGGCGTCGGAGCTTTCACCGCTGGAAGCGAGAGAGCCTATGCCGCGGTCGCCGACGGCATACACGGAGCTGCCGCTGTAGGTATCTTCCGTTCCGGCAAGACGGTTGCCGCGGGCATCGTAGGTGACCAGCGTTTCGTTTTCGGCAATGAGAGCGAGATGGTCGCCGCGCTTGCCGCGATCGGCGGGAATCCAGGCGAAGTTGAACACCGTGGCCTGCTTGGGCAGGTTGGAAAGCTTGCTGCCGCGCACCACTTCATCGCCTCTGATGCGGGCCTCGTACACGGCGCCGCTGACCACCTTGCTGCGGTCGCTGTCCTGAGTGATGAGCGCCGGAGCATAGAGAGGAGGCAGGTTGACCACGTTCAGATAACGGCGAACATTGCGCACGACCACGCGGAACTTGCCCTGGGAGAACTGCAGCACCTGAGAGTAGGCGTTGGTGTCGCTCGATTCATAGCCGGAAAGAATGATGTAGTTCTTGCCGTCCTGCATGTAGTGACGGGCCAGCACGGGCTTCATGGAAGAGGGAAGACGATATTCGCCGATTTCCACAAGTTTGTTGCCGTCCTTCCAGACGTAGGCATTCAGCGAATTGTCGTTGAGCAGAAGCACTTCGTTGTTGCCGTCGCCGTCGATGTCGGCAACTTCCATGCCCAGGCATTCAAAGCCGATCATCTGGCTGCGGATCTGAGCGCTTTCACTCTCGGAACCCTGATAGCGCAGGGAAGGATTGAGATAGGCGTTGTCCTGAACCCGTCCGCGGGTCTCGTTCATGAGGAAGGCGCTGTTGGGAGAACCGGAGGCGGGAGCCGCGGCACGGCTCACGTCGGTGCGGCCGAACACTTCCACATTGATGCTGTCGGCCACGTTCTGCAGGCCGCCGATGAGGGAGTTCACCGCAGTGGTGGAGGATTCCTTCCAGACCTTTCCGTTGGGCGAAAGGGCGCTCACATCAAGGCTGGCCTGATCGCCCATGACGGTCACGCTGCCCCACACCACATAGTCCGCGCCGAAACGACGACCGAAGGCGGTTGCGGCATCCGTGGAGGTGGGAGCACTTTCCTTCAATGCGGAATCCTGACGGGCCACAGGCTCGAACTTTCCCTGAAGGAAAAGGCGGGACGTAAGCATGGACGGAACAGCCTGAGAAAGATAAGAATAGCCCTGTTCTCCGGATACCGTGAAAGGAGCCACCACATAGCTGGCCGCCATCGCGGGCACTTGCATCATCAGGAACAGAAGGGTAAATGCCCATACAGCGGGCAGAAATCGTCTGGACATAACATACTCCTTGAAGGATTTGCAAGGCACTCTACACTTTCTCGCCCCAAACGGCAACAGCACCGCCCTCCACTTTTTTGTAACAGCAAGCCCATACCTATGATCCTACGGTGACCATGACTACAGCACGACGTTCCTTCCGCTTCGCCTGCGCTCCCGAGGAAATTCCTCTTGTCGAGGAAATGCTCCGCCTTCAGGGTTTCCGCTTTGAAGACGATCCCTTTTTCCTGCCCGCACGACGTCTGATCGAGGGACCGGGGCCTCTGGGCAACAGTCTGGCCGGCTTTTTCGGACTGATCTACATTCAGGACAGAGCCTCCATGCTTCCGCCCATCGCCCTCAATCCTCCGAAGGGCGCGGCTGTTCTGGACATGTGCTCCAGTCCGGGCAGCAAAACCAGTCAGCTGGCCTGGCTGGTGGGGCCGCACGGTCTGGTGCTCGGCAACGAGCCTTCCGCCGTACGGCTTGCCAATCTTCGGCGCAACCTGCACGTCATGGGCCTCACCCAGACGGCGACCTGCTGCCAGAGCGGGGAAAAGCTTCCCCTGCCCGACGCCTCGTGGGACTTCATCCAGCTTGACCCTCCCTGTTCCGGCTGGGGCACCGTGGAAAAGAATCCCAAGGTCATGGACATCTGGAAGGACGACAAGGTGGCGCCGCTCATCCGCCTGCAGAAGGATCTGCTGCGCGAGGCCGAAAGACTGCTCCGCCCCGGAGGGGTGGTCGTCTACTCCACCTGCACCACGGACGTGGAGGAAAACGAAAAGCAGGTCATCTTCGCCAGAGAAGAACTCGGCCTCGAACTGGAAGCGCTCGGCGACGTTTCGGGCTTCGATCTTCAGCCTCCGCAGGGATGCGAGGGCGTCTGGTGTCTTTCTCCGAAAATGGGCGACACTCAGGGCTTCTTCGTCGCGAGGCTGCGCAAGCCCGGCCGCAGCGAAGGCCCCGTGCCCTACACCGAACAGCCCGTGCAGGCCGAAGTCGTCGATGAAGGAAGACTCCGGCAGCTGGGCCTTGATCCGAGGCTCGTTCACGCCGAAATAGGCATCTTCGGCGGCAGCCTTCACGCGCTGCCGGTTCAGGCACTGGCACGGCTGCCCGAGTCGCTGCACTGGCAGGGGCTGTACATGGGCAAGGCGGGCAAAAACGGCGACGTGAGACTTTCTCCCCGCGTCCGCATCGAAGGACCGGGAGCGCATGTCGATCTCGAAGGAGCCGAAGGTCTGAAAATCATCTCCGGACTTCTGCAGGGACAGAGCCTTCCCGCTCCCGACGGCATCCGCAAGGAAGAACGTACGGCCCTGCTCCGCTGGAATTCGCTGCCTCTCGGCAGACTCAACATCAAAAACAAAAGGCTCATCTGGTCGGAACGCTGAGGGTGTGCGGCAGCGCCGCAGGCTCTTCTCCTCGCCGCTTCATGCAGCGCGCCCGGGGAAGGGTTCAGTATTCCTGCCGCTCCACGCGAAGCGCGCCGCGACCGTTCTTTCTTGCCGACAGAAGCACGAATGTGGCCGGAGCGTCCCGCCTCGTGAACACGAAGCGCATGCGTTCCGGCCGCAGTCTTTCCGGCAGGGCCGCCAGAAGATCCGCCGTGCGCTCCGCGCCGCTTACCACCACCAGCTGTCCCGCATTCTTCAGCAGCGCATCCGCAGCGGAAAAAAAGTCCGGAAAGGTCCGCTCCGTGCCGAAAAGCGCCGTCCGGCGCATGGCGGAAGGCGGCACGCGTCCGGCCCCTTCCCTTCGCCACGGAGGATTGCAGAGCACGGCGTCAAAAAGCGGAAGAGCGTCTCCACTCCCGCCCGCTTCCGGGCGCAACCGGGCGCGGAGACTGCGCAGCGCCGCCTCGTCCGATACGCTTCCTTCAACAACGCAGAAGCGCTCCTCCAGCCCGAGCCTTGCGGCATTGCGGCAGGCGGCGGCAGCAAGAGGCGGCTGAATCTCCAGCCCTACGCCGCGACACAGAGGCATGCTGCGCAGCGCCGCCAGCGCCACCACGCCGCATCCCGTGCCGAGATCGGCAAAAACTGCCTGCGGCGGCAAGGCGCATTCCACGGCAAAATCCGCCAGCAGCAACGCATCGCCGCTGAAGCGGAAACTGCCTTCCGGCTGCTCCACTCCCGAAGGAAAGGCCGCGCCCTCCCTGTGATCCTCCTCCGCTCTCACGTATGCTCCTTCGCGTTGATGTCATTGCGGAACACGACCTTTCCCGCTATAACGGAACATCCGTTCCGATCTCCGGAACATGATCCGCATTCCGTTTCTTTTTCCTTCTTTCCGTCGTGAGTAAACCATGTTCCGAGCAGATCTGCACATCCATTCCCGTTTTTCCCGGGCCACAAGTTCGCGCCTCACTCTTCCCCATCTGGCGGCATGGGCGGGCGCCAAGGGCATCGACGTTCTGGCCACGGGAGACTTCACGCATCCCGTATGGCGGAAGGAACTGCAGGAATCCCTCGAGCTCGACGAGGAAAGCGGACTGCTGCGCCTGAAAACGCCGCTTTCCCGCGACGACGTCGCCCGCGAAATCCCCCATCTGGCCGGACTGGAACCTCACGAACCCCGCTTCATGCTGGAAGCGGAGATCAGTTCTATCTACAAAAAGAACGGAGCGGTGCGCAAGATACATAGTCTTGTCTACGTTCCGGACTTCGAGTCGGCGGACAGGCTCTGCGAGAAGCTGGAAGCCATCGGCAATCTGAAGTCCGACGGCCGTCCCATTCTCGGACTGGACGTGAAGGATCTTCTCGCCATGGTTCTGGAGATTCCGCGCGCCTACATGATCCCCGCCCATATCTGGACGCCGTGGTTCGCTCTGTTCGGCTCCAAATCCGGCTTCGACAGTCTGGATGAATGCTTCGAGGATCTCACTCCCCATATTTTTGCGGCGGAAACCGGCCTTTCCTCCGATCCGGACATGAACCGCTGCTGGAGCCACCTCGACAGACTACGCATGGTCTCAAGCTCCGACGCCCACTCCGGAGAAAATCTCGCCCGCGAAGCCACGCTCTTCCACGGAAAAGTCAGCTACGACGGCATATTCGACGCCCTGCACGGCAAAAACGGCGAAACCGCCTATGCCGGAACGCTGGAATTCTTCCCCGAAGAAGGCAAATACCATCTCGACGGTCACCGCGCCTGCGGCGTGGTACTGGAACCTGCGGAATGCATGAAACTCGGCAACATCTGCCCCGTATGCGGCAAGCCTCTCACCGTGGGCGTGCTGCACAGAGTGCTCGCCCTTGCAGACAGGCAGGAACCTCCCTGCCCCGGCAAGGACTTCCAGTCGCTCATTCCGCTGCCGGAAATTCTCGGAGAGCTTCTGCACTGCAGAGCAAAGACCAGAAAGACGCAGGAAAAATACGCCGATCTTCTGAACCGGTTCGGCTCGGAAATGGCCGTTCTGCAGGATGTTCCCGAAGACGACCTGCGCAGGATCTGGCCGGAACTGGGCGAAGCCGTGGCCCGCATGCGGGCGGGCAAAGTGATCCGCCACGCAGGCTATGACGGCGAATACGGCGTCATCCGTCTCTTCGAGGAAAAGGAACAGGCGCCTTCCCTGCTGGAGAAGGTTCCCGCCGCGCGCAGAACGCCTCTGCCCAGAGAAAAGAAGGCACAAAAAAAAACTCTGACAAGTGACGGCGAACCTGCGGCCGCCGCAGCTTCTGCGGAAGGCATGGAAGCCGGACGCCCGGCCTCTTCTTCCTTTTCTCTGGATTCCTTCAGCCCCATGCAGAAGGCGGCGCTGAACGCCGGTCCCGGCCCCGTGCTGGTACTTGCCGGACCGGGCGCAGGCAAAACGCGCACCCTTGTCGGCAGGCTTGTACGCCTGCTCAGTTCCGGCGTTCCGGCCCGCGACATCGTGGCCGTCACCTTTACCCGCCGCGCGGCCGAGGAGATGCGCACGCGTCTTGCCGCAGCGCTGCGCGACGTATTGAAGGCAGAAACGGAGCAGGAGCTGCCGGAAACCGACACGCTGCATGCTCTGGCCCTGAAGCGATGGCCCGGAGAAGCGCCGGTGGTGCTTTCCGAAGAAGGTGCGCGCAAAGCCTTTGCCGCCGCCAATCCCATGCTGGAGGGCAAGGAAGCCTCGAAGCTCTATGACCGGCTGGAACTGGCCCGGGAAACGCTGAGCATGCCCGACGAACTCGCGCCTTTTGCGGAGCGTTACCGGCTCTGGAAAAAGGAGCGCGGCCTTGCCGACTACACCGACCTTCCCGAAACCTGGCTGGCCGAGCTGAAAAGCAGAAACTACGGAGCCTCCAAGCACTGGAAGCATCTTCTGGTGGACGAAGTGCAGGACCTTTCTCCCCTGCAGAAAGCTCTGGTGGAAGCGCTCACGCCTGCCGACGGTTCGGGCTTTTTCGGCATCGGCGATCCGGATCAGTCCATCTACGGGTTCCGAGGCGCGGATTCCGGCATTGAAGAGGCGCTGCGCAGCCGCTGGCCTCAGATTCAGGTACTCGGCCTGACGGAAAGCCATCGTTCCGCAGCCGCCATTCTGGAAGCCGGACACGACGCTCTGGCCGGACACGGCGCCTGCGGCGAACTGACATCCGCCACCGGCTACTCCGCCACCCTTCAGTGGATGGGCGCGCCGAATGCCGAACGCGAGGCCGCCTGGATAGCCGACCGCATAGCCTATCTCATCGGCGGCACCTCCCATCAGCAGGCCGACATGCATGAAACGCTGGCAGGCTGTCATCTGGAATACGGATCCTGCAGTCCCGGCGACATTGCCGTACTCTGCCGCATCAAGGCCCTCATTCCGCCCATCCGGGCGGCGCTGGAAAAGCGCGGCATTCCCTGCTCGGCGCCGGAAGGCGACGCCTTCTGGGCGGATGAGAGAGTGGACGCCGTGCTTCAGGCCGCCGCGCGCTTCTGCCGGGACGAGGAACATTCCCGGAAGGAAGCCGCCTTTCTGGATGCCAGCCGCTTCCCGCTTCTGGCGGCCATGGCCGGCAGCGCTCCCGTCCGCGACGATAAGGGAGACGACGTGCTCGACGGACTCACGAAAGACGTCTGGGATCAGGGCCCCGACGCCGTGCTTGCCCGCTGCCCGAGCAGATTCGACCCGCTTTTTGCCGAATCCAGGGCGTTCAGACGGCTCCGTCAGGCATGGAAGGATCACGGCGGCTGGCCGGAGCTTCTTTCCTTCGTCTCCTTCCGTCGGGACATCGACATGGTGCGCGGTCAGGCCGAATACGTGCAGCTCATGACCATGCACGCCTCCAAGGGGCTGGAATTCAAGGCTGTATTCATTCCCGGCATGGAGGACGGACTTCTGCCCTTCCGCGGCGTCGGCGCTCTTCTGAACAAGCCCGACGACTTCACGCCGCCCCCCGTGGAGGAAGAGGAACGCCTGCTCTATGTGGGCATCACGCGCGCTTCGGAAGCGGTATTCCTCTCCTCGGCCGCAAGCCGCACCCTGTACGGCCATACGCTGGCGCTGCCGCCCTCTCCGCTGCTGCCCCTGTCCCATTTCCACGCCGTGAAGCTGACCAGACGAACCAAAACCACGGCAAGCCAGCTGAGCCTGTTCTGAACACATAAAAGCTCTGCACAGAGCCGCCGCTTTCCGCCGCTGAAAGACGCATGCGAAAAGGCGGGGACGGACCTGATAGTCCGTCCCCGCCTTTTTCATCGGCATGACGCAGGAAGCTTACTTCCAGCTGTCCATGCTGCAATGCTTGACACGATCGCGTTCTTCAGCGGCCTTGCCGTCGTTGAAGCGGTCGAGCGTGCCTACGAGGTAACCGGTGATGCGGCGGATACGCTCGAACTTGACATTGGTTCCGACAAGGATCTGATCGGTGGCAGCGGCCACATCGGATTTGCAATGGATCATGAGACGCTCCTTAAAGTTTGATATTGGCTATTCTGTCAGGGGCTTCGCTGCGTTCGTCGCTGCTGCGGCTGTCGTGAATGTAGCCCTTGATCTGCTTCAGTACGGAGAGAGGAATGCCTTCGCCGTCATGTCTGCCGCAACGCGGACAGACATCGCCGATGATGCCGGTGTATCCGCACACGGGGTCACGGTCGACGGGATGGTTGATGGAGCCGTAGCCGATGCCCATTTCCTTCATGGCCTTGACGATGTCCTCGAAGGCCTGAAGATTGTTGAGCGGGTCACCGTCCACTTCCACATAGCTGATGTGACCGCCGTTGGTGTAGGCATGATACGGAGCTTCCAGACGGATCTTGTTGAAGGCATTGATGGGGAAGTACACCGGAATGTGGAAGGAGTTGGTGTAGTAATCCCTGTCGGTGATGCCGGGAATGTTGCCGAAACGCTTGCGGTCGTACTTGACGAAGCGGCCGGCAAGGCCTTCGGCGGGGGTGGCGATCACGGTGAAGTTCAGGCCGGTTTCCTCTCCCTTGGCATCGGCGCGCTCACGCAGGGTGCGCACGATGCGCAGACCCAGCTCCTGTGCTTCCTCGGATTCGCCGTGATGCACGCCGATGAGCGCCTTCAGGCATTCGGCAAGACCGATGAATCCGGTAGTCAGGGTGCCGTGCTTGAGCACTTCGCCCACCTCGTCGCCGGGAGCAAGCTCGTCGGCGTCCAGCCAGATGCCCTGGCCCATGAGGAAGGGATAGTTGCGGCAGCGCTTGTGGCTCTGAATTTCAAGGCGCTCAAGCAGCTGACCGAACACGAGATCGATCTTTTCGTTGAGTTCCTCGAAAAAGCCTTCCACATCGCCGCGATGCTTGAGTCCCAGACGGGGCAGATTGATGGACGTGAACGAAAGATTGCCGCGTCCGAAGGTGGTTTCCCGCTCGGGATCATAGCGGTTGGCCATGACACGGGTACGGCAGCCCATGTAGGCCACTTCATGGTTGGGATCGTCGCCCTTGAGATACGGGGCGTTGAACGGCGCATCCATGAAGGAGAAGTTCGGGAACAGGCGTTTGGCGGAAACCCGGCAGGCCAGCTTGAACAGGTCGTAGTTGGGATCTTCGGGGTTGAAGCTGTAGCCTTCGCGAACCTTGAAGATGTGAATGGGGAAGATGGGTGTTTCCCCGTTGCCGAGACCGGCATCTTCGGCCAGCAGGGTGTTCTTGATGACCATGCGGCCTTCGGGAGAGGTGTCCGTGCCGTAGTTGATGGAGCTGAACGGCACCTGCGCACCCGCACGGCTGTGCATGGTGTTCAGGTTGTGGAGCAGCCCTTCCATGGCCTGATAGGTGTCCCTGTCCGTCTTGGCAACGGCCTTGTCGATGACATGGGAAGCCTCTTCCGCAGACAGCTTCTTCATGAGCTGTTCACGCACGAAAGCCAGTCCTTCTTCATTAAGAATGGAGCGGAAGGAGGCATATTCGCCCGTGGGGAAGGCTCTGCTGCGCAGGGCGGCCTTCACCTCGTTGCGGAAGTCTTCGGGCTGATCGCGCATGTCGAGCGCAAGATCAAGATTCTTGATGAAGCTGCGGGCCACGCCCGGAGCAAGACCGTATTCGAAATTCGGAATGCTCTGACCGCCGTGCTGGTCGTTCTGGTTGGACTGAATGGCGATGCAGGCCAGGGCGCTCGCGCACTGAATGCTGTTGGGCTCGCGCAGAAAACCGTGACCGGTGTTGAAGCCGCCGTTGAAGAGCTTCTTGATGTCGATCTGGCAGCAGGTCGTGGTGAGAGAGAGGAAGTCGAGGTCGTGAATGTGAATGTCGCCTTCCTCATGCGCACGACTGTATTCGGGCGAGAGCAGATAGTTCTTGTAGAAGGCCTTGGCGGCCTCGCTGCCGTAGCGCAGCATGGTGCCCATGGGAGTGTCGCCGTCGATGTTGGCGTTCTCACGCTTGAGGTCGAGCTCCTTGGCATCGGTGAAGGACAGATCCTTCAGCGTATTCATGAGGCCGGTCTTCATCTCACGCACACGGGTACGTTCGTTGCGGTAAAGAATGTAGGCCTTGGCAGTACGGGCATGCCCGGCTTCAATGAGGACCTTTTCCACCAGGTCCTGCACATGTTCCACATCAGGAGTGTCGCAGCCCTCAGCCTCGAGCATGTCGAAAACCTGATCTGCCAGATTGCGGGACATGGCGCGATCGGTGCCGCCCTGAGCCTTGGCGGCACGGAAGATTGCCTCATCGATTTTGGCGATATCGAAGGGCACCACGCGGGAGTCCCGTTTTTTGATGAAGCGAATCATAAGCTTCTGAACCCTTATGCGCGCGCCGTGCCCGGCTTACATGCAACAGCGCGATTATATTTGAGAAAAACACTCGTGAACGATACCGGCGGAATGTATCCTCACCTCATTCCGAAGCCTGAATCCGGTACTCCTTTCCGTTCCGAGAAGAAGAGCGTAGCCTGCCGCCGGGGTCGGGTCAAGCATAGTTCCGAAAAGAACTGATGCTTAGCAAATATTCTTCCCCTGAGATTCGACTGAGGGCGCGGCTCCGGAGCAGAGCAAAAATTTTTTTGTGCAGGAACCGGCCTCCGGGCGGCTCTTGACAAGACATTCCGTCCCGGGTAAAACGTTTCCACGCAGTGAAAGGTAAGGTCCCTCCGGATCTTGCCTTTCTTACATCCTGATGCACCGCGCAAGGCGGTCTGGTAGGGTGGCCTGACGACGGCCTCCCTTTTTTATTATATAAGGTAAGATATATGGGAAAAGGTCTTTCTCCTGAGGCGATGATCCGCCGTATCCGTGAGGCGGCGGAACCTGTTGTCGCCTCTTTCGGGCTGATGCTCTGGGGTATTGAGGTGGTGTCCGGAGGACGCACGGTGGCCCGCATCTATGTGGACGCCCCCGCGGCGGATGCCTCTTCCGAAGCCGGCAACGGCGAAGACGGAACGCTGGAAGGCGTGTCCGTGGATCAGTGCGCGGAAATCTCCCGCATGGTCGGACTGGCTCTGGAAGTCGACGAGGTGTTTGCCGACGCCTGGGTGCTGGAAGTTTCCTCCCCCGGCATGGATCGTATGTTTTTCGCCCCCCGTCAGCTCGCTCCCTACATAGGCCGGGAAATCGACGTGACGCTTGCCGACCCGCATCCCGACATCGAGGGTCGCCGCAAGTTCAGAGGCCCTCTCAGAAGCGTTTCGGAAGACCGCTTCGCCGTGGAGGTGCTTCTTGCGCCCGCAGCGGGAGAAAAGCCCGTCCCCTCGGAAGTTACCCTGCAGTGGAACTGGGTGAGAAAGGCACGCCTTGTTCCCGTTTTTCCTGACACCAGCAAGCCCGGAGCCGGAAAGAGTGCGAAGAAAGCCACCGGCAAAGGCGGAGGTAAGCAAGCATGAGCCTGGAACTGAAGAAAGCCATTGAACAGATCAGCAAAGACAGAGGGCTGGATCGCGATATGCTCATCAGCACTCTTGAAGAAGCCGTGCGCACGTCTGTGACCCGCAAGTACGGCGACGATCTGGACGTGGAAGTGCATTACAGCGACGACACTGGCGACATTGAAGTGTTCCAGTTCAAGTTTGTCGTGGACGAGGTGGAGGATCCCCTTACGCAGATTTCCCTGGAGGAAGCCCGTCAGCACGATCCTTCCATCCAGGTCGACGACGAAATGGGCTTCCGCCTGAAGGTGGAGGATCTCGGCCGCATCGCCGCCCAGTCCGCCAAGCAGGTCATCATTCAGCGCATGCGCGACGCGGAACAGGAACTCATCTACGAAGAGTTCAAGGACCGCGTGGGCGAAATCGTGAGCGGCATGGTGCAGCGCCGCGACAAGGGCGGCTGGGTCATCAACCTCGGCCGTACCGAAGCTCTGCTGCCCCGCGAAGAACAGATTCCCAGAGAGCACTACAAGCGCAACGACCGCATTCAGGCCCTCATCATCGACGTGCGCCGCGAAGGCCGCGGACCTCAGGTCATCATTTCCCGCGCGCATCGCGACTACATGGCCGCGCTGTTCCGCCGCGAAGTTCCCGAAGTGGACGACGGCAGCGTGCAGATCATGGGCGTGGCCCGCGATCCCGGCTCCCGCGCCAAGGTCGCCGTGCTGTCCCGCGAGCGCGACATCGACGCCGTGGGCGCGTGCGTGGGCGTGCGCGGTTCCCGTATTCAGAACATCGTGCAGGAGCTGCACGGCGAGCGCATCGACATCGTGGTGTGGAGTCCCGACATCGCCACCTATGCCCGCAATGCTCTGGCTCCCGCGCTGGTTTCCCGCATCAACGTGGACGAAGCTTCCAACCTTCTGGAAGTCACCGTGCCCGACGATCAGCTCACCAACGCCATCGGCCGCAAGGGTCAGAACGTCAAGCTGGCCGCCAAGCTCCTCGGCTGGAAAATCGATATCTTCACCGAGTCCCGCTACCATGAGGCCAATGCCGCCGGTCGCGGTCTGGAACAGGTGGCCAGCGTGGCCGAAATTCCGGTGGACAAGCTGATGGATGCCGGCTTCCGTTCCCTCGACGCCCTGCGCGAGGCCGATGATGCCGAACTGGCCGAAAAGCTGGATCTGGCCGCCTCCCGCATTGCCGATCTGCGCGCGGCCGTGAACTTCCTCAGCCCCGTGGTGGAAGGCGATGCCGAAGCCGGGGAAACGTCGGATTCGGAAAAGGAATAGAGCATGAACGAAAGGCAGGGGCCTGTACGCATGTGTGTCGTATGCAGACGGCGCTTTGCCAAGTCGCAGCTTTTGCGTCATGTGCCAGCCCTGGACAATGTCTCTGCCGGGAACGGCCTTGTGGCAGACGAAGCCCAGACAAGGCCGGGCCGCGGCTGGTATGTATGCGACGATCCGGTTTGCCGGGAGCGTTTCGCAGGCATGAAGTTCAGGCGCAAATCTCACAAGGGGAGCAAGAATGGATAAGATAAAGATAAAAGATGCCGCGTCCGAGCTGGGCATGAAGCCCGAAGAGCTTGTGACCCGCCTGCGCGAGGCGGGGATAGAAAAAACGGTAAAAGGTTCCATCTCCCCGGAAGAATACGAAAAAGTCAAGGTTAAAAAGTCGGAGGCCTCTGTGGAAGTTGTCCGCAAGGACGTTATTATACGTCGTCGTTCCAAGCCGGCAGCAGCGGAAGCTCCTGCCGCTCCCGTAGTCGAAGAGAAAACCGCGGCTCCCGCCGCCGCAGCGGAAGCCCCCGCTGCCGCGGAAAGCACGGCTGCAGAGTCCAAGCCTGCGCCTGCCGCCGAAAAGGCCCCCAGAAAGCCCCGGACCGCCCGTGAACCTGCTCCCGTGGCCCGCATCGTGCGCCCTGCCCAGAAGGTGGAAACGCCTGCGGCCCGCATCGTGACGCCGGAACCTGTTCAGGCTCCCGCCGCCGCTCCCGTGGAAAGCGCCCCCGCTCCGGAAAAAGCTCCCGCAGCTGCTGCCGAAGCGACGTCCGCGCCCGTGAAGGAAGAAATCCGTACGGACAAGGCTCCCCGCGCCCGCAAGGTGGAAACGCCCGCGGCCCGCATCGTGAC
>USBZ01000014.1 GCA_900553065.1 uncultured Desulfovibrio sp. | reverse complement strand
TACATATATTACTAAAATAGAACATCAATGTGTTATAATATAAACAACGCCGAACAAAGCATATAAAAAGCGTACTGCCGAAAAAAAACGAAAGAAGGCCCGGTTCACACAATCGGTGAACCGGGCCTTCTGCGGCTGAAAAATCTGTTCCGGGGAGCCTCGTTCCAATGAGGAAGCGACGTGGACAGCGCTGTTTCCGGATGGGATGCGTCGTTTTTTCAAAACGTCCCAGCTATTAAAAACAGACCGTCCGCCTGAGGCGGACGGTCTGTTCCACACATGTTTTCAAGACTGCTACTTGATGGCATCCTTGAGAGCCTTGCCGGGAAGGAACTTCACAACGGAGCAGGCGGGGATTTCAATCTTCTCGTTGGTACGAGGGTTACGGCCGGTACGAGGTGCGCGCTTGACAACCTTGAAGCTGCCAAAGCCCATCAGGGTGATGGAATCGCCGGAAGCGAGGCACTCGGAGATAGCGGAAATCACAGCATCCAGAGCTGCTTCAGATTTTACTTTCGTCTCAAGACCGCTCTTGGCGTAGATCTTCTCGACCAGTTCAGCTTTCGTCATGGTTTCACTCTCCCAAAAATTTTTTGACTCTTCAATGAGTCACTTTTCAGTAGAATGAGAATCCCCGTATGTCAAGCTCAGCTCCGCTAACCTGAGAAGATTTTTATCAAAAAGCCGTTCTTTGCGCTTTTGTCCGAGCTCGTCACAAAGGCCGAAAACACAAGCGCCGCAAGCATTGTCCCGCTATACGGCCTTCTCTCTCCACTCTCTGAGGTTCATCCATGTCAGTTCATGCTTATTGCATGAAAGATGAATGACTTGGGATCCGGGAATCTCACGAAACGCCTGAACGACGGCATGATCAGTCCTGCCCTGAAGCTTGAGCGTGCAGACGAAATTCTCCGCAGCCCCGGCCTCCAGCCACTGCCGCACCGTGCCGAGGAGACGACCGGGATAACAGGCCATATCGGAAAAAAGCCAGTCCACCTTTCCGGCCGTATGCGGTTCCAGACCGAAACCGCTGCCCAGACAGTGATCCACGCCGGGCATGGCCGCCACTCTCGGATCAATGGGAGACTTGTCTATGCTGAACACCCGCGCTCCCAGAGAAGCGATGACCCATGTCCAGCCGCCGGGAGCAGAACCGAGGTCAAGGCAGAGTTCGCCCGGCTGAGGCCCCTTTCCCAGAAGCGTGAACGTTTCCCACAGCTTGAGGTAGGCACGGCTCGGCGGATTGATCTTATCCTCTTCAAAGAACACGTCCCCGTCGGGAAAGGCCGAGCTGCACTTTGCAGACACGAGCAGCGTATCGTGATCCCAAAGTGTCCACGATCCGAGAGGCGAGGTCGGCGCAGCCTGTCCGAAGGCAAGCGGCTTTGCCTTCACCGGAGGCAGCTGCTGCTCGATGAGCGCGGCCCTACGGTGAAAGTCCACGGCATGAAGCTTCCAGTTGCGCTGTATGGACTTGAGCGTGCGTACCGCATCGCCTACCGACGTGATGGGCTGAAAGAAAGGCTCCAGCCAGACATTCTGCGCCCAGGCCGAATGAAACAGGCCCTCGGCCAGCACCAGCCGCTCCTTCACTTCGAGCACGCGCACGCCGTGAAGCTTCAGCTCCTCCAGAAGATCCTGTTCGAAGCCTCGCGCCGCCAGATAGACGATCAGCGGATTACTTGACATTGGGGAAGAGCTCCGCCGCCATTTCGCGCAGCTTGAACTTCTGCACCTTGCCGTTGGCCGTTTTGGGAAAATCCTCCACCACGGCCACATAGCGCGGAATCTTGTGCCAGGCCACACGGCCGCGGCAGAAGTCGCGCACGTCCTCGGGCTTTATCGTGCATCCCTCGCGGGGAATGAGGAACGCCGCCACATCCTCGCCGTAGCGGCGGGAGGGAATGCCCAGAACCTGCACGTCGCGCACGGAGTCCATTCCCAGAAGAAATTCTTCTATTTCACGCGGATAAATGTTTTCACCGCCGCGCACGATCATGTCCTTGATGCGTCCGGTGATGCGCAGATACCCTTCCTCGTCCATCACGCCGAGATCGCCCGTGTGCAGCCAGCCGTCGGCATCGACGGTTTCCGCCGTCGCCTCGGGCATGTTGAAGTATCCCTTCATCACATTGTAGCCGCGGCAGCAGATCTCTCCCTGCGTTCCGGCAGGCACGGTCTGACCGGTCGAAGGGTCGCGCAGCTTCACTTCAATGCCTTCCAGCACGCGCCCCACGGAACGGCAGCGATGTTCGTCGCTTTCCGTGATGCCGGTCATGGTGATGACGGGAGAACATTCGGTCAGGCCGTAGGGAATGACCACGGCCTTGAGCGACATGGCCTCCATGACCTGCCGGATCAGAGGTTCGGGGCATACCGAACCGGACATGAGGCCGAAACGCAGGCTGGAGAAGTCATACTGGCTGAAGCGACGATGGCCGAGCATGGAAATATAGGTGGAAGGCACGCCGTACACGCCGGTGCACTTCTCATCCTGAATGGCGGCCATGACCCTTTCGGGAGAAAACGTTTCCGTAATGACCATGGTGGCGCCGTGGCTCACGCAGGCGAGCACTCCCACCACGCAGCCGAGACAGTGGAAGAGCGGCAGCGGAATGATGACGCGGTCCTGTTCGGTCAGCTCCTCGCGTTCCCCTACGCAGTAGCCGTTGTTGCCGATGCCCACATGCGTGAGCATGACACCCTTGGGGAAGCCCGTGGTGCCGGACGTGTACTGCATGTTCACCACGTCGTGCGGACGGACAAGCGCCTTGCGGGCTTCGTACTCGGCGTCGGAAACTTCTCCGGCCTTCTCCAGAATGACCGACAGCGGCAAAATGCCCGGATGCAGAATATCCTTCAGGCTCATGACGCGGCGCAGATGCGGGAACTTCTCGCAGTGCAGCTCGCCTTCATGCTGATCCTTCAGGTTGGGAATGACGCGATACAGCGCCGAAACATAATCGTAATCAAGGAATCCGTCGATGCAGAAGAAATTCTCGCATTCGGACTGACGGATGAGATATTCCAGTTCGCTGTCGCGGTAGTTGGTGTTCACCGCAAGCAGCGTGGCTCCTATGCGGGCGGCGGCAAACATGAGCGTCACCCAGTTGGGCACGTTGGTGGCCCAAAGCGCAATCTTTTCTCCGGGCTGCACGCCCAGAGCCATCAGGCCCCGTCCCAGCCTGTCCACAGTGTCGGCAAACTCGCTCCAGGTCTGCCGGTAATCGTGCCCCACATATACCAGGGCCTCACGATCAGGAAATCGCCTGACGGTTTCGTCCAGCATCTGGCCGAGAGTGCGTTCCTGCAATTTAAATTCTGACATATTCCGTTCCTTTACATCAGTACGCGGAAAATCCGGGGTCGCGACGCACGAACATCGCCGTCGTCATGAGAGCAGACCTCGATATGGAGGTTCCCCGGAGGAATCTGCCTTTTCCGCACCTCTTCCGGGGAAAAGGGAGCGGAAAAACCTCTCACGGCAAATTCCGGTTTGGACATCTTATGTTATTGGAAAGGCTTTCTCAAGGAAAAATGCACCTCCCCGGCGGGCGGCATACCGCTTCCCTTCCTCCCGGCCGGAGGCTATAGTGGCGGATGGAGGATCGCATGACGGCACGGCACAGATACATAGTAACAGGTCAGGTTCAGGGCGTAGGCTTCCGTCCGTTCATCTACAGGGAAGCCTCCGGACTCGGCCTGACGGGCACCGTGGGCAACACGCCTGAAGGCGTTTGCCTGGAAGTGCAGGGAAACGAAAAGGCACTGACCGCCTTTGCCGGCTTTACCGACCGGCTTCCTCCGCTGGCGCGCATCGTTTCCCTGAAAAGGGAAGACATTCCTCCCGTGCCCGAAGAAACGGAATTCCGCATTCTGACCAGTCGGAGCGGGGAACACCGGGGGCATCGCGTTCTCGTCAGTCCCGACATGGCTCCCTGCGAAGCCTGCCTTGCCGACATGGCCGATCCTGCCGACCGGCGCTTCGGCTATGCCTTCACCAACTGCACGAACTGCGGACCGCGCTACACCATCACGCGATCCATTCCCTACGACAGGCCCGTCACCAGCATGGCATGCTTTCCTCTGTGCGACCCGTGCGCCGAAGAATACCACAATCCCGCCGACCGCCGTTTCCATGCCCAGCCCAACGCCTGCCCGGACTGCGGCCCCATGCTCTGGCTGGCGGGCGACGTTCCGCCCCTGTCCCGGCCTCATCAGGACTCTCCCGTAAGTAGGGAAAGAAAGAAACGCTACGGTCTTCCGGCCGATGCCGTCACAGGGGGCGACGCCGTCTGCGTGCTGCTTTCCGCCCTCAGAAAAGGACGCATTGCCGCTATCCGGGGACTCGGAGGCTTTCACCTGGTCTGCGACGCCCGGAATGTCAAGGCCGTCGCCGAACTTCGCAGGCGCAAGGCTCGTCCGCACAAGGCTCTTGCCGTCATGGTGGCCGATCTCGCCTCGGCCGAACGGTTCGCCCTCGTAAGCCATGATGCCGCGGCCTCGCTCTCCTCGCCGCGACGCCCCATCGTCATCTGCCCGCGCAGGACCTCCGCTTCCGACGGCAGCGCCGAGGGACTTCTACCCTCCATCCTTGCGCCGGATACCGGCGACATCGGCATCATGCTGCCCTCCACGCCGCTGCATCACCTGCTTTTCCATCCGGAATGGGCGGGCGGCACAAAAGACGACGCCCTGCCCGCTCTGGTCATGACCTCGGGCAATCCGCCCGGCGCGCCGCTGTGCCTCGGCAACCGAGAGGCCGCCGGACGCCTTTCCGGCATGGCCGATCTTTTCCTTTTTCATGACCGGGACATTCTGGTTCGAGTGGACGACTCCGTCCTCTTTCCCGCTGAAGAGAAAGAAAGCTTCCGCCCCGCGGCACCCGCGCTCATGGTCCGGAGGGCACGCGGCTTCGTGCCCGAACCCATGCCGCTGCCATCTTCCGCCTCCCGAAGAAACGATGACAGCATCTTCGCCGCAGGTGCAGAACTCAAGCACACCTTCTGCCTCACCCGAGGCCGGGAGGCTTTTTTGAGTCAGCACATCGGCGACGTGAGCCGCACGGAACATCTGGCCTTTTTTGAGGAAACGCTGCATCACCTGCTCGGTCTTCTTGAGGTGGAGCCACGCCTCGTGGTGCGTGACCTGCATCCCGACTATCTTTCCAGCCGACTCGCCGACGCCTTTGCCGAACAAAGAAAACTGCCGGTACTGAAGCTTCAGCATCACGTGGCGCACATCTGCGCCGTCATGGCGGAACACGGATGCCGCGAACCCGTGCTGGGGCTCGCGCTGGACGGCTCCGGACTCGGAGAAGACGACACCATCTGGGGCGGCGAGCTTCTGCTGGTACGCCCCGGCCACTGGCAGCGGATAGGCCGCTTTTCTCCCTTTGCCCTGCCGGGAGGCGAAGCCGCCATACGCTCGCCCTGGCGCACGGCGCAGTCACTGTGGAGGGCTTCCGGTCTTCCCGACGGCAGTCAGCCCTGGCTCAGCCATGCTCCGGAGAGGGAGAAACTCGCGCCCTTTGTCAATGAAATGCTGGAACGAAACATCCGCTGCCCTCTCACTTCAAGCTGCGGTCGCCTCTTCGACGCCGTATCGGCCCTGTGCGGACTGTGCTTCGACATCACCTACGAGGGGCAGGCGGCCGTCCGCCTGGAAACGGCGCAGGACAGAAGCGAACGCGGCTTCTATGAGCTGCTTCTGCTCGAGCGTGACGGACTTCTGGAGGCGGACGTAACCTCCCTGTTCCGCGAAGCTGCACGGGACACGAATGATCCGGGCCGACTGGCACGCCGCTTTCACCGCGGACTGGCCCGGGGGCTGGCACGCTGGGCACGCCTCGGCGCGGACAAGACCGGCGTTACGACCGTGGCCCTCGGCGGCGGCGTATTCAACAACCGCACGCTGCTTGCAGAACTGCCCGCGGAGCTTCGCAGGCTCGGACTTACGCCATATCTGCCCTCCGCCATGCCCGCAGGCGACGGTTCCATAGCGCTGGGACAGGCACTGTGGGGCGACTGGACCCTTGAGGCATGATTTCTGCACAAAACGCATGCCTGCGAACCGGATGCAGAATCCCGATCAGAATACCTGACACAAACGGGGAACAGCGAACGAACCTGCCGCTCTCCCGCCTTTTCCCGCCTGTCTGCCGGATTCGTTTCGTGCCGGCAATCATCGTCGAAGAAACCGGGATACGAGATAAATTTCATTGTAATTATTTGAATATATTATATTTTTATACTCCAGCTCCCGCAACCGCAAAACCT
Source organism: uncultured Desulfovibrio sp. (assembly GCA_900553065.1). Classification (GTDB taxonomy): domain Bacteria; phylum Desulfobacterota; class Desulfovibrionia; order Desulfovibrionales; family Desulfovibrionaceae; genus Mailhella. The sequence goes on along the minus strand of USBZ01000014.1, from coordinate 33,314 downwards.
CCCGTCTTGACTATATGAAGATAACCAGATATAGTAAATCGATAAATCTTGATATTCCTTTTATTTCAGCACGATGAAAGCTCTCCGCTACCTCAAAGCCCTGTCGGATGAAACCCGCCTGCGCCTTGCGCTGATTCTTTTCCATTACGAACTGTCCGTCAACGAACTGGTCTCGCTGCTCGGCATGGGGCAGTCGCGCATATCGCGGCACCTCAAGATTCTCACGGAAGCGGGACTTCTTCAGTCGAGGCGGGACGGCCTGTGGGTATTCTACTCCGCCGAACCGGAAGGGCCGGGGCATGACTTTCTTGGCAGCGTCATCGCCTTCATGCAGGATGACGAATCCTGCCGCTCCGACCTCGACATGGCCTCCCGCATCATCGAGGAACGCACGCTGAAGACCCGACAGTTCTTCAACGACATTGCCGACGACTGGGACGAAATGAACCGGGAAATTCTCGGCGACTTTTCCCTGCCGGACGTCATTCTCAGGGCCGTGCCGGAAAACTGCGGAGTGGCGGCCGATCTCGGCTGCGGCACGGGCGAAGTGCTGGAGCATCTGCGGGGAGCCTGCCGCGAACTCATCGGCGTGGACGACTCGCCCCGCATGCTGGAGCTGGCCAGACGCCGCTTCGGCGACAACATGAACGGCATTTCCCTGCGCATAGGCGAACTCGACTATCTTCCCCTGCGCGACGGAGAAGCCGACTTCATCTGCATCAATCTGGTGCTGCACCATCTTTCCAGGCCCTCCACGTCTCTCGGGGAAATCGCCCGCGTACTGCATCCCGGAGGCCTCGTGCTGGTCACGGACTTCGATCAGCACAGTCAGGAATCCATGCGCACCATGTACGGAGACCGCTGGCTCGGCTTTTCCCTCGACGAGCTTTCCGCCGCTCTCGTGAAAACGGGGCTCACCATCGTGGACTACCGTCGTCAGCCGGTGAAAAAGGATCTGGCACTGCATCTCATACTGGCCCGCAAGAGCGCCACAGGCGCCGTCCCTGCCGGGCTGTGATTTTTCTAACCCCTTCATGGAGTCATCATGTCCGCCAAGAATCTCGATCTTTCCCTGAACTACAAGATTGCCGACATTTCCCTTGCCGACTTCGGCAAAAAGGAAATCCAGCTTTCCGAACGCGAAATGCCCGGTCTCATGGAGCTCATCCACCGCTACGCCGAAAAGAAACCCCTCAAGGGCCTGAAAATCAGCGGCTCCCTGCACATGACCATTCAGACGGCCATGCTCATCCGCACGCTCTATGAGCTCGGCGCGGACATCCGCTGGGCCTCCTGCAACATCTTCTCCACGCAGGATCACGCCGCCGCGGCCATTGCCGAACAGGGCATGGCCAAGGTGTTCGCCTGGAAGGGCGAATCCCTGGAAGACTACTGGTGGTGCACCGAAATGGCCCTCACCTGGCCCGACGGTTCCGGCCCCGACCTCATCGTGGACGACGGCGGCGACGCCACCCTGCTCATCCACAAGGGCGTGGAAGCGGAAAACGATCCTTCCGTGCTTGAACACGAGCCTTCCTGCAAGGAAGAAGCCATCATCATGGAACGCATCGCCCTTTCCCTGAAGAACGATCCCACCCGCTGGCACCGCGTGGCCGAAAAAATCCGCGGTGTGTCCGAAGAAACCACCACCGGCGTGCATCGCCTGTATCAGATGGAAAAGGAAGGCAAGCTGCTCTTCCCGGCCATCAACGTGAACGACTCCGTCACCAAGTCCAAGTTCGACAACCTGTACGGCTGCCGTGAATCTCTGGCCGACGGCATCAAGCGCGCCACCGACATCATGGTGGCGGGCAAGGTCGTGGTCATCTGCGGCTACGGCGACGTGGGCAAGGGCTGCGCCGCCTCCATGCGCGGCTTCGGCGCCCGCGTGCTCGTGACGGAAATCGACCCCATCTGCGCGCTTCAGGCCGCCATGGAAGGCTATCAGGTGGTCACCATGGAAGACGCCCTGCCCTACGGCGACATCTACGTCACCTGCACCGGCAACTGCGACGTCATCACCGGCGAACACATGATGGGCATGAAGGACGAAGCCATCGTGTGCAACATCGGTCACTTCGACAGCGAAATCCAGATGTCCTGGCTGGAATCCAATCCCGAATGCCGCAAGATGGAAATCAAGCCGCAGGTGGACAAGTGGTTTCTGCCTTCCGGCCGTTCCATCATCGTGCTCGCCGAAGGCCGCCTTGTGAACCTCGGCTGCGCCACGGGTCATGCCAGCTTCGTCATGTCCAACTCCTTCACCAATCAGGTGCTGGCGCAGATGGATCTTGCCGCCAACGAACACGAAGCCCGCGTCTATACCCTGCCCAAGAAGCTTGACGAAGAAGTGGCAAGACTGCATCTCGCCCGCCTCGGCGCCAAGCTCTCCACGCTGACTCAGAAGCAGGCCGACTACATCGGCGTGCCTGTGGAAGGCCCCTTCAAGAACGACATATACCGCTACTAATCCCCTCTTTCTGCTGAAGGAAAGCTGAGGAAACATGACGGGCTTCCGTGACCACGGAAGCCCGTTTTTCATTCCTTCGCAACAGCCTCGGGCATGCCAGTGTCTCAACTGCAGCATCGCTCCGCCGCTCTTCGTCAGGCTTCAAGCCTGCCCGGCTTTCGGCAACATTCTTCGCTGCCTCATGGCGTTTCCATCATCACCCCGAGAGCTCTTCCTTGGCCGCCTGCGCCGTCTCCTGCCTTCTGCATGACGGCGGGCATAAAAAAACTGCGGAAGCATCAGCCTCCGCAGTCTCAATGTGCTTCATTCCGAATGATGTCGGCTCGGTCTTCATGCCTGCCGGGCGGGCAGCCCCAGAACGGCGCGGCAAAGCTCGACTTCCGCCTCATCCAGAGACTCCACAAGCTGAAGTCCTTCCACATACGGAGGATGGCAGAGTCCAATCACTCTCTTGCCGAACTGCAGAGAAAGCGCGATCTCGGAAATCGTGCCGAGTCCGCCGCCTACGGCCACCACGGCCACGGCTGCCCGGGCGATGAGCGCATTGCGTGCAATGCCGATACCCGTGGAAATCGGCACGGTGACATAGGCATTGCCCTTCCGCCAGTCGTCCTCGGGCAGAAGCCCCACGGAAACGCCGTTGCCTTCCTTGACGCCAAGGCATACGGATTCCATGACGCCCTGACGGCCGCCGCAAAGCACCGTCAGACCAAGGGCGGCAATGCGATGGCCGAGTTCGCGGGCCATGGCCCGTTCCTCATCGGAAGCCTCGCGCGGACCGATGACGGCCACCGGAGGTCTGAGGGGGGTGCCGGATTCCTTCTGCAGCCAGCAGACGGCTTCCTTTTCCGAAATCTGCCGACCTTCCTGAAGGGTATCATCAGGCACCCATGTCATGGTGTCGGTATCCAGACGACTGTGTCCGTCATGAAGAACCTGCCCGGTCAGATACAGCATAATCTCTCCTTTGGAACTAGGCTCTCTTGAGCCGCTGTTCCCTTCGCATGGCAATGACTTCCGCAACGCCCATGATCATGCTGCATGCTCCGAGAAGCACCAGCGAAATGGCGGCGGCCTGCGAAAAATTCGTACCTGTATCGGATATGCTGCTGTACAGAAGCAACGGCAGAATATTGACCTGGGAACCGACCAGGGCAAGGGCGGTACCGTAAGCGCCGAAGGCTACGGCTGCCACAAGGCAGAAGGAAACGCCTATGGTCGGCATGAGTTCCGGCAGAAGAACGTCGAAAAAGGCTCTGATTCTGGTTGCGCCCATGGAGTTGGCCGCCACCAGCAGACTGCGGTCGAAGTTGGTCAGCGCAGGCAGAAGAAGCAGCACGACACGGGGAATCAGGTAGTAGCAGTAGGCAAGTGCAAGGCCTACCGGGCTGTACACAAGACCGGCCACCCAGTCGGGAGAAACGCCGACTTCGGCCAGCAGCAGCGTGATGAATCCGGCGCGACCGAAGCAGAGAATGAAGCCGTAGGCGACGATCAGACCGGAAAACGTCAGGGGCAGAGAAATGCAGAACATGGCCAGCAGTCTGGCCTTTTCCTTCATGGTGGAAAGCCGCAGCGCAACGGGTACGCCGACAAGCACCGAAAGGAAACCTGCCGTCAGAGCCAGAAGCGTGCTTCCCTTGAGGCCCTTGAGAAACAGCGGATCACTCCACAGTCCCAGAAACGCTTCGCCCTTGTCGAGAAAGGGCTCCACGAGAACGCTGCCGAGCGGTACCAGAAAAAACATCACCAGCACGGCAAAGGCCGGCAGGGCCAGCAGCAGTATCTTGATCGTCTTATTCATAGGTCACCTGCATATGTCCGCCCCGGAAAACCGGGGCGGACAGCGGGTTATTTACCGAGGACGAGTCTCGTCCAGTTTTCATCGATAAAGGTCTTCTGAGCGGAAGCCTTCACAATGTCCAGAGGCTGAACCTGAGGAGCGTCGGGCATGTAGGCGCGCATCTTTTCAGGAATCTGCACGGTGGGCACGGAAGGACGCACGAAGCCGTCCACAAACACGGCCTGTCCGGCATCGGACATGACCCAGTTCAGCCAGAGCTTGCCGGCGTTGGGATTGGGGCCGTTCTTGACGAGGCTCATGGCGTAGGGAGCAGCCACGCTGGCTTCCTTGGGAATGACCACCACGCAGTCATCGCCCATGCCGTCGATGAGCTTGGCCTTCAGACCGTCGCCTTCATAGGCGATCCAGATCGGAATTTCACCCTTGATGAACTTGGCGTAGGGCGTGGTGCCTTCCGTGCGCAGAACGTTGCCGTTCTGGTGCAGCTTGGCAAGATATTCGATGCCGGGCAGCACGTTGTCCACGCTGCCGCCGTTGCCGTAGGCGGCGCCGAAGGTCAGCACCTGGCCCTGACCGGTGGAACGGGGATCAAGGTACACGATGCTGTTCTTGTATTCAGGCTTGAGCAGATCTTCCCAGGACTGGGGAACTTCCTTGACCAGCTTCTTGTTCACGAGGAAGGCCACCACGAGCTGATGCACGATGAACCAGTCGCCGTTCGCATCGCGATAGGCTTCGGGAAGCTTGTCGAAGTTGACAGGATTATAGCCTTCGAGCACCTGCTTGGCCTTGGCGTCGATGGCGGAAGCGGCGAAGTAGTAGGCGGTGTCGGCCTGAGGACGACGACGGGTCTTGTCCAGAGCCACTACCGTGGCGCCGGAGCCGATGTCGTTGTACACGAGTTCCACGCCCTTGTATCGGGCCTGAAACGCCTTGAACTGATTGGCCCAGTTGGCCCAGGTGGGACCGGTGTCGAAGGAGACCACCATGCCTTCCTTCAGCGCGGCTTCATAGAGCTGACGTTCGCCGGGATACAGCTCGGGGCCTTCAAAGGCCGCAGCCATGGAAGGAACAGCCAGAGCGGCAGCCACCACCATGCTTTTCAGAAAAACGGACATCTTCATCATACTCTCCTCTACGGGAAATGCCGCTTGCGCGACGTTTTCAGGTATCAGGCTTCCTCAAACGGCAGAAGCTGCACGACTTCGGGAGGAATACCGACCCGGGAGAACGCGTGTCTCCGGGCCGTTTCGCCCTGTATGCCGCAATCGCCGACAGAGAAAAGATAGCGACGGACGGCGCCCAGGAACGAGTCGCTGGAAATGCCGCCGCTGAAGACATTGACCGACTGATCGGAGTCGGGAACGACTCTTTCCGGGCGAACAAGCACTGTCACCTTGTCGCCGGTTCTGTAGGAACCGGTGGAGCAGCGGAGCTCGCCGAAGGGCACGCTCACGGTATCGGGTCCCGAAACAACGCCGTCCCAGAGATTGGCATGACCGACAAAGGCCGCCACTCTGCGGTTCACCGGAGCGTCGTACATCTGCTGAGGCGTGGCGATCTGAATGAGACGGCCATGATGCATGAGCGCCACCTTGTCCGCCATGGAAAGGGCTTCTTCCTGGTCATGGGTCACGTGCAGAGCCGTGATGCCCTGTTCCTTCTGCAGGCGGCGGATCTCACGGCGAAGCTCCACGCGCAGATTGGCATCAAGCGCCGAGAGCGGTTCGTCGAGCAGCAGGATGTCGGGGCTGAAGCCCAGTGCGCGGGCCAGCGCCACACGCTGCTGCTGACCGCCCGACATGGATCCGGGCAGACGGTCGGCAAAGGCGGCAAGTCCCACGCGTTCCAGCATGTCCAGCGCTTTGCGTCTGCGTTCCGCCGCGGGCACTTTGCGGATCTTCAGCGGATAGGCCACGTTTTCCGCGCACGTCATGAGCGGGAAAAGGGCGTAGGACTGGAACACCATGCCCACATTGCGCAGTCGTGCAGGCACGCCGCAGACGTCGCGTCCGTTGATGAGAATTCTGCCGCTGTCGGCCTGTTCAAAGCCGGCAACGAGCTTGAGCATGGTTGTCTTGCCTGAGCCGCTGGAACCGATGACGGCAACGAGTTCACCGTCGCCGGCGGAAATATTGACATCATGAACGCCGATTCCCGACGAAGGATAGACGAAGGAGCAGTTTTCAATCACGATGCTCATGAGCTTTCTGATCGCCTCTTAGTGTTGCTTGGATTTTGAGGCCGAGCGGGCCGTCAGCGCGCTTCCGGCTGCACTGGCGCAGGCCAGCAGCAGAAGAACCATGGTTGTGGAGCAGGCAAAGCCGGTAGCACCGTAGAAAGACTGCAGCAGAACCACGGGATAGGTACGATTCAAGAATCCGGCGATGAGGTTCGTTATCTGGAACTCACCGATGGAAATGGCGGAAACCACCACCAGGCCGGAAAAAATACTGTGCTGGAGCGAAGGAAGAATGATGTGGAAGAAACGCTGGCCGAAGGAAGCTCCCAGCGATTCGGCGGCGAGTTCCAGCTTGTCCAGATGAAGATGACGGATATCAGCCACCAGCGTCTGAAACATATACGGCAGCGTGGAAACGACATGGGCCGCAATGATGAGCCAGGTCGCACCGAGATAGGGCATGGCGTCCGTGGAGAAGATGAGAATGTAGCCGAAGGCGAGCACGGCGGGCGGCGCCGCTATGGGCATGATCGCCAGGAAACGGCCGACAAGCCCGGCAAACTTTCCCATGCTGCGGGTGAGGGCATAGGCAAGCGGCACGGCCAGCGCCGTAACGATGACGCACGTGGATACGGCGACTTCAAGGCTGACGATGAAGGCTCGGCGGAAGCTGGGGTCATTCCATACGTCCAGATACCAGCGGAAGGTAAAACCGGAGGGGAGGAACGAATTTGTCCAGGTCTCGCCGAACGAGCCTACGAGCAGAAGCGCGATAGGCAGAAAAATGTACACGAGATAAGCGATGACGAGCATGTTCCCTCTGCGTCGAATGTGCCGGTGAGGAAATATCGGCAATTGATATGTCTTCGGGGAAAAATTCTTGTCAGAAATACCCTCTATTTGTGACATTTTCATGACAACAGGAAAAATTTTTCCCACTTTTCATCATCGGCAGATCCGAAACGACCGCCGGCAAGAATTCTGCTCGACCGTACCAGGGTACAACGCAAGATCCGGCACAGCGTCTGCCGGTCTGGGCAACCAGACAAAATATCCTTAAAAATAGAGGTGACCGCCGTCCGGGCCTTCCGACATTTTCACGAATGCCGCCAGCCGCCGGAACAAAAAAGGGGCGCGCACGGCGCACGGTCTCCCGGCGCTGACGCACCCTTGTAATGCCTGACAAATTCAAGTTGAAATCAGAACTCGGTATAGCTTCCGCCGGTGAAGGGCATGCGCAGAGAAGGCAGCGTCCGTTCCAGAAGGACGCCGTCGCGATGCGGCGTATCGTAGCCGTAGGTAGCCTGTATGCCCAGATAAACGAAGTGCACGGCCCGATCCACGGCCACGGGAAGCGAATCACCGAGAAGAAGACTGCCCGTGAGCACGCTGGCAAAGGCGTCGCCGGTGCCCGGATAGAACGCGTTCAGATGCGGCACCTCCACCTTCCAGAATCTTCGTCCGTCAAAAGCCACGGTGGACATATTCTCGACGCAGGAGGCCGGCGCGCTGGTGATGACCACGGCCGAAGGCCCCATGGCTGCAAGCGCGCGGAGCTGATCGCGCAGTCCCTGCTCGCTGATGTCCGGCCGATACGGTTCTCCGAGAAGGAAGGCCGCTTCAGTAAGATTGGGCGTGATGATGTCGGCCTGTCCCACAAGACGACGCATGGCCTCCACCATTTCCGGCGTCTGCGTGGGATCCAGTCTGCCGTTGTCGCCCAGCACGGGATCCACCACGGCTATGCCGCCCGGCGCGCGGAACTCGCGGATGCACCGTCCGGCAAGTCCCGACTGATCCGGACTGCCGAGAAAGCCGGAATAAACCGCATCGAACTTCAGCCCGAGACGCGCCCAGTGATCCATCATGGGAGCCATCTGATCGGTGAGATCCAGAAAGGTGAAGTCGCCGACTCCGGAGGTCTGCGAGGAAAGAACAGCCGTAGGCAGAGGGCAGACCTGAATGCCCATGGTCGCAAGAATGGGGATGGCCACGGTCAGAGAAGCTCTGCCGAAGCCGGAAAGATCGTGTATGGCCGCAACGCGGAGAACCGGGACGCCCTGCATGAGTGCTCCTTTTTGCCGCCGCAGGCGGCCTGTTTGTCGGGGCAGTCTAAGCGCAAACGAAGGCTTTGTCATCCGCGCGGAGAGGCGACCGCTCGGCCGAACATCCCAAAAAAATGAAAAAAGCCCTTTTTAATGCTTGCCCGGAATCATCCGTCGGCATACACATAGGCCTTGCAGCGTCCCTCCTATGGGAGGCTTGAATCGCGCCCAGGCCTTTCCGACTTGACGGAAGAGGCAAGGCGCGCTATACCCGAATGTTCCAATCTCAGTAAGGAGACCGCGCGTCATGAAAAGAACGTATCAGCCCAGCAAGATCAGCAGAAAGCGTACTCACGGCTTCCGCGCCCGCATGAGCACTCCCAACGGTCGCGCCGTTATCAGCCGCCGTCGTGCCAAGGGCCGCAAGAGCCTGTCCGCCTAACTCAGCGGTGCGCTTCCCGGCACTTTTCCTCGTATACGGAAAATCCGGGCAGACAATGCAAATGTTTCGGGCGCGGCGTTTCGCCACGCCCACATTTTGCGTTTAAAATCTGTCCAAGCGCAGCATGGATCGTCTTCCATGTCACTGACCTGGCCCAGAGAACGGCGCATCACCCGCCGGGCGGAATACACCGCCTGCTACAGCGGGGGAAAACGCCTGTTCACCAAATACTTCATTGTGTTCGCCCATCATTCCGGCAACGCCGGAATCGGGCGTCTTGGGCTTGCTGTCACAAAAAAATGCGGCAATGCCGTTGCCAGGAACCGCATCAAGCGTGTTCTTCGGTCCTTCTTCCGCCTGCATCAGCATGAGATGCCCTCTCTGGACATCGTCGTCACGCCCAAAAAGCATCTGCGCGCCGACAAGTTCAGTCTGAGTCTCGCGGAAAGCGAACTTCTGCCCCTGCTCGCCGAGCTCTCCTCGGCCGGAAATGAAAAAGTTCGCCCCTGCGAAACTTCCGGAGACGCTGCATGACTCTCGCCCAGCGGCTTCTCATTCTGCCCATCCGGTTCTACAAGCGCTGCATCTCGCCGCTTTACCCTCCCTGCTGCCGCTTCTATCCCTCCTGTTCCACCTACGCCATCCAGGCCATAGAGCGACACGGTCCGCTCAAGGGACTGTGGCTGGCCGTCAGGCGCATTCTGCGCTGCCATCCCGGCAATCCGGGAGGCTTCGATCCTGTGCCCCCCCTTTCAAACGATCATCTCTCTGCGCACGACGCAGACTCTCAGGAACGTCATGGATAACCGTCGCCTCATCATTTCCGTCGTCATCTGCATCGTTCTGCTGTTCGGCTGGCAGACCCTTTCCGAATATATGGGATGGATTCCCGCCCAGCCTCAGCCCGTGACCACCGAGCAGCAGACTCAGGCCGAAGCCCAGCCTGCCGTTCCCGCCGCTCCCGTGGTGCCCATCACCAAGTTCGTGCCTTCCGAAGGCCGGGAAGTGCGTGTGGACACCCCCCTGTACGAAGCCGTGTTCCATTCCGGCGGCGGCGTTCTTCAGTCGTTCAGGCTGAAGAACTACAACGCCACCATCGAACCCGGTTCCCCGCTGTTCAACATGGTTTCCCCCGCCGCGGCCACCGTGGCTCCCATGGGTCTGCTCATCAACGGCCAGCCTTCCTGGAACATGGGTCAGTGGAGCTTCGACGGTTCCGACATCACGCTTGAAAACGGCGACGCCACGCTCACCTTCGTCGGCGAAATGAACGGCATCCGCATCAGCCGCGCCATCACCTTCCATGCCGACACCTATCTCATGGACGAAAAGGTCACGCTGACCGCCGCCGACGCCACGAACGCCGCCCGCGTGTCCTACAGCCTCGGCGCCACCGACCTCAGCGGCAAGAGCAACTACGACGCCATGAGCATGGCCTGGAACCTGAAGGGTTCTCTTGAACGCGACGTGGACGTGGAAGATCTCACCAATGAAGGCGTCATGAGCTCCGGCGAAATCCGCTGGGCCGGCCTTATGACCAACTACTTCCTCTCCGCCGTGCTGCCCGAATCCGGTCAGAACACCGTGTTCAAGGGCCGCATCACCGACGGCGGCGTATGGCGCGCCGCAGTTGAACTCCAGGACGTGAACCTGAACGCCGGTCAGCCCTCCGAACTCCATACCGCCTGGTGGCTCGGTCCCAAGAGCCGCGATCTGCTCGACGCCGCGCCCAACGATCTCAAGTCGTCCATCGACATGGGCATCTTCTCCTTCCTGGCCGTTCCGCTGCTCAAGCTGCTCACCATCTTTGAAGGCTTCCTCGGCAACTGGGGGCTGGCCATCATCCTGCTGACCATCCTCATCAAGATCGTGTTCTGGCCTCTTTCCCGCAAGAGCTTCAAGTCCATGGAGCAGATGAAGAAGCTCCAGCCCATGATGAAGCAGCTGCAGGAAAAGCATAAGGACAACAAGGAAGCTCTCAGCCGCGAAATGATGCAGCTCTACAAGACCTACGGCGTGAATCCCATGGGCGGCTGCCTGCCCATCCTCATTCAGCTGCCCGTGTTCGTCGCCCTCTACCAGGCGCTGCTGAACTGCATCGAACTTCGCCATGCCGCCTTCATCACCTACCTGCCCGGCACCGACATGCTCTGGCTGGCCGACCTTTCCGTGAAGGATCCCTTCTACATCACTCCGCTCGTCATGGGCGCCACCATGTTCCTGCAGCAGTGGCTCAGCCCCGCCATGGGCGATCCGCAGCAGCGCAAGATCATGATGATCATGCCCGTGGTGTTCACGGTCATGTTCATCAACTTCCCCGCCGGTCTCGTGCTGTACTGGCTCTGCAACAACATTCTGTCCATCATCCAGCAGTCCTGGACCCTGCGCAACACCAAGTAGCAGGGGAAAGACATGAGCGATTCCAAAGAATTCCTTGGAAAAACACTGGATGCCGCCATTGCGGAAGCCTGCTCCTACTATGATGTCCCCAGAGAAAAGCTGGAAATTGAAATCATTGAGGACGCCAAAACGGGTATTTTCGGCATAGTCGGCGCGCGCAAGGCAAAAATACGCGCACGACTCGCCACTCTGCCCGACTTCATGCAGGCAGGCGGCGCTCAGGAAAAGCAGGAACGTCAGGAAGGCCGTCGCCGCGGTCGCAACGAACGCCGCAGAGAAAAGGCGGACGCTCAGGAAGCCCCGAAGGAAGAGCAGAAGGAAAACCGCAGGGAAGCCGTCAGAGAAGCCCGTCAGGAACGCGACAGGGAAGAAACTGCCGCCCCCGTGGAAAAGGTTCTTCCCGCCATCCGTACGGCTGGCGTTCCCGCGCTGACGCCCGAAAGCGTCGCCGTACAGGAACGCTCCGACGCTTCCGAAGCGCAGCAGGAACGCTCTGAAGAGGCAGGCGAAGAAGCCCCCAGAGGCCGCCGCAACCGTCAGCCCCGCGGCAAGGACCGCAAGGACACCGCCCCCAGGGCCGACGATGCCGACGCTCTGGAAAGCACTCTGCCCAGAATTCCGCTGGCCGAGCTGGATCAGGATCAGCTGACGGGTACCACGAAGAACATCATCAGCCGTCTCGTGGCTCCCATTCTGGATCTGGATCCGGCCAACGTGGATCTTTCTCTGGAAATCGGCGAGGACCGCATTCAGGTATCCGTCAAGAGCGAGGATACCGGTCTGCTCATCGGACGCGACGGTCAGAATCTCGCCGCCGTGCAGTATCTGGCCTCCCGCATGATCACGCGTGCCGTAGGCTCCCAGGTCCGCCTGCAGGTGGATGCCGGAGACTATCATGTACGGCAGGATTCCCGCCTGCAGGAGCTGGCGCTGAACCTCGCCGAAAAAGTCAAGGCCACGGGCAAGGTGCAGACCACCCGGCCACTCAGCGCCTACCAGAGAAGAGTCATTCACCTGGCCCTTCAGGACGATCCCGAAGTGCAGACCCGCAGTTCGGGGGAAGGGGCGCTCAAACACGTTGTCATTCTGAAACGCAAGGATTAACGTCAGTGCCCGGCAGAACCCCAGTTTTGCCGGGCATTCTTTTCTGCCCGTCGGTCAGTCGCACTCCGGCGCTGTCCGGCATCCGGATCCTTCCGCAGCGGCGCAGTCTTTCCTGCTCCGGAGAATCTTTCAGCCTTCAAAGGAGTCTCTGATGAACAAACCCTGCATCGGTCTTGCACCCGAGGGTGCGCCCATCATCGGTCTGCTTACGGTTCTTTCCTTCTGCTCCGCCATACTCGACTGGTGGCCCGTCACCATTGTCGCCTTCATTCTGCTGTGGTTTTCCGTCCACTTCTTCCGCGATCCCGAACGCGTCGTACCGCAGGAAGAGGGTATTGCCGTCAGTCCCGCCGACGGCCGCATCATCCGCATTGAGAGCCGTCTCGATCCCATGAGCGGAGAAAACAGGCAGTGCATCTCCATTTTCATGAACATTTTCAGCGTGCACGTAAACCGCGTTCCCGTAACCGGAACCGTGACGGGCATCCGCTACAATCCCGGCAAGTTTTTCAATGCCGCCTGGGACAAGGCCTCCACCGACAACGAACAGTGCCTCTGGCAGATGCGTGACGAACAGGGTGACAGCTGGACCTTCGTTCAGATCGCCGGTCTCATCGCCCGCCGCATCGTACCCCACGCCGAACAGGGCGACGAACTGAAAAGAGGTCAGCGTTTCGGCATGATACGCTTCGGTTCCCGCGTTGACGTCTATCTGCCCGCCGACTATACTCCTGCCGTCGGCATCGGCGAAAATGTCTTTGCCGGTCAGACTGTTCTGGCCAAGAAGTCCGCTTCCGAAGAAGCGTAAGAGAGGCTCTCATGCGCGATCCCAACAAGCCCATTCCCCGCGGCGTCTATATTCTGCCGAATCTTTTCACTACGGCCAGCCTCTTTGCCGGCTTCTTCAGCATCATCCTCGCCTTCAGCGATCAGTTCGATCTCGCGGCCTGGGCCATCCTCGTCGGCGCAGCCATGGACGGACTCGACGGAAAGGTGGCGCGTCTCACCGGCACGGCCAGCCAGTTCGGCATCGAATACGACTCTCTGGCCGACGACGTCACCTTCGGCGTGGCTCCCGGCCTGCTGGCCTATGCCTGGCAGCTGCACGAGTTCGGCCGTCTCGGTCTGGCCGTGGCCTTCCTCTTCTGCGGCTGCGCCGCGCTCAGACTCGCCCGCTTCAACGTCGGCGTGTCCACCACCTCCAAGCGCTTCTTCGTCGGTCTGCCCAGCCCGGCCTGCGCCTGCGTTCTGGCTACGTTCGTGCTTTTCATGCCCTACTATCCCGACTTCCTCAAACCCGCTCTCCCGGTACTGACGCTGATCCTCTCCGTCATCGTGCCTCTGCTCATGGTCAGCCGGGTGCGCTACTTCTCCTTCAAGGAATTCGGCTTCATCAAAGCCCATCCCTTCCAGACCATGGTCGCCACGCTCATCGTGCTCAGCATGGTCTTCTCGCTGCCGCGCCTGTTCTGCTTCCTCATCCTGCTCGGATACGTCATTTCCGGACCTGCCTATACCTATCTTCTGCGCCGCAGAGGAAAGCAGCTCGATCCGGAAAGCGCCGATGCTGCAAAGAATGCCGCAGCCGCCGCAGCCACTTCTGCCGGCAAGACTGAATAAAATTACATCATAAAAAAGCCCTGCGAAGAGTTCGCAGGGCTTTTTTCATGCCTGCCTCTCTCTGTTATTTCCGCCTTTTTACGGCTCAGAGTGAGAAGGCTGTACCTTTCCCAAAGCCCACCCCAGAAGAAAAAGTCCGCCATTCTCCTAAAAAAGTCGCGAAGTCCCTGAGCGCCATAAGACGCCGCTTTCGAGCCTTCCCGGGCTTCGGGAGCCAACATGCCTCCCGATCCCGCAATCTTGAAGCAAGGCCGCAAAACGCCCTGCTCAGCAACGGCAGCCGGACTGGTCTTCTGCTTCCCCCCCTCGGCGAAAGCCTCGTCGGCAAAAATTTCCTAAAGCGGCAGGGCACACCCCGAACGACTTTCCGCGGAGCGTTTCTTCCGGTTCAACCAGAGTCAATCCTTTCTCAACAGCAAGTCATCCATTAAAAATGAAAGGGCCGGAGCGCTCGCACTCCGGCCCTTTTTCCCTGAAAAGCTGACGACTATTCGTAATTCTCCAGCAGAAACATGGGTTTAACGACCACGATTTCATCGTATTCCGTCTGACTGACCTTGACGCTGGAATTGAGGGATTTCAGCACGGCCTTCATATCCTCATAGGATTCCTGAACGGTTTCCGAGCGGCCCTCCCGGATGGATCGTATCATCCGGGCCAGAGTGAAGGGATGCGCATAGCGGGCAGGCAGAGGAAAATCCGGGAAATCGGCTATGTAGGCGGCTACATCCGCCCGCGCCTTTTCAAGGTTCGCCAAAATGGCCCGGCTGTTGTTGCGTGCCGTGGGAAGCACGTTGGCGCCGGCAAAGAAAAACACCACGGCAAGACCGATGAGCGTGATATGAATGCCGTAATCGCCAGTGCCGGAGAACCAGCTGTACGCACCGTACAGAGAGGCCAGAAGAGCAAGGCTGAAAATTGCCAGCGCTATCCACTTATGCGTGGGGTTGGTCAGCTGATCCACACGCCTGGCCTTGCTGGCCGCAGCCAGACGAGTTGTCAGATCAGGACGCTTTTCCAGAAAATCCTTCGCCCGCTGCAGCTGCTCAAGACTGAACTTCGCCGTAGCGGAAAGATTCTTGATGTACCTGGCCTCTTCCGCAATGCGGGCCTCTTCGAGCTTTCTGGCCGCCGCCTCGGACATGGTGGGAATATGAGGAAAGCGCTGCCGGATCTCGGCAAGCATCATGTCCACATGGCTTTCATGCTTGAAGGTGCACTGCACGCTTTCCCCCTTGTCGTATTCCACGACAAGATAGGGGATGGAGCCGAATATGCCCTTTCCGGTAAATGCGCCCCGGCTCATGGCCACGCGCTTGTACGCGCGCCGGACATTGTCCACGGGAATATAGAAACGGCGATCAAGGAAGAGACTGTTCAGATACAGCGCCTTTTTTCCGACCCCGCAGGGTCCGAAGATCATGCAGGACTTTCTGTCTTCCTTCAGTGTCTTGTCATCCAGTCCGACGCCGCCCAGCAGCGCGGGTTTGAAATACAGCATCAGCGACTCCCAGAAAGAAAGGTGTCGTTTCCGAACGATGCGGAACAGATAACG
Organism: uncultured Desulfovibrio sp.; assembly: GCA_900553065.1. Lineage (GTDB taxonomy): Bacteria > Desulfobacterota > Desulfovibrionia > Desulfovibrionales > Desulfovibrionaceae > Mailhella. The sequence goes on along the minus strand of USBZ01000014.1, from coordinate 17,692 downwards.
AAAACGGGGCCGCCGGAAAGGCGGCCCCGGCATATTCCGGAACAGAAGCCGAAACGGCAGCTGCGGCCCGGGCGGAGCATGGCAGGAAAGCAGTCTTTCTCACCATGCCCGCGAAGGCATTTCACCAGCGATCGGAAAGCTCCGACGCATTACGCCTGTCTGCGCGTCGCACGAAGGAACAGCGCGAGGAACAGAACGGCGGCCAGAATGCCGAGCACATACGCAGCGGCCACAGGCAGCTTCACGATGAGGCCGAGGCATTCGGGAGCCATGCAGAAGTAGGTGATGGACACGGCGCTCATGAAGGTAGCGGGAACCGCGGTGATCCAGTAGTTCTTCTTGTTGAGGAAGAGGTACATGGAAGCGGCCCAGAGCACGATCATGGCCAGGGTCTGGTTGGTCCAGCTGAAGTAGCGCCACACGATGGAGTAGTCGAGCTGGCTGATGAGGGCGCCGGCGCCGAGCAGCGGCACGCAGAAGATCAGACGATTCTTGTAGCTGGTCTGCGTGACCTTGAACCAGTCGGCCAGCACCAGACGGGCGGAACGGAACGCCGTATCGCCGGAGGTGATGGGGCAGGCGATGACACCGATCATGGCCAGACCGATGCCGATACCGCCCATGGTCTTGCTGCACACGTCGTAGATGGCGGCGGACTGGCCGGAACCGAGACTGGCCAGCAGACCCGTGGTCTGACCGTTGGTGATTTCGTAGATGGTGCAGCCGGCAGCGGCCCAGATGAGGGCAATGATGCCTTCGCACACCATGGCGCCGTAGAACACGAAGCGGCCCTGATGTTCGCTCTTCATGCAGCGGGCCATGAGCGGAGACTGCGTGGCATGGAAGCCGGAAATGGCGCCGCAGGCCACGGTGATGAACATGAAGGCCCAGATGGGCGTGCCCTTGGGATGCATGTTGGTGAAGTTGTCCCAGATTTCGGGAATCTGGTACGCAGGATCAATGACGATACCGGCACCTACGCCCACCGCCATGATGATCAGGCAGATACCGAAGATCGGATAGACCTTGCCGATGATCTTGTCGATGGAAATGAAGGTGGCGATGAAGTAGTAGACCAGCACAATCGTCAGCCAGAAGGTGGTGCTCAGCAGAATGCCGGAAGCGCCGGCTTCGCTGCAGAGCTTGACGATGAGGCCGGCCGGGCCGACGGCGAACACGGTACCGACCATGACGAGCAGCACCACGGAGAACACGCGCATGACGGTCTTCATGGTGGAGCCGAGATAGAGACCCGTGATTTCGGAAACCGACGCACCGTTGTTGCGCTCACTGGTCATGCCGGAGAAGAAGTCATGCACGGCACCGGCGAAAATGGTACCGAAGGTGATCCACAGAAAGACCACGGGCCCCCAGAGAGCACCCTGAAGGGCGCCGAAGATGGGACCGAGACCGGCAATGTTCAGAAGCTGGATCAGGAACAGCTTCCACTGCGGGAGCACTACATAGTCAACACCGTCGTTGATGACGACGGCAGGCGTTTCCCGATCATCAGGACCGAAGGTATTCTCTACTATCTTGCCGTAAGTAAAATAACCGATGATCAGCAGCGCCAGGCACAGAAAGAAACTAATCATACAAACAACCTCTCATGTGACGGCGGCTTCGCCGCACCGCAAGATGCAGAGAAACCGCCGTTGATTCTCCAAGGCAAGTAGTCCACCTGCAAAATTTATGCAAGGCGCAATCATGACCGGAGAGAGACGTTTTTGAGAAAAAAATCGCTAATCATGCCATTTCCATCATTTTATTTAAATGCTTTTTTCTGCGGCCTGATACAGCCGAAAAGCCGCTTCTTTCAGCGTTTCTGCGTTCGACACTTCAGTGCAGCAGAGAAACGACATGACCCGACATCAGAGGTCTGTTCTTTTCAGACTCTGCGGAACGTCAGGCGCATCTGGTACCATGCCACGTCGCCGTGCGTGGAGGACGACAGCCCCTCATTCTCGAATCCGAGAGAAGCATAGAAGGATACCAGGGCATCCTTGCATGTCAGCACCACGCCGAGTCTGCCCTGCCTGCGCGCCTCCTCGGAAAACGCTTTCACCAGAAGAGATGCGTACCCTCTGCGCCGGTATTCCGGCAGCGTATTGAGGCCGAAAATCATCTGCCAGGCTCCGTCCGGACGATGCAGCGAGGCGTCTGCATACATTTCATCCCGCAGATCGGCTTCGTCGGTCACCATGCCGTCGATGAAGGAGACAAGCCTGTCGTCTTCAAACAGCAGGAGGAAATGATCGGCATACGCGGCAAGCCTTTCCCGGAACTCCTCTTCCGTGGCCGCCTCCTTCACAAGAAAGCAGCGTCTTTCCACCTCGGCTATTTCGGCAAGATCGTCCATGGTTGCACGGCGTATCAGCATGAATCCTCCATCCTCTAACAATATTTTCTGTAAACAGACCGGCAGCAGACCATCGCTAACCGGCGCACGGAGCTTCAAAGCGCTTGGCGCAGGATCGGCAGGATGCCGGAGGATCCGCCGTCTGCACCGCTGCGCGGAAATCGGCATATTCCTTTTTGCCCCATATTGCCATGGGATTTTCGCCCGACACCTGCCCGAACACCGTTCTTCCCGGAATCTCCTCCGCGATGGGCACGTTCAGGTACACGCAGGGAGAAATCTGTCCTTCGGCATCGACATACATGGTTCTGTGCGCCCGCTCCCGGCAGCAGGGAGCCGGCTCCGCCGCGGGCAGGGAGGCATAGAAATCCCGCCCCAGAGCACGCACGGCAGCTCCTGTTTCCTCCAGTACCGAACGGGCAGCCTCTATTTTCTCCCGCTCATGGGGAGCAAAGGCCTCGGAAGCCATTTCCGGCGAAGGGATGTAGTCCATCGTACTGATGACGACCGCATGAACGCCCCAATCCTCCATAAGGCGAGGCAGATCCCTTACCGCCTCCACATTGGAGGCAAGCATGAGATAGGCCAGGTGAATTTCCAGATGCACGCCGTTTTTTTTCCTGCGCACCTTCTGCAGCAGGCGCACGGCTTCCTCCACCCGGGAAAACGGTACGCCCGCCCGTGCGGCATTGCTCTTCTCATCCGTGCCCACGAGGGAGAAGGCCACGATGTCCATGCCGCTCTCCACAATGCGTTCCGCCAGCGACTCATCCATGCGCAGTCCGCAGGTTGTGGTGGAAACGGCGCAGCCTGCCCGGCGCGCCAGCGACACGAAGTCCATGAAATGCGGATTCAGAAAAGGTTCGCCCCAGCCCTGCAGATGCACTCTTGCCGTCCGGCAGAGCGCGGGCCAGAGCGCGGCAAAGGTCTCCGGCAACATGTGGCGGCTTTTCCACACGTCGGAGCGCGTCGTATGCGGACAGTAGGTACACCGGCCCATGCAGCAGGACGTGACCTCCACCTGCAGACATTCCAGCTCCCGCGGCTGAAAAAGCTCCTTGAAGTCCTGCCAGAATCCCGGACCGCGAAAACGGGCAAACATGCGTTCAACATCGGCTGCCATGCTTCTCCTCCCGCTACACGGTCCAGCTCGTTTCCAGATGCGGCATGAACTCGAACGCTCCCCACTTCTTCTTGAAGAACGTGATGCCGCCGTCTATGCCCAGACCAAGATTCAGCATGGTCTGTCCTCTCCTTACGGCTTCGTCGGCCAGCGCCTGCACCAGCGCGTCGCTGACGCCGGGCGGGCAGTCATCCTGCCGGAAGGCAAACATGTAGAACGCCGTGCTCAGCGCACTGTAGTCGCCCACGGCCAGCGCCAGAAGTCTGCCCGAGGCATTTCGTGCGGAAAAAAGCACTGCATCCGGGCAGGAACGGACATACTGCCCCACCCTGCCGAAAATGTGCCGCGTTCCCGGAGCAAGCGTGCGCACCTTCAGGTAATGATCCACCAGCGCGTCGTGATCCGCGCCCCACGTCTCCACGCCTGTCACGGCCTCCCGTTCGGCCCGGCGCAGCATGTTGCGCAGCTTCTGGCCCGGCGTATGCGGCAGAGAGATGCACCACCAGGCATCCTTCTCCACTACGGCACGGGACGGCGCGGACTCGGGCACGACGGGGGCAAGAACCGTGATGCGTCGAAGATCCGGCATGGCGAGCGCACAGGCCACGGCCCGCTCCAGACGTTCCGCATAGGCCGCCGTATGTATGCCGCAGGTGGAAAGTTCTTCCTGCGCGGGGAAGGCCACCAGCGTGCAGCTGTCTTCCGTGGTCCATGCCGCGAACCCTTCGCAGGAGCGCAGCGTTCGCCCGGACACCGCCCGCACGTAGGAGGGAATCTGTTCCGGCACCACGGCACGGGCCCCGAGATCGGCCAGCGCACGACCGGACTGAGGCCCGCGCACGGCGGAACGCCCTGTCGTATGCGGAGAAGAGCTCTCGCGGTCGAGCGCCTGAGAGCGCACGTTTTCCGGAGCCTTTTCCCACACGGGCGCATCGGGATTGCCCGAAAGCACGACCGAGTCATCCCGGCTGATCCAGGCCATGAAGCGATGCCTCAGCGTAGGCAGAACGCGGGTCAGGGTAAAACCGTCCTCGGCCAGCATGTGACGCAGATTGATCATGTGGGCGGCTCCCACGAACACGGCCGTGCCGCCACGCTCGATATACGGCCTCATGCGCTCGCGGAAACGCTGATCACGCACGCTGATGATGGTTCCCGTGCGGGTCGGAAATTCCGCGCTCGTCCCCATCATGCCCATGAGATCTCCGGCAAGATAGCGGGAACGGTTGCTCTTCATGAGCGTGGGCCAGAACGAACAATCCTTCATGAATTTCACGATGCGCGGCATGGGAGCCGATTCCAGCGAGGCGATCTGTTCGGCAAGGCTTTCCATCCCCATGACCGACCTGCCCATGTCCAGCGCCAGATTCCAGACTTCAAGATCCACGGAGTTGGTCCAGCCGTTGCGCTCAAGATACGCCGTCCACAGCGAGAAGAACGCATACCACTGGCGGCTTTCGGCCAGCACACTGCGCACGTCTATGGAACGCTTCTTCTGCAGGCCCGCAACTCTGGCCCAGAAGCCCTCGGGACCGTACACCGTGCGTTCAAGGCGTTGTATCTCCTCCTCGGAAAGGAACTGCGACACGCGCGGAGCGTCAGGGGCCGGAGAGCGGCCTATGCGGGCCACTTCATCCATGCTTTCCGAGTCAATGGGCCCTTCCAGCAGCACCGTATCCACATTCTCAAAAAGCCGCCGCAGGGAATGCTCGAAGGAGCAGCAGAAAAAGTGGGCGGAGCCGCCTATCCATGAGGTACGCCCGTTCTTGTCCAGCCGCCAGAGCATGGCGCACGGCCGCTGCTCAGGCAGCGTATCGAAAAATTTCCAGCGCGAAACTTCGCGGCCGCCGCTGGTTCTGCCCATGTTCATGGCCAGAAGTTCCGCCATGTCGAGCAGCGCGCTCTTTCCGCCGTAAGCTCCCGAAGCCTGCCACACGGCCAGCTGATAGGGAGCGTCGATACGGCCGCCCCATTTGCGCTTGAACCGGGTGATGCCTTCGTTCACGCCGAGGCCGAGAAGCACGGTTTCCTTTCCTTCGGCCCGGGCGCGTTCCAGCATTTCGGCAAAAAGCAGGTCCGGCGCGTGCGGCACATAGTGCGTTTTGGAATGGGCGCCGAGCACATAGCTCACCTCGTGCGGCAGCGAATAGTCCAGAAGAAGGCAGGCGGCCAGCTGTCCTTCGGCGTCCCACGCGTTGAGCAGACGCAGATCGGCCCCGCCGCCGAGAGCGGAAGCCGTTCCCGAATACAGCTGCCGTATGCGCGGAGGCAGAGGAATTCTGCCCATGAATTCCGCCCAGAGCCTTCTGTGCTCCGGCGTGAATTCGCGCGTCTCATCCACCGTAAGCCGCTCCCGCGCGCGACGTACCGGCCCCCGCAGCTTCGAGGGAACAGGAGCGGAAGCGGAAAGCACATAGTAGACATCGCTGTCCTGCACATGCTCCTTCAGTCTGTCCGGCATTTCGGGCGCAATGGCAAAGCAGTCCGAGGGCTTCACGCGACGCACGGCCTCCTCAAGCGCGGCTTCGAAACGCCGGACCGAAAACTCTCCTTCCAGAGGATAACCTATGGCCATGAGCCAGTCTTCATCCGCAACAAAGACATGGCTGTCCACCTCAAAAGAACGACCGGTCGAAAGGGCCTCCAGAAGAGGCCTTGAATGTTCGGGAACTATGACTGGCGGCATGGAAACTCCTTGATCGGGCTTGTGACGAATATGCCATATCACTCGCAGAGGGTAAAGAAGACGGCGTGGACACGCCTCCTCAGCGCCGATTGCCGGAGCAGGCATTCTGTTGTACGGTCCTTTACACCGCTTCTTCCGTACGCAACATCATCCGGCAGCTCATCATGACAAATCTTCTTTCCACTCTCGCCATTCTCATCGGCGGCGGATCGCTTGTCGGCCTGCTCTCGGGCCTGTTCGGCATAGGCGGCGCGCTCATCATCGTGCCCCTTCTGAACATCCTCTTCTCCAACATGGGCATGCCGGACTCTCTGGTGCAGCACCTTGCCGTAGGCACTGCTCCTTCCACCATGCTGGTCACCTCCTTCACCACCTTCCTGGCTCACACCCGCATGGGCTCCATGCGCTGGGATGCCTGGAAAATGATGCTGCCCGGCATCATCATCGGCTCCACCGGCGGCGCCGTGCTGGCCCGCATGATCGACGGCAGAACGCTGGAAGTTCTTTTCGCGATCATCATCAGCATCATGTCCGTGCAGATGCTCACCGGCTTCACGCCCCGTCCAAGGCCGATGGCAAAAAAACTCTATGTTCCGGTCAGCATTCTCATCGGCATGCTCGCCAGTCTGACCGGCGTGGCCGGTTCCCTGCAGCTCATCGTCTTTCTCACCTGGGCAGGACATGAGTGGTGCGACTGCATAAGCACCTCCGCCGCGCTTACCCTGCCCATCACGCTTACCGCCACCATAAGCTACATGATCGTCGGCTGGGATGCGCCCGGTCTGCCGGAATTCTCACTCGGCTATGTCTATCTGCCCGGAACGCTCGCCCTCATGATTCCCGGCGTCATCATGGCCGTCGTGGGCGCCAGACTCGCCCACTGGTCGGGGCTGCCTACCGCGCTCGTGAAAAAGGCCTTTGCCGTTTTCGGACTGTTCGTGGGCTTTTCCATTCTGACGAAGACTCTCTGGGGCTGATCCTTCAGCATTTTCAAAAAACGAAAAGCGAACGCCTTCTTCTAAAATCATAACTGTTTGATACACTTGCGCTTTCCGCAAAGGGGTTCTACACTTTCCCGAAAGATTTCCGAACGAGCTCCTTTTTCCTTTCAACGACAGCGAGGTTCGTATGTTTGAAACCGTCGTACTGGGCAGGCAGTGCAGCGACAAGGAATTCCGGAAAACCGCTCCGGATCTGCGCATGAAGCTTTTTGAAGCGCAGAGGCAGTGCATTGAACGTAAGATTCCGCTGCTCATCACGATTGCCGGCATCGACGGATCCGGACGAGGCGAAGTCGTCAATCTGCTGTCGGAATGGATGGACGGCAAGTACGTACACAACCATGTATTCTGGCTGGAAACGGACGAGGAAAGAGCCCGACCGCAGGACTGGCGCTACTGGCGGCTGCTGCCTTCGGCAGGAACCGTGGGCGTGTTCTTCGGCGGATGGTACGGCCCTGCCATGCGCAGATACTGCACGGGCGACATGAGCGAAATGGAGTTCAACGCCCACATGACGCATTACAGCGGTCTGGAAGAATCTCTGGCCGCCTCCGGCATGGCCATCGTCAAGATATGGCTTCATCTGGACAGGAAGGAGCATGCCTCCCGGCTGAAAAAAAGACTGGCCCACAAGGAAATCCTTCACTTCACGCCATACGACAAGAAGGCTTCGGAAAATTATGAGGGGCTGGCCAGCGCCGCGGCCAAGGCCATCACGCTTACCGACCGTTCCTTTGCTCCGTGGACCATCGTGGATGCCGCCGATGCAAATTACCGCAACCTTGCCGTGGCAAGAGCCGTCATCGCCGCGGTGGACCGGGCCGTGATCGAGCAGGAAGCCAGAGCCGCCCGTCTTGCGGAGCGGCGCAGCGCCGAGCAGGAAAACGTCATCTCCACGCTGGAAGCCATAGATCTGAGCGTCAAGGCGGATCCCGACGACTACAAAAAGGAACTGGCCGAACTTCAGAAGGAGCTTCACGAGCTTACCTATCATGCCTACCGCAAGGGTATTTCCAGCACCCTGCTCTTTGAAGGATGGGATGCTGCGGGCAAGGGAGGCTGCATCCGCCGGCTCATGGCCGGCATCGACGCACGCATAAGCCGTGCCATTCCCATAGGCGTTCCTACGGATGAAGAGCTGGCCCATCATTATCTGTGGCGTTTCTGGCGGCACATTCCCCGCGCCGGATTCATCACGGTGTATGACCGCTCCTGGTACGGACGCGTTCTTGTGGAACGTGTGGAGGGCATGACGCCGGAAGAGGACTGGAGTCGCGCCTATTCGGAAATCAACCTGTTCGAGCGCCAGCTCACCGAACACGGCAACGTGCTCATGAAGTTCTGGCTGCACATTTCTCCGGACGAACAGCTCCGGCGCTTCCATGAAAGGGAACAGACCCCCTGGAAGCAGTACAAGATCACCCCCGACGACTGGCGCAACCGGGAAAAATGGCCTGCCTATGTTCGTGCGGCGGATGAAATGTTCGTGCGGACCAGCACGGAATACGCGCCCTGGCACATCATCGCCGCGGAGGACAAGAAGGCGGCTCGGCTCGCCGTACTTCGCGCCTACAGAAAGGCGCTGGACAACGCTCTCAAAAATGCTGCCGAAGGAAAAAAGAACAGCCGCAGAAAAGACTGACGGATGCCTTTCTGAAAAGCCATGTCCGCCAAGGATTCTTCGAAATCGCCATTGCTTTCCGGCATAGCGTGAAGTCTTTTTTTTCGCTATGCACCTAACGAAAAAGAAGATTTTTTTCGTTCTTTTTCTTGCCACCCTTTCTATTAATGAGTAGGGTGCACGGAACGCGTACTTTTCCCATGATTTTTATTTAAGGAGGCGATGCATGGCTGAAATCCCTCACGACAAGATTCTGTTGCTGGATGAACTCAAAAAGCTTTTCCCGCAGATGAAGGAAATAGCCTCCGCTATTTTCGCCGAACCGGAACTGGGCTACCAGGAATTCAAATCATCTGCCCGGCTTGCCGATTTTCTTGAAGAAAACGGATTCAAGGTGGAACGCGGGCTGCTCGACATGCCCACGGCCTTCCATGCCGTCTCCGGCTCCGGAGAAGGCCCGAACGTAGCCTTCCTTGCCGAGTTCGACGCCCTGCCCGGTCTCGGCCATGCCTGCGGACACAATCTTTTCGGCACCGCCTCCTGCGCTGCCGCCGTGGCTCTGGCCCGTCACCTTCCCGCAGGAACCGTTCACGTTTTCGGCACTCCGGCTGAAGAAGGCAACGTCAGAGATGCCGGCGGCAAGGTTCCCATGACCGAAGCCGGTCTCTTCGACAAGATGGACGCCGTCATCGCCGCCCACGCCGAAGGACGCACCATTCTCAAGCAGCAGCTCATTTCCCGCGCCAACCTTGAAATGGACTTCAAGGGCAAGGCCGCCCATGCCGCCGGCGCCCCCGAAAAGGGCATCAATGCCATGGACGCCGCAGCTCTTGCCGTCATGGGCATCAACAGCCTGCGTCAGCACATGACGCACGATGTGCGCATCCACGGCCTGCTCACCGATACCGGCACCTCCATCAACACCATTCCCGAATTCGCCCGTCTGCGCTACGGCGTGCGCGCCCGCAAGCCGGAAACGCTCAACAACGCCATCGAACGCGTGGTCAACTGCGCACGCTGCTGCGCTCAGGCCCTCGGCTGCGAGTTCTCCTACCGGCACTCCGCCCGCCCCTACTACACCATGCGTCACAACATGCCCCTGCTGGACGCCTTTGCCGCCAACCTCGACCTGCTCGGGGAAAGCTACATCAGAGAAGTGCCCAGCAGCTACTCCACCGACATGGGCAACGTCAGCTTCAGGGCGCCTTCCATCCATCCCTACATCTCCATCGGCGGAGCCCACCTTGTCGGCCACACGCCCGCCTTTGCTGAAGCCAGCCATTCCGAAGGCGGCTTCAACGGCATGCTTCTGGCCGCCAACGCCATGTGCATGACCGGCTTCGACGTGCTTACGAACGAAGCTCTGCGCAAGAGCAGCCGCGAGGCCTTCGAAGCTTCCGACCTCGACGACTAATAATATCCCCCCGGTTTCCCTGCATCACGTCGCGGATCTTCCGCGCCGTGATGCTTTGCTTACAGACACCTTCATCGCACTCTGTCCAAGGAGCTTCCGTTCATGGCCAAAGAACAAGTCGAAAACCTCTCCGGGATTCTCGGTTTCATCGAACGCGCCGGCAACAAGCTGCCGCATCCCGTCACCATATTCCTGATCCTCACGCTGGTCGTCATGGTGCTCTCCTACCTGTTCCAGGGCGTCACCATGGTCGACCCCAAGGGTAAGACGCTTGCCGTGCAGAGCCTTGCCTCGGCCGACGGCCTGACGTGGTTTCTGAAAAGCTGCGTCGACAACTTCGTGAAGTTCAAGCCCCTCGGCCTCGTGCTCGTCATGATGCTCGGCCTCGGCGTTGCCGAAGAAGTGGGCCTGCTCTCTTCCGTGCTGCGCGCCTCCATTCTCAGCGCCCCCCGCAGCATGGTCACCGCCATCATCGCCTTCTGCGGCGTCATGGGCAACATGGCCTCCAGCGCCGCCTTCGTGGTGGTTCCTCCCCTCGGCGCCATGATCTTCAAGGGCCTCGGAAGAAATCCGCTGGCCGGTATGGCCACCGGTTTTGCCGGCTGCGCCGCCGGTCTGAACGCCAACCTCCTCGTGGTCGGCACCGACGTGGGTCTGGCCGCCATCACGCAGCAGGCCGCCCAGATCATTGATCCTTCCATCTCCGTGCATCCCGCCGTCAACTGGTACTTCATGGCGGCTTCCACCTTCGTGGTCACCGCAGTCATCGTGTTCCTCACGGAAAAGGTCGTGGAACCCAGACTCGAAGGCGTGGCCATGCATGAAGGCGCCATGGAAAGCGAAGACATGTCCCTCACTGAGGAAGAACGCCGCGGCCTGCGCGCCGCCCTCATCGGCGGACTCATCTACATCGCCCTCGTGCTGCTGACGGTGGTTCCCGAAGACGGCATCCTGCGCAATCCCAAGACGCACGGCATCGTGCCCTCTCCCTTCCTCGACTCGCTGGTGCCCATCCTGCTCGGCTTCTTCCTGGCCGTTTCCATCCCCTACGGCGTGAGAACCAAGGTCATCCGCAACGATAAGGACGTGGTGCGCTTCATGAGCCGTTCCATGAAGGAATTCGCTCCCTTCATCGTGCTCTGCTTCGCCGCCGGTCAGTTCGTTTCCAGCTTCGCCTACACCAACCTGGACATGTATCTTTCCATCCAGGGTGCGGCGTTCCTCAATGATACCGGCTTCTCCGGCATTCCGCTGGTCGTGTCCTTCCTCATTCTCACCGCCTGCATCAACTTCTTCATCGGCAGCGCCATGGCCAAGTGGGCTCTCCTTGCGCCCATCTTCGTGCCCATGCTCATGCAGATGCAGCTTTCTCCCTACTTCGTGCAGGCCGCCTACCGTGTGGCCGACTCCACCACCAACGCCATTTCGCCGCTCGAACCGTTCATGGCCTTCGTCATCGGCGTGGCGCAGAAATATGCGAAAAACGCGGGACTCGGCACCATCATTTCCCTGATGCTGCCGTACGCTCTGGGCATCCTCTTCTTCTGGGGTCTCTTCCTCATCATCTGGATGCAGCTCGATCTGCCCCTCGGCCCCGGCGCGCCTGTCTTCCTGTAAGACCGGACTCCCGTATCATCCTATTCCGTCCTAGGAGGACCTGTGGAATACTTCGACTTTGAAATCATGGGCCTGAAGCGCAAGCTCCCCTTCGTCAAGATCGGGGACAACCTCGCGCTTGCCAGCTTCGTCGTGCTTTCCGACACCGAACTCATCCAGACCGTCGCCCCCGAGCTCATGAAGCGTCTGCCCGAAGTGGACGTTCTCATGACCGCCGAGGCCAAGGGCATCTGCCTGACCTACGAAATCAGCCGCCTCATGGGCATGAAGGACTTCGTGGTCGCCCGCAAGAGCCGCAAGCCCTACATGCAGAATGCCATTTCCCACTCCGTCTTTTCCGTGACCACCCAGAAGGAACAGACCCTCTGGCTCGACGGCTGCGAAGCCGAAAAGATCCGCGGCAAGCGCGTCGCCCTCATTGACGACGTCATCGCCACCGGCGAATCCATCGAAGCCATCGAGTCCCTCGCAAAGGCTGCCGGCGCCAACGTGGTGGCCCGTGCCGCCATTCTGGCCGAGCTGCAGTCCGTGCACCGCAAGGACATCATCTTCCTGAAGGAACATTATGTGTTCCGTCCCAATCCCGACGGAACCTACACGCCCATCGACAGACTCGACTAGTCGAAAACGCCTGTCCTACCTGCAAAAGGCGGCCGCCTGCGCGACCGCCTTTTTTTCAAGAACTGATGCTCCAACGTCCGTTGTTTCCGTACCATCGGCCGAAGCCGCCTGCTGCGGAGAGCATCAATACTTTTCCGCAAAACAAGGAGCAGTATCACATGGATATGGATATGTCCCAGTCCTTCCCCATGGTCAGAGACGTCCCCTACATGGGCGTCATCTGGGTCGTTCACGAAGCGTCCAAGCTGGGCTTCTGGAACGGACATCCCGACTGGTGCAACCTCGGTCAGGGACAGCCTGAAGTCGGCAATATGCCCGGCGCTCCGGAACGCATCAGCCACATCGACATCGATCCTTCCGACCACGCCTACGGTCCCGTGGGCGGAACCGGCGAAGTGCGCGAAGCCATCGCCGACATGGTCAACAGAACCTATCGCCGCGGCAAGTCCAAGTACACCGCCGACAACGTCAGCTTTGCCTGCGGCGGCCGTCTTGCCCTGACCCGCCTCTACACCATTCTGGCCGACGGCGCCCGCATCGCCTACAAGAATCCCGACTACACCGCCTACGAAGACTATCTCTACAGCCTTCGCAACCGCTGCGTGCTTCTGCCCATCCGCGCCGCCGAAGAAGACGCCTTCTCCATTCCCGCCGCCACGCTGGAGAACTTCATCCATCAGGAACGCGCGAACGTCTTCGTGTTCTCCAACCCCTGCAACCCCACGGGCGAACTCATTTCCGGTGAAACTCTGGAAAGCTATGTAGCCACCGCGCACAGAGAAAACTGCCTGCTCGGAAGCGACGAGTTCTACTCCCACTTCATCTACAATCAGGACGGCTCTCCTGCCGCCGGTCCCGTCTCCGCCGCCGAATTCGTGGAAGACGTGGACAAGGATCCGGTCGTCATCTTCGACGGTCTGACCAAGAGCCACCGCTATCCCGGCTGGAGAGCCGGCTGGGCCGTCGGTCCCAGGCACATCATCGAAATGCTGAACCGTGCCGCCAGCGCCGTGGACGGCGGTCCCTCCATGCTGGCCCAGCGCGCAACGCTCGCCGCGCTCGAACCTTCCCGCATGGAACAGGAAACCACCGCTCTGCGTGCGGAATTCGCCTACAAGCGCAAGCTCATGCTGGAAGGCCTTGCCGAAATCGGCATCCGCCCTGCGGCGGAACCGCGCGGAACCTTCTACATCTGGGCCAGCATCCGCGATCTTCCCGCGCCTCTCAACGATGCCGACGCCTTCTTCCATGCCTGCCTCTCCCGCAAGGTCATGACCGTGCCCGGGCGCTTCTTCGACGTGCGTCCCTACAGAACCCGTCCGGCCGAAGAGCCCTACCGCTCCTGGGTGCGCTTTTCCTACGGTCCTTCCCGCGACGTGGTCAAGACGGGCATCGAACGCATCGCCGCGCTCGTTCGTGAACACCGCTGATTCAAGGCTGACGGTCTGCCGCAAAGGACGCGGAACGCCTGACCTCCCCGCCTTTCGAGGCAGTCTCGTGCGGCGGTAAAAGTGCGCAAGCCCCTTTTCCGGCGGCTGCCTGCAAGATTCCTGTCCGCACAAACGCGTTACCGTAAAAAGCCCCGGCCTCATGAGAAGCCGGGGCTTTTTACAAAGGTCCTTATGCTGAAAAAACAGATCACAATGGAATGGATGCGAAGGCAGGATTCAACCGGCGTTTTTTCCGGAAAAGTTCTCTCCAAACAGATCCACTTTCAGGCGGAGCAGAAAATCTTCGCAGAAAAACAACGTCGGGCAGCGAATTCCGCACTGTTCGGAAACGCCTTTCCACTCACATCCCCCGGCAGGGCGACTTGACGAGAAATCGCTCAGAAGATAGTTCCCTGAACGGCTCGTCAATCTTCAACCGTGTGCTTGAAAACCACGTAAAAAACAAGTCATGAAAAGCACTACCGTATCTTTGTCCTTCATGCTGCTCGGCATCGTGTTCTGTGCCTGCCTCATCGCCTCCAATCTCCTGGAAACCAAGATCATCCAGCTCGGACCGGTCACCATTACCGCAGGTTTTCTGGTTTTTCCCATCTCCTACATCATCAACGACTGCATTGCCGAAGTCTGGGGCTTCCGCAAGGCCAGACTCATCATCTGGCTCGGATTTATCACAAACTTCTCCATGCTCGCGCTGTTCCAGCTCGCCGTGGCGCTTCCTTCCGCTCCCTTCTGGGAAGGAGAGGCCGCCTTCCGCTTCGTCTTCGGCCTGGCGCCGAGAATCGCCGTTGCCAGTCTGCTCGCCTTTCTGCTCGGATCCTTTCTCAACGCCTACATCATGAGCAGAATGAAAATCTCCAGCCGGGGAAAACACTTTTCGGCGCGCGCCGTTGTTTCCACCCTTGCCGGCGAAAGTGCCGACTCCATGATCTTTTTTCCTCTCGCCTTCGGCGGACTGGTTCCCGTGGAAGAACTGCTGAAGCTCATGGCCATTCAGATTTTCGCCAAGACGGCCTATGAAATCGTTGTTTTGCCCGTGACCATCCGAATCGTACATGCGCTCAAGCAGAGGGAAAACATGGATGCCTACGACACGGATGTGTCATATAATATATTGAAAATAAAAGATATCTAATTACAGGGCAACATTTTCAGCACCCTTTACGGCATTCGCAGAAAGGAAAGAAGAAGCCTGGCGCCGTAAAAAAGAATGATGAGCCCTGAAAGAATATTGATGCCTCTCAGCACGCCGGAATGAAATTTCCGCCTGAAAAAGGAAATCAAAAGCGTCAGCGACAGAAACCACAGCGCAGAAGCCGTCATGACGCCGAAAATGAACTGCGCCGCCCCTTTTCCGGCAAGCGTGGCATGAAAGGCGCCCAGCATCATCGTACCGTCGATGACGGCCTGCGGGTTGAACCACGTCACCACACAGGCAAAGGAAACGGTCTTGAGCAGGGGCAGCGCCTGCTGCTCTCCCGATATCTCCGCGGGTTTGGAGCGTAGCAGGCCGAAGCCGATATGAAGCACGACAAGGCTGCCGATAAGCAGAATGCCCTTCTGCAGCCAGATATGATGCTTCATCACCGCACCTATCCACCAGAAGCAGGCAAGAGCCAGCGTCACGTCGAAAAAAATGACGATCAGCGCCGTCAGAAGGGCCTGCCGCCGTTCAAGCGACAGCGCCGAATTGATGACGAAAAGATTCTGCACGCCGATGGGAGCCACATAGGCAAATCCCATGATCAGCCCCTGAAAAAACATTCTCATGACGCATCCCGTATCCGGCAGACATTCCCTGAACCTGCCGGAGGCACTGACGTTTCTTCTGTTCCGTCGCAGAGGCTCTTCCATCCTTTCCGACGAAGGGCCGCCCATGCCGGGCAACCGCTCTCAGTTCGGCCGACGCCATGCCGCCCCCATCCCGTCGAAGACCGGCTGAGATGACAAAAATATCGCCCGATCCGAGAGCAGCTCGGATTGTACACGCAAAAAAACTGCCGCAGCAACGCGTTTTCCCCGGCGTCACCGGAAGGAAAACGACCTCTTCACACGGATATCACTTGCCTGCCCGGGCCCGGGCAACGCTTGAACGCGTAAGCAGGCGGCTTTCCAGCACGGTATCGCCGTCGCAACCGCTTATCTTGTTCGACAGAAAATCCATGCACCACTCAGGCGCAGGGCGACGAAGAATCTCGGAAGGATCCAGCGCGGCATCCTCTTCCGACAACTTTTCCATGTAAATGCGCGCAGCCGCAGGATAAATGATCTGATCTTCGGCCGAAGCAAGAACAATGCCGTTCAGCCAGGCCACGTCCTTTCCGGTATCCATGGGTTTACACAGCAGCATGGAAACGAAATCCTCATGTACATCGCCTTGGGCTTCCAGAATGAGCATGAGATTGTTTCTGGTCGGGAAAAGCTGACCCGCATATTCTCTGCAGACATCATCCTGCAGAGACAGACACCGGGCCACAATGAAGGGATGCTCCACCTTCTCGAAACGCACGAGTGAAGTGTGAACGAAGCCGAGATTGTTCAGCACCAGATTGTAGCCCAGAAAAGTCCCTTTCAACCGTTCGAAAAGCCTTGCGATGCCAGATGAAGTCACAGTTTCGATGGCTCTGAAGCGTAGTCCGGAGTTCTGCTGAGAGTGGAACTTGGCTGCATAGACCTTGCGGTCTTCTTCAGAAATGCCGTTGGCGCTGCATATCCGACGCATGAAGGCGTCGAGATCCAGATGGAAATCCACAGGTTCGATGTTGGCGGCACGGCAGAACTGCCTCAGCTTGGAATAGCTCGGAAGATTCTGTCCGGCTCTCCAGGCGTTGAGCGTGGTGATGGTCAGCTGGCCTCCGGCATCGAGCACCCTTTCCACAAGAACGCGGGGCGACAGCAACAACAGAGAAAAGCGAATCTTCTCCACAAAGTTCTCAATATCCGTAATCCCGTATCTGGGCATCGTCGCCTCCGCTTCCGTGAACGCCGAACGTTCATTCCCGTGCCTTTCAGCATAGTGCAAGGGCAGGAATCGCGTCAACATCAGCAGAAGGGCCAGACCTGTCTTTTCATCATTTGTCTTTGAAAGTCTGTACATACAGATTTTCAAAGATAAAATGTGCGTAAAACAAATAAAAAAATCTTGTTGAGAAATGCAGGGGCATTACGTATTACAGGCATTAATGGAAAAACTCCGACAGCGTAGTTCGGAGAACGTTCTGCCCCTTCAGCATGGAGAACAGCATGAAAACACTGCAATGCGATGTCGCCGTCGTCGGCGGCGGTCCTGCCGGTACGTTTGCGGCGGTCAAGGCCGCGGAAAACGGAGCTGACGTCCTTCTTCTCGACAAGGGCTATGTCGGCAAGAGCGGTTGCGGCACCTTCGGTGCCGGATCGTTCAAGGCATACCTCAAGGAGGAGGATTCCCTCGACCTGTGGTACGGCAAGGCCGTGGAGGAAGGTTTCTACATCAACGATCAGGACTGGCTGAAAAAGCATTTCGACACCATCGGCGACCGGGTGAAGGAACTGGAGTCCTGGGGCGTGGTCTTCGAGAAGAACGAAGACGGAACCTATCATCGCATTGAAGGGCAGGGATCTTCGGACAAGCGCCCCATCAAGACGTTGATGTTCCACGGTCCTCAGTTCATGGAAGTCATGCGCAAAGTCTGCAAGGACAAGGGCGTCAAAATCGTGGACCGCGTCATGGTGGACGCGCTGCTGCACGAAAAGGGCAATGCCCGCGCGATCCGCGGCGTCGTGGGCTTTCACGGCGTGACCGGCGAGATGTATGTGGTGAAGG
>USBZ01000013.1 GCA_900553065.1 uncultured Desulfovibrio sp. | reverse complement strand
AGAGCCTTACAGGCGCATAAGAGGAACCACCGGCTATGCCGGTGGGGCCCCATTTCATACGGCAGACTGCCGCGGGAACCATCTTAGAAATACCGAGATCAGTGATGTATTGTTGAAGGGGTGCCTTGGCTGATGGCGAGCGGACGACTTCTCGGCGAGGACCGCTTCGGGAGATGAGCGCTGAAAGAAATAATTTTATCTGTTAAATAAATGGGATATGTTTTAATTGAAATTATTTTTCAAAAATAGCGAGAAAAAACTGAATTTAAGTTGACATTGAAATTCGTTTTCATTAGTGTCGATTTCAACAGGGATGAGCAGCAGAAACGAAAGGTGCCCGTTCCCGGAAGAGACTGTCCTCGACGCGGTAAGACGGCCGGGCAATAAGAGAGCTCCGGTTGACGCAGAGGCGAAGGACAGGCGGCTCATTGAAAATTTCAGAGTGTTCGCAACGGCCGATCAGGGCAGGATAAGACATTGACCTCCCCCCCCCAAGGCCGCCTGACGATGGCTTGACCCGGCGTGAGCCGGAGGCGTCAGGCGGCAAAATTTCGCGGGTTTTCCCGCAAGATATCGGGATACGACCGGGTCGTATTCCCTTGCTGAGGTGGATACCTCAGTCTCCTGGTGCGGCAGGGCCGTTCCCCATGGTGGGGAACGGCCCGAGAGACACCGGGGCATGATCACAGCCCATAGCAGCGCGAAGGCGATCCGAGCGTCTTCGGGCCTCCATAAAGAGCGTCGCATACTCCGAGGTGACGTTCCTGCCGGAACATATGTCTGGATGTTCCGGCAAAATTTCTCTGCCACGCGGCAGGAGTATGGATTTGCAGATCCATCATCATATTCGCCATACTTTTCGGGACATACAGGTACTCCCGGAAAGTCTCCTCCGCATTGCCGGTATGCATGAAAACGGCATGCCGGCAAAAATTTGCTCTGAAGTCCAGTACTTCAGTCTCCTCCCCCCTCGGCCGGACGTTCGACTCACAGCGCGCGTCCGGCCGGATATTTATGTCCTGCATCCGCCCCGTTTCTGCGGGGCGCATACTCCTGGTCGTGCACGGCGGAGAAAGACGGCATATCTCCGCCGTGCAAAAAATAGCGGACACATATTCCCCGAGAAGGCAGGCTTTGTCCGTACTCCGACATGGGGTCGGGGCGGACGGCTGCCATGTCGCCTGCTTTTCCGGGGGCTGGAGAAAAAGATATGAAAGCGCTCATTGTGTATGGCTCTACCACGGGCAATACCGCCGGTATTGCCGAGGCTCTCGGCGACATTCTTGGTCTGGCCGGGCATGAGGTGACGGTGAAGAACGCCGCCGACGTGACGGCCGAAGGGCTGTGCAACGGTTACGACGCCGTGCTGTTCGGCTGCTCCGCCTGGGGCACCGACGAGGTGGAAATGCAGGACGACTTCAACGCCCTGTATGAGGATTTCGATCTCATCGGCGCGAAGGGAAAGAAGGCAGCCTGCTTTGCTAGCGGTGACAGCAGCTTTGAACACTTCTGCGGAGCCGTGGACGTTATCGAAAAACGCCTTGTCGAGCTCGGCGCGGAGATCATGGAAGAAGGACTCAAGGTGGAAGGCGACTACTCCGGCAGCAGAGACGACGTGGACAGCTGGGGCAGGCGCATTGCAGCTGCCCTGTCATAGAGGCATTTGTTTCGGGAAGTTTGTCTGCCTGTTTTTCTGCGGCATTGGCTGCCGACAAAGGGCGGCCGGTATGCGGAAAGCGGTGAAAATAGCGAAGGCAGGCGTTGTGCATGCCCGGAAACAGGCTCTAAAAGAGAGTGTACGGAAAACGGGAACCGGCATACCGGTTTCCGTTTCTGCGTTTAATTTTAAGAGAAGATCGGCGGGCGTGTTCCGCGGGCCGCAGGAAAAGGGGAAAGGGGGTAAGCTGCCCACCCCCACCAGAGAAGAGGGCACTTTTTCGGCATCGGCGGGACGGGCCGGATTTCATGCCCCGGACATCCGCGATGCTCAGAGCCCCTTGTCCAGAACGGGCAGCAGTCTTTTTTTGACGACGGCCTTCATGAGCGCGGCATCAAGCGGGCAGGAGGCGAACTGCTCCAGCGCGAGAATGGCCTGATGAATGAGCATGCCGAGCCCGTTCATGGTCTGATGCCCTCGCTTTTCCGCCTCTTCCAGAAGTCTGGTTCTGAGCGGACGATAGATGAGATCGCATACCGGGGCCGAGGCGGGCAGATCGTTGAGAAAATCGAAGTCGTCAAACTGCGCGGGAACGCCCTGCATGCCGAGCGGCGTGCAGTTGATGAAAAGTTCCGCTTCGCTCAGAGCCTGCCGGGTATCGGCGGAGCCGAGAGGGCTTATGCGCACATGGCTGGACGCCCGGGCCAGTTCTTCGGCGCGCGCCGGAGTACGGCAGCAGACGGTAATGCTTTCCGCCCCTTCGGCCGCCAGCTTGAGCACCACGGATCGGGCGGCGCCGCCTGCGCCGAACACGACGATGCGGCGTCCTTCCGGCCGGATGCCTTCATCGTGCAGCGAGCGGAGAAAACCCGCGCCGTCGGTGTTGTGTCCGTGGAAGCGACCGTGGCGGATGACCACGGTGTTCACGGAGCGGTACATGCGGGCATCGTCGGAGAGCGTATCCATGAGCGGCACGAGATCGGTCTTGTGCGGCATGGTGGCGTTGAATCCGGCCAGATTCAGATCGGCCGCCGAGGGCAGCCAGGCCGCCACGGTTCCGGCGCTGACGAGAATGCGTTCATACACGCATGCCAGCCCCATTTCATCCAGCATGGCCTGCTGAATGAGCGGGGAGAGGCTGTGTTCGATGGGATCGCCGATGACGGCCAGTTTTTTTCCGTCCAGAAGGTGACTCATGGTGACTCCGGCAGACTCAGTCGCCGCTGTGGCGACGGTAGTGGTTGAGAATCTGGAGAATGCGCTTTCTGAGCGTGCGCGGCCCGCCGTTGTTGAAAACGGTGACATGGGCGTAACGGCGGTACAGATCGAGGCGCTCGGCATACAGGCGGAAAAGTCTGTCTCTGTCGTTCTGCACGAGGGGGCGATCCCCGAGCGACGTGGAACGCAGAATGTGCGAGGGATGCCGGTCGATGAACACGATGAGTCCGTTTTCCGCCAGCGCTTTCATGTTTTCCTCGCGGAGAATCATGCCGCCGCCTGTGGAAATGACGGCGCCTGAGCCGGCGGCGGCCTGTCTTGCGCAGGCCGATTCCATGTCTCTGAATCCGGTTTCTCCCTCTTCGGCAAAAATGTCGGGAATGGAGCGGCCCGAATTTTTTTCGATCATGGCGTCGGTATCCAGAAGCGGCATGCGCATTTTTCGGGCCAGACGCCGGCCGATGGTGCTTTTGCCGCAGCCGGAAAGACCGATGAGCACGAGATTCTTCATGCGAGCATCCCCGGAATTTCCGTGAGCGCCAGAGCGCAGGCCGCCTCGATGACGGGAACGGCGCGGGAAAGAATGCAGGGATCGTGCCTGCCGGTGATGGAGAGCTTTGCCGCTTCGCCGGTGCGCATGTCCACGGTGTCCTGCTCTCTGCCGATGGAGGGGGTAGGCTTGATGACCACGGAGAAGACCACGGGCATGCCGTTTGATATGCCGCCGTTGATGCCGCCGTTGTTGTTGGTGCGGGTATGGAGGCTTTCTCCCGGCTCAAACACGTCGTTGGCTTCGCTGCCGCGCATGGAGGCAAAAGAGAAGCCCGCGCCGAAGGAGAGCCCCTTTACCGCGGGAACGGCGAACACATGGCGGGCGATGAGACTTTCGAGGTTTTCATCGAAGTCCGGGCTGCCGAGACCGGCAGGCAGGCCGAAGGCCAGGCACTCGATGATGCCGCCTACGGAGTCGCCTTCGGCCCGGGCGGCGAGAACGGCTTCCTGCATGGCGTTTCCGCGCTCATCGTCGAGAACGGGAAAGGTCTTCTTTCCCGCCGCGCGCAGGGCTTCCCTGTCGGGGCGGGCGAGATCGAGGGTGGCATCTTCAATGCCCGCCGTGCAGCGGATGCGGGCCAGCACTTCCACGCCCTTTTTCTGCAGCGCCAGCTTGGCCACGGCTCCGGCGAAGACCAGAGGCGCGGTGAGGCGTCCGGAAAAATGCCCGCCGCCGCGGTAGTCCTCAAATCCCTGATAGCGCAGATGCGCGGTGTAGTCGGCATGGCCGGGCCTGGCGAGCCAGCGGGTGGCGGCGTAGTCGCGCGAGCGGGTGTCGGTGTTTTCGATGACGCCGCAAAGAGGCGTGCCGCAGGCCTTTCCTTCAAACACGCCGCTCAGAATGCGTACTTCGTCCTTTTCGTTGCGGGCCGTGGCGAGAGGGGAGCGGCCCGGAGCGCGGCGCGCCATTTCGCTGCGGATGAAATCCGTGTCTATATCAAGTCCCGAAGGGACGCCCTGAAGCACGATGCCGATGGCCGGACCGTGGGATTCGCCGAACAGGCTGTAACGCATTATTTCTGTCCTTTCTTCAGCCCCATGCGGGCAGACTGGAGAGCCACCTTGCGGGCTTCTTCGTGAATGGTTTTCTTTTCCTCGCCTTCCCGCCACCACCATCGTGCCTTGTGCAGAATGAGATCCACGTCGCCCGCGGCGGCGAGGGAGAGCAGATTGCGGTACTGGCGCGTCATGGCCTGACTGTGGGGATTGGCCTCAAACAGCCAGGTGAACAGTTCCCCGTCTTCCATGAGCTGCTTTTCCGAAGAGTTCATGCGCCGCAGAAAGGATGGGGTTATGTACGGCAAAAGCGCGGGGTCTTCCGCCGTCATGGCGAAATACACCGCGCTCGTGATGAAATTCATGCCCTGTATCTTGGCTTCCGCGATGTCGTGTTCTTCGGCCGTGGCGCGGAAGGTCACGCAGCCGAAGCCCTGAAACAGGCCTTCCACGAATCGCACGTCCTCTTCCGAGGCTCTTTTGCCCGGCACTATGGTCACGCGCAGTTCCAGATCCTGCGCCGGAACCGGCCCGAAGAGCGGATGCGTTCCCACCACGGGGCCGTCCCACAGACTTTCCATGTGCTGCATGGGCAGTTCCTTCACCGAGGTGATGTCGGCAAGAACGGCGTCCGGCTCCATGAAGGGGCGCAGCATGTTCACCGTATCGGCAATGGCCGTGGCCGGTATGCACAAAAGCACCATGCGCGCGCAGCGGCAGGCGTTCTTCACGGCCTCTTCCTCAAAGGGAATGTCGATGCCGGAAGGGCAGATTCCGGGTTCGGCGCCGAAGCGCTTCATGAGCATGGCGCCCATGCGGCCGCGGCAGCCGACGATGACGATGCGTTCGCTCATACAAGGGCGCTCCACACGTTCCAGAAGTCGGGGAAGGACTTGCGCACCACGGCGGGATCGTCCACGTACACGCGCTGTCCGCGGGCAAGGCCGAGCAAGGATGCGGACATGGCCATGCGGTGATCGTTCCAGGTGGGGAAGACTGTGCCTTCGGGGACGGCGGGAGCCTGCGGGAACAGGCCGTGAATCGTGAGAGAGTCCGCGCCTTCTTCGGTGGACACGCCGATGAGGCCGAGAATGGCGGCGCAGGCGGAGAGCCGGTCGCATTCCTTGATGCGCAGATGGGCGATGTTGGTGATGTGCGTATCGCCCGAGGCGAAGGCCGCAAGCATGGCTACGGTGGGCACAAGATCGGGGCAGTCGCCCATGTCCACGGTGATGCCGTGAAGGGGCGAGGGGCTGACGAGAATGCCGTCGCTTCGGATGTCGACGGAAGCGCCCATGGTTCTGAGAATGTCCAGAATGGCACGGTCGCCCTGCAGGGAATCGGCGCGAAGCCCCGTGACGAGCACGGGCTCACGTCCCACGGCGCCGGCCGCGAGCAGATAGGAGGCTCCGGACCAGTCGCCTTCCACATGATACTCGCCGCACCGGTAGCTGCCGGGCTGCACGGTGATGCGAAGATGTCCGGGCCGGGCTTCGGTCACGCTCCGCCACGGCACGCGTTTCCAGAGATCGTTTTCCTTCTCTTCCACGCTGAAGTCGATGCCGAAGTCTTCCAGCACCTGCAGGGTCAGGCCCACATAGGGCCAGGAAACCGCCTTGCGTCCCGTAAGAGCAATGCGGGTGGGCTGAAGGGCGAGCGGAGAGGCAATCAGCAGACCGGAGAGATACTGACTGGATTCGTCGATGCTCATGTCCACGTCGCCGCCGGGCAGACCGTCGGTGTCGATCACAAGCGGCGGATAGCCTTCCTTTTCTTCAAAGAGGATGCGGACGCCGAGGGACTGCAGGGCTTTTGTGAGCGCGCCTATGGGGCGCTCGTGCATTCTCTGCACGCCGTGGATGCGGAAGGAGCCGTGCCCGGCGGCAAGAATGGCGGTAAGCAGACGGCAGGTCGTGCCGGATTCTCCCACGGGGCAGTCGAGAGGCGTGTCTTTTCCTCCCGCGGGGCCGCTCGCCATGCCTTCCACGGACCAGCTGCCTTCGCCCAGATCCTTCAGCACGGCGCCTGCGGCGTGCAGGATGCCGCGCGTGCGTTCAAGATCGGCGCTGGAGAGCGCATGATCCACCGTTGATGTGCCGTGCGCCAGAGCGGCCGCGATGAGCGTGCGATGAGAAACGGATTTGGAAGCGGGAGCCCGGAGCGTGATCATGAATCAGAAACCTGTGGTGTTGACGGTGGAATCAAGGCGCGGGCCTTCGGGATAGCAGCCGAGCACGCGCACGGAGGTACAGCATGCGCCGAGATCGCGGATGAGCCCTGTTCTGTCGGAAGAGGAGAGGTCGCATTCCACGTCGGCGAAGAAGATGTAGTCCCAGCAGCTGCCCTTCATGGGACGCGATTCGAGTTTGGTCATGTTCACGCCGTGGGCGGAGAACACGTTCAGAACGTCGCTGAGCGTTCCGGCCTTGTTGGGAACCGTGAAGAGCAGGGAGGACTTGAAGCGGCCCGCCTCTTCGGGATGCGATCCTCCGGACGGAGCTTCGCCCGGGCGGACGAGCACGAAGCGGGTCCAGTTGGAGGTGTCGTCCTGAATGTTGTCGGCAAGAGCGCTCATGCCGAGCTTTTCCGCCATGCTGCGGTGACCGATGGAGGCCGCACCCTTTTCGGAGGCCGCCTTCCATGCGGCGGCTGCCGTGGATTCCACGGACACGAGCCTCGCCGCGGGCAGATGGGCGCGCAGCCAGGAGGCGCACTGTCCGAGGGGCTGGGGATGGGAGTAGACGGTGGTCACATTGTCCAGCGAGGTTTCCTTGCTGAGCAGACTGTTGGCGATACGGGAGTAGAACTCGGCCTGTACGCTCACCTCGTGTTCGGAGAACAGGTCGAAGCTCTGGGTGATGGTGCCGTGAATGGAGTTTTCCAGGGGAATGACGCCCATGTCGAACTCTCCGAGGCTGATGCCGCGGAAGATTTCACTGAAGTCGCGGCATGGCACGAAGGTCATGGATTCGCCCAGAAAGTCTCTGGCGGCAAAGTAGGAAAAGGTGCCTTCCGGGCCGAGATAGGCCACGGTGCACGGTTTCTGCAGGGCGCGCGAGGCGGAAAGCACGGCACGCCAGATGGACGTGATGTGCTCCTTTCTGAGCGGCCCCGCGTTGCGTTCGGCGAGCCTTTCCAGAAGTCTGGCCTCCCGGGCCGGATCGAACACCTTGCCCGAAACCTGCTTTTTGGCTTCGCCCACGGCCACGCTGAGCTTTGCGCGCCGGTTCAGAAGCTCCAGCAGCCGGGAGTCCACATCGTCAATCTGTTCACGCAGTTCGGCAAGGCCGGGAATCTGGAAAGGCTCCGCCATGATCTATTTCTCCTGAATGTCTTCCTTGATGCGCATGCCGAAATGGCGTCCGGCCTCGTCGGTCCGGCAGAGCACCTTGTCGCCGGGCTTGAGGGTCACCACGCTCACGGGCGTGCCGTCCGGAGCGGTGAGGCGGATGGTTTCGGCATTCTGCAGAAACACCGCGCCGGTTTTGTCGCCGATTCTGGCTTCCACCAGAAGCATGGGACGAACCTCGATCTTCACTCGGCCTGCCGTGGCAAGAGTGGTGGCGCCGGTATGGTCCACCACCAGCATCTGCGTGCCGGAGGTCACTTCGGAAAGATAGGTCGTCACGTCTCCGGGCAGCCGGATGTAGGCATGCACCGCGCCTGCGTTCACGCGGAAGGGGCGGGAAGCCACGTATTCGTTGTGCTCGGTCTCCGCATGGACAAGGAAGGTGAAGGCGCTGGAATTGCCCACCAGCATGCCCTGACCGCGATGCAGCATGGACATGGTGTCGATGCACACGCGGTGTCCGAGTCCGGCCGGTTCCACGCGGGTGATCACGGCCTCCTGAAGTTCCTCGTGCTCTCTGCTGATCTTGCAGCGGGCCACGATTTCCTTGAGATCGCCGATGGCTTCGGGCAGCACCACGATGCCCTGCACGCCGCGCTGCAGAATGCCGGAGGCAAGCACGGCCTCGTCGAGACTGCCGGCTTCGGCCACCACGTTGTCGCACTGGGCGAGCAGGTTTTCCACGGGAATGACTTCCCAGCCGCGGGCCAGCGTCACCTGTCTGCCCGCCCGCAGGCTGTCGCGGATGGCTTCCTCGTCGGCCTTGGCGTTCATGGCGCAGGAGGGCATGGATTCTTCGGACATCGCGGGAATGCGGGACAGCGCGGCAACGGATTCCACCTTGTCGGCAGGAACGATGACGCCGTCCACGCCGGATTCCAGCGCCAGCGTCACGTCGTTCTTGCTGAAGGGCACGCTCTTGAAATAGATGTTCATGGGAGATCCTTGCAGGCTATTCTTCGCCGACGATGGCCATGGCGTCGTCCACGGAGGCGTTCGAGTGCACGATGGCGTTCATGGCGCGCATGAGGTCCACGCGGCGGGGATGCTCGAACACGTTGCGGCCGATGGAAAGACCGGCGCCGCCGGCCTGAATGGAGTCGTACACCATCTGCAGGAGCTTGCGGGTGGAGTCGATGCGTTCGCCGCCGGCGATCACCACGGGAGCGCAGCAGCACGCGGTGACGCGATGGAAGGATTCGGGGCTGCCGGTGTAGGAAACCTTCACGATGTCGGCGCCGAGTTCCGCGCCCACGCGGGCGCAGTGGGCCACGACGTCGGTGGTGAAGCTGTCGCGGATGAGGCCGCCGCGGCCGTACAGCATCATGAGCAGAGGCATGCCCCAGCGGTTGCAGTGATCGGCGATCACGCCCGCGTTGTTGAGCATTTCACGTTCGTTGGCGTCGCCGAGGTTGATATGCACGGACACGGCGTCTGCGCCGAGGCGGATGGCTTCTTCCACGGTGCCGGTGAGTACCTTGGTGTTGCCGCTGGGGCACAGTTCCGTGGAGGCCGTGATGTGCATGATGAGGCCGAGATCGGCATTGGCGTCGGCACAGCCGGAAGCGCGGATGAGACCCTTGTGCATGAGCACGGCATTGGCGCCGCCTTCGTTCATGTCGTCAACGGCCTTGCGGATGTCCACCAGTCCGTCGGGAGCGCCGATGGTCATGCCGTGATCCATGGGAACGATGATGGTGCGCTTGGTGTCGGGGTTGAAGATGCGGGTCAGTCTTTTCTTGGTGCCGAGTTCCATAAGGCGTTCCTTCTTTTTGAACGTTGGGGGCTGCGTGGCGGCTTCAGCATACAAAAAGGGCCGCCGGCTTGTTTCGCCTGCGGCCCGAAGTTTTGCAAACTCTGGTTGTCAGCAATCCTTCCGACCACAGGACCCGGTAAAATAAAAGTAGAAACCAAAGGTAAAGCCGTTGGTTTCAAACTGGGCGGTGGCGGAATACAGATTATGCATGACAACAACCATTGAAAGTTTAAAAAACTACTAATCCCGGAGAAAGAAATCTGTCAACAGGAAAATTCCGGAAGCGGGAAACTTTTTATCTTTTCCTGATTATTTCTCACCCATGAGTTCCAGAGCCTCGTCCACGGAGGCGTTGCCGTGCACCATGGCGCGCAGCGCGTGCAGAAGTTCCACGCGGCGCGGATGCTCGAACACGTTGCGTCCCACGGAAAGACCGGAGCCTCCGGCCTGCAGCGAGCCGTGCACCATCTCAAGGAGCTTGCGCGTGGAGTCGAGCTTGGGGCCGCCGGCAATGAGCACGGGCACGCCGCAGTCTTCCACCACGTCGGCGAAGGTTTCCGGGTCGCCGGTGTAGGGCACCTTCACGATGTCGGCGCCGAGTTCCGCGCCCACGCGGGCGCAGTGGGCGATGTTGCGCGGATCATAGCTGTCCACGTCGTGACCGCGGGCGTACACCATCATGAGAAGGGGCATGCCCCACAGGCTGCATTCCTTGGCAACCTTGCCTGCGTCCGACATCATCATGCTTTCATCGTCGTCGCCGAGGTTGATGTGGATGGACACGGCGTCCGCGCCGAGACGCACGGCTTCCTCCACGTCGCCCACCAGCATTTTCTTGTTGGGGCGGCGGGAAAGGCTCGTGGAGGCCGAAATGTGCATGATGAAGCCGAGACGCATGTGGGATTCGTAGTCGGCTTTATGGATGAGGCCCTTGTGAAGCAGCACGGCGTCGGCCATGCCCTCGTCCATGTCGTGAATGGCCTTGGCCATGTTCTTCAGGCCGCGGGGAGCGCCGTCGGACATGCCGTGATCCATGGGAACGATGATGGCACGGCCGGTCTGGGGATTGATGATGTGATTGAATCTTCTGAGAGCGCCGACTTCCATGTAAGATACCTCTTTGCAGGCTTCCGGCGTCTGTAAAAAAAGCCGCCGGCTTGGGGTATGCCTGCGGCTTTACATTCCTGTGTGACGGAAGAAATCAGCACAGCCTGCCGCATGGCCGGTAATAATACGCATAGCACCAGCAACCGAAGCTGCTGGCGAAGGTAAAGTAACCGGAGCGGAATGCACTGAACATGATTTCCAACCTTTTTCTTTTTCATAGCGCCGCTTCGGAAAAACTGTCAAGCGGGGGAAAAAGTATTTTTTTGCAGCGCTCATATTAATGAACCGCCGTGAAGTGTCCGGAACGTAGAAAACGCTTCCGATCCTTGCAGGACAACGGAAGAATAGCGTTTTTCCGTATGGGAAAAAGATCTCCGAGAAAAGCGGTTCCGCCGTATTGACAAAGAACATCCCCTTGCATACACAGAAGAAAAACAGACATTCATCTTCAGGAGTTCTTCATGTCCGCAAGCCTTTTCACCAGAACCTTCGCCGGTCAGTGGTGGTGGCGTATCTTTTCTGCAGGGAGAGGATGCGGTCTTGACGCGTAGCTGAAGTTTTCTGTTTCTTACGGAATAAACCAATGCCGTTCCCTCTCCGGAGGGAGCGGCATTTTTTATTAACGTCACGAGGTTCAACATGACAATCAGAACATCGCTCATCGAAATGCGCCAGAGCGTCCGCCATCTTCCGGCGGACATGGATACGCCCATCAGTCTTTTCCTGGACATGGCCGGGAAGGGCGACGGAATACTGCTGGAAAGCGCGGAAGTGGACGGGCGATGGGGACGCTACAGCGTACTTGCCTGCGACATGGCGCTTTATCTGATCTGCCGCGAGGGGCGTCTGGAGTGCCGCATCGAGGATGAACGGCTGGCCGCGCTTTCCGCCTTCGACGGCATGCCCTTTGTGGAGGGACTGCGCAGCGTCATGCGTTCTCTCGAGGTACTGCCCGATCCCGGGGCGGCGGATCTTCCTCCCATCACCCGTTCGCTGTGCGGTTATTTCGGCTTCGGCATGGCTTCGCTTTTTCATCCGAAACTTGCGTCGGTCATGAAGTCGGAAGAGGCGGAATGCGTGCTCTGCCTTCCCGGAACGCTCATGCTCTTCGATCACATGTACAACCGTCTTTCCCAGGTAAGCCTAGGCGAGCACAGGGACATGAGCCGCTGCGGTGCCTTTTCCCGGCGAAGCGAGCCGCTTCCCGCGCCCTCGGAAGTGCAGGCCGCGCCTTCCGAGCGTGATTTTCAGGATGTCGTGGAGAAAATACGGGACATGCTTCGGGCGGGCGAGGCCATTCAGGTCGTGCCGTCCGTGCGCTTCGACACGCCCTTCACCGGGGAGCCCTTCACGCTGTACCGTCGCATGCGCAGCGAGAACGCATCTCCGTACATGTTCTTCATGCGTCTTCCCGGCATCACGCTGTTCGGTTCGTCTCCGGAAGTCATGGTGCGCTGCGAGAACGGCAGACTCCTTTCCGCGCCCATTGCGGGAACGCGCCGGCGCGGCGCAAGCGTGACGGAGGACGAGGCTCTGGCCTCCGAACTTCTGGCCGATCCCAAGGAGCGGGCCGAGCACATGATGCTTGTGGATCTTGGCCGCAATG
This sequence comes from uncultured Desulfovibrio sp., assembly GCA_900553065.1. Taxonomy (GTDB): domain Bacteria; phylum Desulfobacterota; class Desulfovibrionia; order Desulfovibrionales; family Desulfovibrionaceae; genus Mailhella. The sequence goes on along the minus strand of USBZ01000013.1, from coordinate 28,034 downwards.
ATCTCGGCCGTCTGGCCAGACCCGGCAGCGTGGAGGTTGAAAAGCTCATGATGGTGGAGCGCTTTTCCCACGTCATGCACCTGACAAGCCGGGTCACCGCCGAGCTTGAGGACGGCCTGGACGCCGTGGACGTGCTGGCCGCCACGTTTCCTGCGGGAACGGTGAGCGGTGCACCCAAGCTCAGGGCCATGGAAATCATCGCATCGCTGGAACCCTTTCCCCGCGGGCCGTACGCGGGCTGCATAGGCTGGCTCGGACTGGACAGGGACGGCGTCAGCCTCGATACCGGCATCACCATCCGCAGCATGTGGGTGAGGGACGGTCGCCTGTACTGGCAGGCGGGAGCCGGAATCGTCCATGACTCCGTTCCGGCTTCGGAATGGAAGGAGGTATGCAACAAGTCGGCCATCATGCGTCAGGTAAGCTTTGCCACGGGAGATTTCCATGTTTCTGCTCATCGATAACTACGATTCCTTTACCTACAATCTGTTTCAGGCCTTCTGCCGTCTCGGTCACAGACCCCGCGTCGTGAAGAACGACGATCCCGGCCTTGTGGCGCTGGCCAACGATCCTTCCCTGCGCATGGTCTGCATTTCGCCCGGCCCCGGCCATCCTGCCCGCGCGGGCTACTGTCTGGACTTTCTCCGGCAGCTCAGTCCCCGCATTCCCGTGCTCGGCGTCTGCCTCGGGCATCAGATCCTCGGTCTGTATGCCGGAGCGGAGGTGACGACCGCTCCCGTGGTCATGCACGGCCGAACGTCGGAAATCGTGCATGACGGCCAGGGACTGTACCGCGGCATGCCCAATCCCATGACCGTGGGACGATACCATTCCCTTGTCGTCCGTGTGGACGATGAGCATCCCAATCCGCTTCTGGCGGTTTCCGCCCGCGGTCCGCAGGGCGAGGTGATGTCCATGCGCTTCCGGGACAGACCGTGGGTGGGCGTGCAGTATCATCCTGAATCCGTGCTCACGCCGGACGGACTGCGCCTTCTGGAGAATTTCCCCGGCAGTCTTCTTCCCACGGTGTACGCCGCGCCCACGATCAGTTCCATTCTGGAATCCGTTTCCGACGGAAGAGACATGACCGAGGAGGAGGCGGAAGTGGCGTTCGGCTCCATGCTGGACGGAACCATGACGCCTGCGCAGGCGGGCGCGCTGCTCATGGGACTGCGCATGAAGGGCGAAAAGCCGTCGGAACTGGCGGCGGCCATACGGATCATGCTGGCCCGTTCCGTCAAGGTGACGGGCATTCCGGAAAAGTGCATCGACATCGTGGGCACGGGCGGCGACGGCAAGCGTTCCTTCAACTGCTCCACGGCCACATCTCTCACGCTGGCGGGCATGGGCTACCGCATGCTCAAGCACGGCAACCGCGCCGTGTCCTCCACCTCCGGCGCGGCCGACGCGCTGGAAGGACTGGGCATTCCGCTGGAAAAGGATCCCGAGGCCATTGTGGATATGCTCAGGGAAAGGAATTTCGCCTTTCAGTTTGCGCCGTATTTTCATCCGGCCTTTGCCAACATCGGCCCGGTGCGCAAGCAGCTCGGCATGCGCACGCTGTTCAACATGCTCGGCCCCATGCTGAACCCCGCCTGCCCGGACTATCTCATGATGGGCGTCGGTGATCCTTCAAAGGTGGATCTCATAGCGGCCACGCTTCAGAAGCGTCCGTTCCATAAGGTGGCGGTATTCCACGGCGCGGGCGGATACGACGAGCTGACCACCATGGGCAGAACGCGCATCGTGCTCATTACCGACGGAGTGATGGAGGAAGTGACCTTCGATCCGGCCGCCTACGGTTTCGAGCCGTGCGAACCCGAGGATCTGGAAGTGAAGGACAAGGAGGAAGCCGCCGCCGTGCTCAGGCAGATTCTTGCCGGACGCGGCCCCCGCGCCATGCGCGACATGGTGACGGTGAACGCCGCCTTTGCCATTCACATGCTGGAAGAGGACAAAACGCTTGAGGAATGCGTGGCCATGGCCAGAGCGGGCGTGGCGGAAGGCGCAGGCATGAGGGTGCTCGCATGACGGGACTTGAACGTTTCATCGAGGCGAAAAACGCGGAGCTTGCGGCGCTGGCAAAGGCGGATCCCGAAGCGCTGCGCCCCTGGCAGGGCGTGCGCCCGTCGATGATGCAGGCTCTTCGAGGCGGCGGATCGGAACTGCCGGTCGTGGTGGCGGAATACAAGCGGGCCTCTCCCTCGCGCGGGGTGATATGCGAGTCGCTGGAGCCGGAGGACGCGGCGCGGCAGTATGCCGGAAACGGCGCGGGCGCGCTGTCCGTGCTGACGGAGGAGCGGTATTTTCACGGCTCCCTCCGGTACCTTTCCCGCATGGCCGACGCCCTTTCCCTCATGGGCAGGCCGCTTCCCCTGCTGCGCAAGGATTTCATCTTCAGCCCTCTGCAGGTAACGGCCACGCTGGCGACTCCGGCTTCGGCCCTGATTCTCATCGTACGGCTGACCCCGGATGCGCGTCTTCTGCGCGACCTTCGGGAACAGGCCGAAGCCGGGGGCATGGATGCCGTGGTGGAAGTGTTCGATGAGGAGGATCTTGCGCTGGCAAGAGAGAGCGGCGCCCGCATCATTCAGGTCAATGCCCGTGATCTTGCTTCTCTCAGGGTGGACAGGCAGGCGTGCCTGCGCCTTGCGCGAAACTGCCCGCCCGAAAGCGGCGAGCTGTGGGTGGCGGCAAGCGGCATGAGCCGTCGCCGGGATCTGGAAGAGGCCGCCCGCTGCGGATTTTCCGCTGCGCTCGTCGGCTCCGCGCTCATGGAGGGCGGCGAGCCGGGAGAAGCGCTGCGCAGGCTTCTGACGGGAGAGGAGAACGTTCATGCGGATTAAAATATGCGGCATGAGCGATCAGCGGCGCATCGACGAGGCGGCCGCGCTGGGCGTGGAGTTCTGCGGTTTCGTGTTCCATGAGAAAAGCCCCCGCAACGTCACGCCGCAGCAGGTTTCCCTGCTCGATACCCACGGCATGAAGCGCGTGGGCGTGTTCGTGAACCAGAGCGCGGAGGAGATACGCAGCATCGTTCGCCTTGCCGGGCTGGACTACGTTCAGCTGCACGGAGAGCGGAGCGCGGCTGCGGCGGAAGCCTTTCCCGCGGAGCGTGTGATCCGGGTGCTGTGGCCGTCGCAGTATGCCACGCGGCAGGCGCTGGAAAAGGACATCGCGTCCCTTGCCGGAACGTGCGGCCTGTATCTTCTGGATGCGGGCATGGGCAGCGGCAGGGAACTGGACTGGCCCTCGCTGCAGGGACTTTCGTTCCCTCACCCGTGGTTTCTTTCCGGCGGACTTTCTCCTGAGAACGTGGCGAGGGCGCTGGCTTCATGTTCGCCCGACGGGCTGGACTTCAACTCGAAACTGGAATCGTCCCCCGGCATCAAGAGCGGGGAAAGAATGGCCGAGGCCGTGGCGGCGGTGCGGGCGCTGGAGCGCCTTGCGCCGCAGAGCGGCTCTGGCTGCGGAAAGGAAGGTGACAGATCATGAAAAAGGGATATTTCGGTGATTTCGGCGGACGTTTCGTACCCGAGCTTCTCATGCCGCCGCTCATGGAACTGGAAGAGGCTATGAAGAGCATTCTGCCGTCGGAAGAGTTTCAGGCGGAGCTGCGCAATCTTCTCGTGAATTTTGCCGGGCGGGAAACGCCGCTCACGTTCTGTCCCACACTCTCAAAGGAGCTCGGCTTTGAACTCTGGCTGAAGCGTGAGGATCTTCTTCATACCGGCGCGCACAAGATCAACAATACGCTCGGTCAGGCGCTTCTGGCCCGGTATATGGGCAAAACGCAGCTCATTGCCGAAACGGGCGCGGGGCAGCACGGCGTGGCCACGGCGGCCGCTGCGGCACGGCTCGGCATGACGTGCACCGTATACATGGGCGCGGAGGATGCGGAGCGCCAGTCCGCCAATGTACGGCGCATGCGCCTTCTGGGCGCGGAGGTGGTGGCCGTGGAAAGCGGATCCCGCACGCTCAAGGATGCCATCAACGCGGCGCTTCGGGCATGGATTTCTCTGCAGAGCACAACGCATTACTGCTTCGGCACGGCGGCGGGACCGTATCCCTTCCCTGATCTTGTCCGCGAGTTTCAGAGCGTGATCGGCCGCGAGGCCCGCGCCCAGATGCTGGAGAACACGGGGGCGCTGCCCGACTATGTGGTGGCGGCCGTGGGCGGCGGTTCCAACGCCATAGGCATGTTCTCGCCCTTTGTGAACGATGCCGGAGTGAAGCTCATCGGCGTGGAGGCCGGCGGTACCGGCGAGCCGGGCTGCCTGCATTCGGCGGCCATCAATCTCGGCCGGGCCGGCGTGCTGCACGGGGAATACACCATGCTGCTTCAGGACGACGAAGGGCAGATTCTGCCTTCCGGTTCCATTTCCGCCGGTCTGGACTATCCCGGCGTGGGGCCGGAGCACGCGTACCTTGCCGCCGTCGGCCGCGTGAAATACGGCGTGGCGTACGATCATGAGGCGCTTTCCGCCTTCCAGACGCTCTGCAGGAAGGAGGGCATTCTTCCCGCGATCGAGTCCTCCCACGCGCTCGCGTACGTTCTGGAGCACGCCGGGGACTTTGCGCCCGGCAGCCGTGTGCTCGTCAATCTTTCCGGCCGCGGCGACAAGGACATGGACATCGTGGAGAAGGCTCTCCATCTCTGATTTTCGGCGGTATGACCGCAAAGGACGACATCATGCATACTCTGGAAAAGATCATCCGCGCCGCCGCAAGCGAAGGACGTACGGCGCTCATTCCCTTTGTCACGGCAGGCTACCCCACGAAGGAGCAGTTCTGGGACATCGTGCGGGAACTCGATGAAAGCGGAGCAGACATCATAGAGATAGGCGTGCCCTTTTCCGATCCCGTGGCCGACGGCCCCGTGGTGGAGGGCGCATCCGTGATCGCGCTTGAAAACGGCGTCACGCTGCGCTGGATCATGGAAGGTCTTCTGCAGCGCCGGGGGAGCTTCAGGGCTGGACTGGTGCTCATGGGTTACATGAATCCCTTCCTGCAGTACGGCCTGGAAGCGCTTGCACGCGATGCGCGCGAGGCGGGCGTGCACGGTTTCATCGTGCCGGATCTGCCTTTCGACGAGGCGGATGCGATGCGCGGCGTTTTGGCCGAACATGGTCTGGCGCTGATTCCCCTTGTGGGACCGAATACCGTCAGGGAGCGCATGCAGCTTTACGCAAACGTGTCGGAAGGCTATGTGTATGCGGTATCCGTCATGGGAACGACGGGCGAGCGTTCGTCGCTTCCCGTTGAAGTGCCGGAACTTCTTTCGCGTGTGCGCGAGGTGTTTTCGCTGCCCGTGGCGCTCGGCTTCGGCCTGCGTTCGCCGCAGCAGCTTGAGGCGCTGCCGGAAGCGATCCGGCCCGATGCCGCCGTGTTCGGAAGTTCGCTTCTGCGGCACATTGCGGAAGGAAAGAGCCCGGCGGAGTTCATGAAAACATGGAGAGCCTGAACGGGAAAAGTTCATGATCATAAGCGCCAGCCGCCGGACGGACATACCGGCATGCCATGCGGACTGGTTCTTCCGCAGGCTTGAGGAAGGGTACGCGCTCGTGCGTCATCCCATGAATCCGCACAGGGTGAGCCGGGTGCGTCTTTCTCCCGACGTGGTGGACGGATTCGTGTTCTGGACGAAGAATCCTCTGCCCATGCTGGAGCGTCTTTCCAGACTCGGGAACTACGCGTATTATTTTCAGTTTACGCTGACCGCCTACGGCCGGGACGTGGAGCCGGGGCTGCCCTCGAAACGGGACGTGATTATTCCGGTCTTCCGGAAACTGGCGTCGCTTGTGGGCAGGCATCGCGTCATCTGGCGCTATGATCCCGTTTTCCTCAGCAGAACGTATACGTTCGAGTATCATGTGCGCTGCTTTGAAAGGCTGGCCGAACTGCTTGCTCCCTGCACGGAAAGGTGCGTCATCAGTTTTCTGGACTTCTACCGGGATACGCAACGGAACATGGCTTCTCTGGGGCTTCAGGATTTTCCGCCCGATCTTCAGACGGCTCTGGCCGCAAGGCTGGCGGAATCGGCCCGCGCGCACGGGCTTCGCCTCGAAAGCTGTGCGGAGAGTCTGGATCTTTCGCGCTTCGGCATAAAGCATGCCCGCTGTGTGGACGCCGATCTCATCGGAAGCACAGGCGGCGCGCCTCTTCAGGTGGAGGCGGACAGGCATCAGCGCCCGGCCTGCGGTTGCGCGCAGAGCATCGACATAGGCGCGTACGGCAGCTGTTCTCACGGCTGTCTGTACTGCTATGCCGGAGGCGGAAGAGCGGCCGTGAAATCCTGTGATCCTGCCTCGCCGCTTCTTGCGGGAGAGCTTCGGCCGGATGATGTGGTCACGGAAAGACGCATGCGTTCCTGTATTAACGACAGGCAGCTTTGGCTGCTCGTTTGAATAAGATTGAAACGGCGGACCTGTTCAGAAAATTGAAAATCTGAACATGAAGCTGTGATATGTTGAACAAAAAGCTATGTGCATCGTATACGGATTTATATGGAGCAGGCACTCAGTTGTTAGGTAGTGTTTACACGAGATTTATGTTATAAGAAGCGCATCAATTCTACAAGGATGTGCTTATGACGAATCCTCAACGCCGCCATGACATCTCAGATGCTGCATGGGCCTTATTGGAATCTCATTTACCTGGGCAAAGTGGACAATGGGGAGGTGTAGCAAAGGATAATCGCCTCTTCATCAATGCCGTCTTCTGGATATTGCGTACTGGCGCGCCGTGGCGAGATTTGCCGCCGGAATATGGCAAATGGGGAACCGTTCACCAACGCTTTATTCGTTGGCGAGATAAGCGAATATGGGAAAAACTCCTTGAAATATTGATCGATGATCCAGATTTTGAATGGTTGATGATCGATGCCAGCCATTGCAAAGTCCATCCCCATGCGGCAGGGGCCAGGGGAGGTAATCAGGGCATGGGGCACACAAAAGAGGGCTCAACAGTAAAATACACCTGGCCGTGGATGCGCATGGTATGCCGGTCAGAGTTGCTGTTACAGCGGGTACCACAGCGGATTGCACACAAGCCGTAGCCTTGATTGACGGTATTTCCGCTCAATTCTTGTTGGCGGATCGCGGATATGACAGCAATGAGATTATAGATAAAGCCATTGAGACTGGTTGCGAAATTGTTATTCCTCCCAAAAGGAATCGCAAAGCACAGCGTTGCTATGATAAGACTCTTTATCGCGTGAGGCACTTGGTGGAAAATGCTTTTCTCCATCTCAAACGGTGGCGCGGCATTGCTACTAGATACGCGAAGATGCTCTCATCGTTTGAGGCTGCCGTACAAATCCGCTGTATAGCGATATGGCTCAAGGTGTTAACTTAATTCGTGTAGACACTATCTAGCGACTCCGCTATATTTTCTGAAAAAATTCCCTCGTGGCGCGACAGAAGAAAGAATATGTGCCTGCCACATAACGAGAGCATCTTCACCCCAGTGGAGATATGACCGACCTTGCAAAATCTCCTCGTGAGTGAGGTTCGCTATTCCGCATCGAGGTCGAATAAAACACAGTAATATCAGTAGAATACCAGGTAGTTAGCTTCTTATGCGATATTCGTAATTTTGCTCGCCTTAATGCTAACAGCCCATGCAGGAATAGTAACTCCGCAGTTTGCTTGAAAAAAATATCCCCCCCCATGAGGGAGCCCATCCCAAGACTGATAAAAGTTGTCACAACAATGCCACGAAATGAAAAATCGTTTTCATAACACTCTGTTGCGCAGATGACCGGTGCTTACCTTCATTTGTTACGATGTCAGCGTAACACTTTTGCACTCGATCTCCTTAACCTTAAATTAATAGAAGTCGTTCTCAGGCTGGAAGGAATTGCTCGTCTTCTCCAGCGGCTCAGATTCCAGCTGCCCTGGGAGACAGTCGGCCTCCCGGGGTCCTTGGAGTGTTATCCCTTTACGTCTGCCCAGGTCTTTCCTGTGCGGCAGTCAACCAGATGTCCGATAAGCGCTTGTTGCTCAGGAAAGAGGGAGAGGAAGGCTGATTCCATAGTAGTCGATAACGCAGCAGTGGCCGCCTCGGCATCCTGTTCAGCCACTTCCAGCAAAATTTCATCATGAATGATGTTTACAATTTTAGCATCCATATCTGACAGTGCTGCAGGAAGTCTGTTGAGTGTTATCATGAGAAGATCCGCTCCGGTTCCCTGGACAAGATAGTTGACAGGTTTAGTCTTCCATCGTGGTGAGAAGATATTGACGGGAATGAATCTCTTGCAAGTTGTATACAATCCGTATGGAGGAAAAATCCCACAGTCCGAGCGGATTCTCTTACAGCGAATTTCGGTCAGGGCTCGCCAGAAATTCAGCCGGGAGTATCGTTTTTTGAATTTTTGCAGCAGCTCGTCACACTGTCCAACGGTTACCGCTATGCCGCTGTCATTAAGTCTTTCCTGGATTCCCTGTACAGAGCTGCCATACAACAGGCTGAAATTAATCGCCTTTCCTATACTGCGCTGTTCCTCGGTGACGCACTCTGGAGATATACCCAGAACAGCTGCAATACTCTCTCTATGAATATCGCCACCTGAAGCAAATACTTCACTCATCACGGAATCCCCCGAGAGCGCAGCTGCAATAACCAGTTCTGATTGTTTAAAATCGGCATCAACCAGAACTTTTCCACTGGAAGCGCGAACGTGTTTACGGATAGCGTGGGGAAACCCCTGAATATTGGGTAAGGAAGTCGTAAAGCGTCCGGTAATGGTTCCTCCGGGCATTATTGATGTAAAAATGCGTTCACCACCAGCATGCCTTGAGCGCAGAAGCCCCTGACAAAAGGCGGAAACTGTATGATCGTTACTCCCGGCATCGTCTTCGATTCCCTTCCAGTCAACCGGAAGTCCGGTGCGCAGCAGCTGAGCAATGGCTTCTTGCGATCCACGGTAAAGAAGATATGCCTCTTGTGCCGATTCTCTGGCATGTACTTTAGGGGACAGCAACGTGTAAAGTTGGGCAATGGCACGAGCGTCTCCGGCAACAAGTTTTTGAGAATCGCCTGTGGTCTGATTTCCCAGAGCTTTCGCGCCTCCGGCATATCCAAGGAACCTGTTTCCCATCTCCGCCAGAGATGCGTCCCGATTCTCAAGAGCCAGATACATCAGTCGAAGGCTTTCAATGTCCGGCGGGGTAACGGAGTCTTCCAGAAGTGAACGAATCTCGTATGCGTCGTATGCGACAAGTGTGAAATTCGCCAGATCGCCGGAGACCGAGGGGGTTACAGAAGAGAGGTGCCCTACTGCCGTGGAGCGTCCGTCCGATAAGGCAAACAGATCGATGTCATGAGACATGACTATTCCCAATACGGGACACGTCTCCGGTTGTCTGACGCTGTCGAGAAAATTACTCAGGTCATCATGAGAAGACAGTTTCAACATGGGAAAATGCTGTTCCCGACTGGAAAGCTGAAGAGCTGTGCCCCGGTAGAGCTTATACTGCCATTCGAGGAGGTCCACACCAGCGGCCATGGCCTCAGTCGGATCTTTGCCCTTGGGCAGAAGAGCCATCTCAATATTCGGAAAACTTTTTTTCCAGCGGGCGAAGGCCCTGAGACCGGCATCGTCATAATCTGCATTGAAGTATACCTTGCCTGCGGATTTGACCATGGCGAGCACCTCTGGATCAGGCAGGTTTTCAGCCGAGGCAAGGGCTATGTAGTTAAACATGTTCTTTCCCTCCTGAGCGAGCAGAATGGCGTCCAGTTCAGATTCCGTGATGAGCAGGGGAGTGTTTTTTCGAGAACTGTTTTTTATAATGAACATTGCCGATGGACAATCCGCAAGAAGAGCATACTTGCGGGCATCCGCATCTCCGAACTCGTAACCGAAGCAGCGACATTTTACACTTATCAGATTGCTGTTCCGGTAATTCGGTATCCAGAGACCGACAGGCTGGAAGCATTTGCCGTCTCTGGGACGCATGGAAGTGTAGCTCTGCCAGGGACGGTCGACAAAGCCGAGCCCGTATTTTTCGGCCGTCTGTACAGTAATGCCTCTAGATTTCAGATACAAGGCGGCCAGAGAATCTGCGGTAAGTCCTCTTCTGGCTATTTCAACCATGTCGAGATAATTTTTAGCTGTAATTGTGACAGGTTGAGGTATGATTTTCATCTGCTGGCCGGATGAATGTCGAGCTGTTCTTCCTGAAGAGCCTGCTTGCGATAGAACTTTCTTCTTTTCAGGATCAAGAGAGGTTCCTCTGGCAATCAGTTTTTTCAACTGCGAGCTTGAGTAAGCCGTGGCCCCACATTTACGACAGCAGCAGTAATTACCTGGAAGAATTCTGAATCGATCATCAGTTACGCTGCTAGAACAGACAGGACATGGGCCATGATATTCACCATTTCCAGTGTGACTAACCTGATGTAGTACAAAACCAGAGTCTGCATAAATGCTCAGCCAATCAGACATGGACAAAGTTCTCCTTTAATAAAGGATGAAATTCATGGATGAATGAATGTTGGGAGGCATCCTCCCAACATTGCCTACTTTTTATTATTATAAATATCAAATAGTTATTGAAAAATTAGGATAAATTTCCAAGATTTTGGGAGGGAGGCAATTCGGAACCGGTTCAGAAAAATATATGACCGAAGGATGCCTCTCTCTCTTTTTTTTATATGGACTTTAGAAAGAAAAAACCTCCCATGCCTCCCAACTCCATCTGACGACCTGTTCAGCAGGGGGCTGCAACAAAACAAATCCTCCCAAACCCCTCCCTCAATCCTCCCATATTTTCTGCCGCGCCAGACGACTGCACTTTAGTTGTTCGGGTACCCCATGCGATGAGCGTACGCTGCCAAACTCTCCTCGGCCTCACTGGTCAAACCAATGCCTAAGACCTGGATGCTGGAGCTCTTTTTGTAAGCAAAACCTTTTGACTCCATATTTTTTCTAAAATTAGGTGCACTCATGGCAATCAAACCGGCTTCCTTGCTCCACTGATTATATGCTGAATAAACAGCGCTGGATGCTTCGCTTTTTTCAGGATCAAGAACACAGCATTCATCAAGAAACATCTCCACCGCATCGCGTTCCTTTCTGTACTGGTGCTTGTTCGCCTCTATGAAATCAGGAATCTGGAGCCCTTCCTGAAAATATCGAACAGCACCCTCGACAACCCAATTCAGGAAAAGCCCGTGCTCATCTTTAAGCTTTTCTTCCAGCAAGGGATCCTTTTGACCGATATAGGGCGTAATCTCTTCAGGATTGTCCTCAAAATGGCGGTCAAAATTAAGGCAGAGGGCTCTGGTAAGCAGTGCCTCATCCTGAGTATCGAAATGGGGAACAAAGTTACTTTCCAGAATCGGCACACAACACGGGCGAAATGATTTCTCCGAACCGTAGAGCTGTCGGCCCGTCATCCAGTCATGACCGGTGATACGCTTCAAAAGGGGAGCGTTTATCTGATCACTGCGATCGTTTTCACTGGCAATGACACAACGCTTTTTCGCCATCGCCATCAACTCGGGAGTCGGAGCACCGGACTCTCTGATCCGACCTTTCATAAACACAGTCGACCGAACTTCCATCGCGTAGTCGCCCAGAATATCCCGAATCAGGTGGCACAGAACCCCTTTGCCGTTGCGTCCCCGGTCTCCAAGAAATATCAAAAAAAGCTGCAGGTCGTTTGTGCCGATTAAGATATATCCAAGCAGCACCTGAAGAAAACGCATCATTTCATCAAGGCACTTGCCTGCCTGCCATCGAGTGTAGGCAAGATCATATGCCCTTTGTTCCGCTAAAGCCTGGTTCAGCGCATTTTTCGTCCGGCAGATATTCTCAAACAGTTCCTTCTCGGAGGAATACCTCTTGCTTCTCCGGGAGCCGTTTTCTTCATCAAACTCTCTGACCAGGTCTTCAAAAGTCTTTTGCAGCTCATCCAGATGAGCCAGAGAATCCGGCTTGTCGGGCAAGCCTACGGGAAGAAATATTTCCCGCAGAGCATTCAGGGTTTTCTCCGGCCTTGATGAGCGCAGCTCTTCTGGAGGAAGCGGCACGGCTGTACACATCCGTCGCATATCATCCGGACTACAGTCACGAATACTTCCGTCATGAAGATCAATGATTCCATAGGGAGTGTTGAGAGTACCTTGATCATTCTCGTCGAACCGCTGCTCTGACGTACTGCAATAGAGGCGAAGAGCCTCGCGGACGGCAAGCTGCTGCGAGTATATATTGAGCGTGGTATTAATAGCAGCATCAATCCGGCTTATTTCCCATTCAAACTCCTTCTGGCACTTATAGAGTTCTGCTCGGGCAGCCTTAAGCACTCTTTCCGCATAGGATACAGCACACTGTATGTACGTTTTACAAATATCTTCCTTCCAGACTGTTCCTTCAAAGCGGTACACTTTCTTCTCTTCCATACAGAGTTTGAAATGGTCTCTCAGAGGCGATGCCATGATTTCGACAACTCCCATCTGACGACGGTTCGCCTGCTCTGAAACGGCGGCAACAGTCCACAAATATTCAGTATCTATTTCCTTTTTGAGTATTTCATAGCCCTTATCCGAATGATATACCTAGCGAAGAATCTGCTTGCGGCCTCGAGTTTTTGGGGCCGCAGAACTTTCTTGTACCAAGTCGTTTTCCATAAAAATTGTTGCCATAGGAATATCTCTCCTTACCTTTGGTTACTGGTGTAAACTTTTCTCTCCCCTCGGGTACTCTCAAAAATTATCAACTACCCAATATTGCATCGTGCCTGTAAAAGTTTAGGGCTCTTCAGATTATTTTTCTTACTATGTGTCATAATATATTGAATTATAATAATAAACTCACATAAGGAAGACGGCCTCCAATGTTAATAATCCGGGCGGGGCCTGTTCCCTTCCAGAAACAGGCCCCGTTGGCTATCTTCGATCCGAGCCCGGTTCCACAACGCAACTCTCAAGAAAGCTCTGCAGGTCGGAAATCCGATAACGAATCAGTCTGCCTACCTTCAGAAAAGTCGGCGGCAACCTGAGATATCTTCGGTTCTGCAACGTCTTGACGGAAAAGCCCGTTATGCGGGCAGCTTCTTTCTCGTTCACAGTTATCAAATCATTCTGAATCATGGTTATTCTCCCTGCGGACCACCTTCTTCGGGCGTCCGCACAGTTCCGTTATCCTTGCGATGGTATCCTGACACTCTGTATAGACCCGGAAACGCTCCGCCGCTTCAGCCCGCCTTTCCGCAGTTCTGAGCCCGTGCTTGAGGGCGAAGGTATTGCCCGGCGGAGCTCCCCGGTGTTTACGCATGTTCACTCCGTACCTCCCGCCGTGACCACGTTGCCGACAATGGCCTTGTCAGCGTGCACTACGGTGATGGTCTGCTGTCCGGAATTTCTATACCTGCGCAATGCCTCAAGCTGCCTCGCGTACAGATACATGAAACGTCTGGCTTCCCCAGCCCGGGCGGCAGCGTCCTCCGGCAACATAGCCGACGAACTTCGCGAAAGTGCCGTCATGCCTCTGTGCGCGGCGAGAAACATCTGCACCAGAAGAATACGTTCCAGGGTGTCCCTCGGCTTTGCCTCCTGAACCGCCGCTATCAGAGAGTTCAGAGTGTGTTCAACAGGCATCTTGCCGTCAGCTCGGGCAAGATTGCCGAGTATATATGCGGCAAGCTCCGTCCCTTCCGTACCAAATGCCTCTGACAATCTCGTCAGCCATTCTCTGTGGTCCTCACCGTCAAGATACTCGGGGACAAGCTCATCTTCCTGACAGTGCACGCGTACAGGCAGCGATATATTTTTCTGTTCTTCCATGGTTATCTCCTTCTCCCCTCACGGGGCTCACCGTAAAGTTACTAAAGTTTGTATCCTGTTCCCGGAAAGTTCAGCTCCGTCCCCGCTTATCTCCACTTTTTCCAAAAAAATTTCCTTTTCTTGTTATAAGAATAAGAAAACCAACAACTTAGGAGTGTATTATGGAATTTTCTTCGGACTCCATCTCAAACATAGCCCCGGCGCTGCTCAAGACTCAGCAGTCTCTCGGCCCCATCGGCAAGGACTCTTCCAATCCGTTTACGAACTCCAGATACGCGAGTCTCGCCAGTGTTCTGGAAGCATGTCGCCAGAGTTTCAGAGACAACGGCATATTGCTCATCCAGCGCGGAGTGGCGTCCTCGCCAGGAACGGTAACCGTGGAAACAAGGCTTATTCATGCGCCTTCCGGGGAATGGATCATGGGCCTGACCACCATCCCCGTGCCGGAAGAGGAAGGACGGATGAACAGTTCTCAGAAGATCGGGGCATGTCTGAGCTATGGCAGACGCTACGGCCTTATGAGCCTGCTCGGCATGGCCGCCGTGGACGACGACACCGACGCCGAGTTTCGTGTACCGGCGCGGACACCACAGCACCCCGCGAGCCACGACGAAAGGTTCGCCTCGTATCTGCCGGAAATATCCGATGTTACGTACTCGGAAGTTCTGGATGAAAAGTCAGGAAGAACACTGGTCTTTGCTTCGGGCAGAACCATGAGCCACAAGGACGAACTGCGCAGCTGCGGCTTCAGATGGTCGCCGGAAAGACGGGTGTGGTGGAGAGAACATGCAAATCATTAACAGGAGTTTTTTCATGAAACAGGCATATGAAACCGTGCAGCTCGACGCAGGAGAGGTCTTCAGCGGGCAGAAAAGCAACACGCCCATTACAGGCTTTAAAAGCTCATCTTCGAACACTCCGGCTGTGGACGAAAACTTCATCTTCGGCGACCTCGCCAAGGATGTCGTGGTGTTCTTTCTCCAATCCGACCCCGATCCCCTTTTCATCTTCGGAGACACAGGTACGGGCAAAAGTTCTCTGGTCCGACAGATTGCAGGCCGACTGCGCTATCCTGTCTGGGAATCCACAGGCAGCGAACGCCTGGAGGTAGGCGACCTTATCGGTCATCTCACATTGAAAAAAGGGAATATGGAATTCTCGGACGGCCCCCTGACCGCTGCTTTGCGGGCAGGGGGCGTTTTCATGCTCAATGAGCTGGATGCCGTGAACCCGGCCGTGCTCATCATGCTAAACACGCTCTTTGATCATCAACCTCTTCTGATACCGGAAACAAACGAGCTGGTCGTTCCGGCTCCGACTTTCCGCTTCGTGGCCACGGCCAACACCGCCGGTAATGGTGATGAAACGGGTCGCTTCACCGGTACGAATCAGCTCAATCAGGCCTTCATGGACCGCTTCACCATTCTGAAGGCTGACTATCCCGCCCCGGAAGAAGAAAAACGTTTGCTGGCCGCACGGTATCCCGCTCTGCCGGAACAGGTGCGTTCGGGCATGGTCGAAGTGGCGGGCAAGGTACGGGCGATGCTCTCCTCAGATAATCTTGAACATACGCCGGGCGTGGATATCGTCCTTTCCACGCGCACACTGTTGCGCTGGTGTGAGCTCACGCTCTGTTATCAGAGCCTGGCGTCCTCCGGCGTCTCGCCCCTGTTGTACGCGCTGGACAGGGCGGCGGGGTTCAGGGCCGGACGCGAAGGCAGGGCGCTTCTTCATGAACTCTGTCAAAGGATTTTCGGCATTTCAGACAACAAGGAGTAACATATGACAAACGATATCAAGGTACTGAACGGACTCACGGCCATATCTCCGGCCATCACCATATGGTCAGGCAAGCGCAAGATGCTGGCCACGGACTATGGAGTGGACACAAATGAGCTTCCCCCCTCTGAAATCATGGACCTCGGCACCAAGAAACTGTGTCCCCCGGAAAAAATGCGGGTCTTTCTCACGTTGAAGGCCAGATGCACGGCTCTTCTGGACAGACACGGCATCAGGTTCATAGCCTCAAGCTGGCTTGTGCCGAGGGACATGGTAAAAAGCATCACCGGTGGGCTTGAAGGGTTGAAGCGGGAGTTCATGTCGGAAAAGGCCACGTTCCTGGCATCCTATGACGCCACTGTCCGGGAATGGATAGCGAAGCACCCGCAGTGGGCGGGAATGCTCTCCCGGGCGGTGCCTTCAGCCGACTACGTATCCTCGAAGCTGAGCTTCGACTGGAAGAGTTTCCGCTTCTCCATGACCAAAGACAGCAACATAGCGGACGACGTGACACACCTTGCGGACTCCGTGTTCACAGACATCGCGAGGCAGGCCGCCGAAGCCCACAGAAACATCTTCGCCGACAGGGAACAAATCACGAGGCGGGCTCTCAGTCCTCTGAAGGTCATGGAGACCAAGCTGGCCGGACTGGCCTTCATCGAGCCGCGCGTCGGCCATGCGGCGGAGCTCATACGCACGGAGCTTGAGGAGCTTCCCGCGAGGGGCGTCATTCACGGACGGGAGCTCTCCAGACTGCTCGCCCTGGTCTGCCTTCTGAAAAATCCCGAAGCTCTGGAGGATTTCACAAGCCGCATGACGGAAGGACAAAACGTGAAGACGCTGCTCGCCGGACTGCATGCGCCCGAACCGGTGAGTGTTCCTGTACCAGGCAGTCCCGCCAGAATAGAAAGTCAGGGGTTATGGTGATGAAAGCATCGGAATCCATACGCAGTTCTCTTCCTCTTGTCGTGCAGGCTCTCGCCGAAAGAACCGGCATTCGCGTGGAGATCGGCGGCTCCGAAGCGTATACCGACGGAAAGGTTATTCATCTGCCGTCGCTTCCCCTGCAGGTGGACGAAACTCTTGCCGGTGTCGTCAGAGGCTATGCTGACCATGAAATCGCGCACTGCCTTTTCACGGACTTTTCCGTTGCCGCTAAAACCCGGGACAAAGTTGAACAGTGGCTCCTCAACATGCTTGAGGATGTTCGCGTTGAGGGACTCATGTCCAGGCGTTATGTCGGCTGCGCGGCCAATCTTTCGGAACTCACAAGGCGCATGTTCCTGAACGGCTCAACGGAGGTCTGCCCTCTGAACTGGTGCCTGCTCTATGCGAGGTCGTGGCACGAACCTCTGCTCGGAAAAGAATACAGGCGCGTCGGTCGGGAGCTTGAAAAAGTTGCCCCCGGCCTCACTGGCAAACTGCGAACCATACTGAATGAGGCAAGGAGGCAGTGTCAAAGTACGGAAGATTCTCTGCGGTATGCCGGACGGCTTGCCGCCGTTCTGAAAAACTACACGCCGCCTCCGCAGAAAAGACAGGAAAATGAGAATAGTGAAGACGGCAAAAACACGCAGGAGGAAAAGGACCAAAAAAACGAAACTATGGCAGAAATCTCAGGACCTCAGGGAAGCATAAAGGGTGATACGAACAACGTATCACCCTTTTCTGCACTCTTTGAACCGGATGCAGTTCTCCCCATGAACGTCGGCGACACTCTGAAGCGGGAACTGGAAACAGCATCCGCAGGCGCAGAGGATGCCTCCTTTCATGTGGCGAGATTTGTCAACTGTACTTTTCCCAACCTGCCTTCCGAAGCTGTCTCCGAGACGCTGAATCTTGCCGCACGCCTCAGAACGGGAGTCGCCGGTCTGCTTCAGGCTGATACGTTTGAAGGTCGTCGTACTGCATGTTTCGGCAGGCTTAACACTCGTCAGTTCTACAAGACGGCCCTTGGTGAAGGCAAGGTATTCCTGCGCACTGCTCCGGCCAGAATGAAATCTACGACTGTACACTTGCTGCTCGACGTATCGGGATCCACGACTCCCATAATCCGTGAGGAGCTCATCTCGGCCTATGCCATAGCAGTGGCCTTGCAAGGATTAAGAGGCATCTCCTGCGGCCTATCCGTTTTTCCCGTGAAGGACGCCGACTTCTATGATGAATCTTCCCCGGCCATGTCGGACATTCTCTGTCATGGTCGGAGGATATGTCGCGGCTTTCCCAATGTTCCGGCCTATGGACTGACTCCTCTCGCCGCCGCCATGTGGCGTGTACTTCCGCGACTGTGCTCCATGCGGAAGACAAGGAAAATCCTCATTGTGTTCACCGACGGACTTCCCGACAGCGTGGCGGCCGCGACTGCTGCCGTGCAGGATGCCGAAAACAATGGTGTAGAGGTTTACGGCATCGCCTACAACATTCACTCAATTCAGAATGTCATACCGACTTCTGTTTCCATAAAACATATCGCAAAGTTGCCGGGTGCGCTCTCTTCGCTCCTTCTGAAGACTCTGCGCAGTCATAAGCATTAGGAGGCTTTTGATGCCGAATATCTATGTGGAAATTCTTATTGTCATTCTTGGCGGAATCATCGCCGTGCTCAAGAACAAACGCTGACTGGAGGCTTTATGGGATATTACAGCGACGTGTGCATCATGCTCACCAAACAGGGCAGGGAAATCATGAAAGAACAGTTGAGCGAACTCGGCCGAAGCGCGGTCGCAAAAGACGTGCGGCGCTTCATATCCTCCGCCGATCTTCATCGTGTGGATTCCGGCACAGGCGGCGAAATCTTTCTCTGGAAAAACGTGAAGTGGTATGAGGACAGGGAGGACTTCCAGGAAGTCCGGTTTTTCTCCCAACTGCTGCGCGAATTACCTCTGAAGGATTACCGCTTCATGCGTCTGGGAGAATATGCCGATGATGCCGAGGATCAGGGCACGTTCTGGAACGATAATCCGTTCAATGTTCATTTCGAGAGAAAAATTGTGATAAGCTAAAAAACATGGGCGGTCATAAACATGGCCGCCCGTGTTTCTTTACGGTTATTTTTTAGCTGTCAGCACATCATCCGCGACAGCCGCCGCCTTGAGCATCGCCTGATCCGCCAGATGCGCATAGCGCTGGGTCATCACGGGATTGGAATGCGTCAGCAGCTTCTGAAGCGTGTAGAGATCCACTTTGCCGGAGCTTGCCAACCGGGACGCGAAGTTGTGACGCAGTCCGTGCAGAGGACGGAAATCCTTGGGAAGACCTGCCTTGTCACAAACATGACGGGCTTTGGCAGTATAGGTGGTAGGCGCCCATTGAGGAAAGAGAAACTCCCCATTGTCATGGCCAAGATTTTCCAGAAGCTCACGAACATACTGGCTCATGGGGACATAGGCAGTCTTTTTATTTTTAGCGGTTACGCCTCGAAGAGTGATAAATCCTCTGTCAAAATCGATATCCGACCACCGCAGGGCTATGGCCGCAGAACGCCTGATGCCGGTATGCGCAACGAATTGCAGATATGCCCGCAGATATGAATCATCTATCTCCAGAAGAGCTTGCTCATATCTAACGAGCTCTTCATCCGTCATGACCTCTGTTTTTTGGTTGTCCACACGGGGCATGTTGAAGATGAGGGTCTGGGGCTTCACGCAAAGGCCTCGTCGGCTTCCGAAGTTAGCGAGACGCTTTACCAGCCCAAGAACCGCGCATGCCATCGCGGGCTTTTTCCCCTTCCTCAGAATATATTTACCCAGCTTGTCAACATCATCCGTTGTGAGCTCTTCAACCGTTTTGTAGCCAAAGCGTTCTTCCAGGTAACGACTATAGATAGATTTATCAGCGCGCAGTCGTCCTGGAGATTCTTTCGTCGCTTCAAGATAAGCAGCCCAGAGACGTGCTATCGTCCAGCGTTCCGCCTTTCGTTTTTTCTCCTCCTCTTTTCTCCTGCGTTCATGATTGGACTCCTCCTTGCCGTTTATTCGATCCGCTCGAATACGTGATGCCTTGGCGGCCGTCATGCCCGCCGAGGATTTACCTACGGGTTCACGAATTTCCTTTGAACCTCTTCCCCCGGTCCTGTAGCGGATGTAAAACGATTTTTCGCCTTTCTGGTTTATACGGGCGAATACTCCCGGATACGCCGTCGCAACAAGTTTTCCAGTGATCTTCTCTGACATAAAGCTCTCCCAAAGTTTTTAAGAGATTGCCGGGTAGTCAGAGGAAGTTCAGTCCTAGCAGTTAATTTTTTGCGTTATATTTTTGTGCCGCACCGTGTCCGCACACACCCCCATTTTGTCCGCACCGTGTCCGCACACGACATCGAACGAGAAGGGAAAGTAAGGAAAATGGAATAGCATAACATATTATAATCATAGTATTTATTGGTAAATTATAAAATTTCAGTGAACTTGCGGGAAATGAGAAAGCTTTCCTTTAAAATGAAACGACGCTTTGTAAGAACAAAAATAAGTATGGAAGCAAGAACTTTCTTATCCGTCAGGCTGAGGGAAGAGGAAAAGGCCAGGGCCGCAGCCTGGCATGCGTTGTGCAGATTTTCGGCATTATCGCGGTGAAACGCCGCCGAAAGCGCGAGCGCCAGAGCGTCATGATTCGAGTCTGCCGATGCGGCAAGAGAACCCAAAAGAGGCCCCAGGGTATCCTTTCGGTAAAGCACGGCGTCGCCGTCAGTCGTTCTGACAAAATATTTTCCGGGAAGATCCGCCAGACTTTCTTTCTCGATGTGCAGAATGCGGCAGGCGTCGTCCAGTCGGAGCCCGCCGGGGAAACAGGAACAGAGCAGCGCAAGCTTACCGCAGGGAGTCAATGCCGAGTTCTCACGAAGGAAGGGAATGTCGTAATCGTCCATATTTCGCATTTTCAAGGAGTCAGAGGATAGATAGCTGAGGAGTTCTGGTACGGAATAAGGATAAAGCCCCCGGCATATCATGTAAATATTTCATGAATAAAATGAACAATATTTTTTTACACTGACTCAAAAAAGTTTTTACACCTTGAAATAATTAACTTTTATCTTTTGGCACAATTCTTGCTTTGTAAAGTAAAAAAGGAGGGACTATGCCACAAGATATCAACGGCTTTACTGTGCATGAAACGGATGTGCTTGTTCTGGGCGCCGCCGCTGCCGGTACCGGAGCTGCGCTTGCGGCGCTGGAAGCAGGCCGGCGCGTGCTGCTTGTCGACAAGGGAAAATTTGAAAGCTGCGGAAGCATCGGCGGCGGCAACGACCATTTCATGGCGGTTCTGAATACGGATGAACCTTTCGATACTACCGAGGACTTCATCCGGTTTTATGAAAAACCGAACTGGGGCCTTGTGCCGGATACCATCCGCCAGTGGGCTGAAACCTGTCCGCACATGATCAAATTTCTGGAAAGTGTGGGCGTCGAATTCCGACATAATGCCGACGGGTCCTATATGAGAAGCCAGGGCTTCGGTCAGCCCGGCAGCTGGTGGATTCTCATCAAGGACGGCGAAAAGCTCAAACCCAGGATGTCCCGGCGTATTCTTGAGATGGGCGCAGAATGCCTCAACCACGTGCAGGTTACCAGACTTATCGCTCAAAAAGGAAGAATTGTCGGCGCGGTAGGTTTCGATGTTCGGACGGGAGAGTTCCATGTCATGCTCGGCAAGGCGGTCATTCTGTGCCTCGGCCCCGTGGCGGAGCGCGGATGGACGAACTCCACCGGCAATCCCTTCAACTGCATGTATCCGCCCTCCGTTACCGGTTCGCACTTCGTTCTGCCCTATGAAATGGGAGCGGAACTCGCCTGTCTGGACAATCTTCAGGGAGCGACGCTCTTCCCGAAGAGTTTCGGCTGCCCCGGCATGAACGGCATTACCGGCTCCGGAGCTCATGGCCTCAACGCCAGAGGCGAAAGGTACATGCTGAACTATCATGCCATGACCGAACAGGCGCCGAGAGGCCTGCTCATGCAGGGAACAGTACGCGAACAGCTGAAGCAGGCCGGTCCGCCATTCTATATGGACATGCGCCACATCGACAGCGCGACTCGCGACATTCTGGATAATGACCTCATGCCGGGAGACAAGGCGACGTGGCATGAATACTGCGAGCAGAAAGGCTTCGACATTGCCACTTCTCCCATGGAAATCGAAATCGGCTCCATCAGCATGGAAGGCAGAGTCCTTCGGAACAAAAACTTCCAGAGTACGCTTCCCGGCCTTTACGTCGGCTGCAGTTTCATGTCCTTCAGCGGAGCCATCTGCGGCGGCTACCTTGCCGCCAAACACGCTTCGGAGGAAATCAGCTCCGCGACCGTGGAATTTCTGCCTCTGGATAAGCAGGAACTGAACGACGAAAAAGATCGCGTTCTGAAGCCGTTGCTTGACGGCGGCGACACGACATACCAGCTTTTTGAATCCGCCATACACCAGGTGATGAACTATTACATGGGCTATACGCGGAATGAAAAAGGCATGAGGCAGGCCCTTGCCAGTCTTGAACGCATTGAAAAGCTGTCCGACGACCTGCGCGCGGAAAACCTCCATGAACTGATGCGCATTCATGAATGCCTCGACCTGATGAAGCTGTGCAAGCTTGTCGTTACCGCCAGCATAGAACGAAGGGAAACCTCGCTCTCCACGATGGCGATACGCGGCGACTATCCCGAACCCGACAAGAATCTGGCAGACAAGATCCTTGTCATCCGAAAGAAGGATGGAGCGCCGGAGCTGCACTGGGAAATCAAATCAGAATATCTTCGTTAGAGCATCAGAAAGGAGAATATCATGCCGCCCAGATTCAGTAAGGAAGTGCGGGAGTACCATGTTACCGACGTACCTGTAAAAAGGCAGAGAAGAACCTCTCCCTGCGAATATGCCTGCCCTGCGGGAAACCGCATACAGCTTGTTGAAACACTTATTAAAGAAGGCAGCTTCAGTGAAGCCCGCATGGCGCTTCTTTCCCGCAATCCGTTTGCCGGAACAACAGGCCGCGTGTGCCCCGGCTTCTGCGAAGAAAAGTGCAACAGACGCCACTATGACGAAGGCGTGGCCATACGCGCGCTGGAAAGATATGCCTCGGAAAGAGGTTCCGTTCCTTCTCTGCGCCCTCTGGAGAATACCGGCAAAAAAGCAGCCGTCATCGGCTCCGGTCCGGCCGGACTGACGGCCGCCTTCTATCTCCGCCTTCTGGGACACAGCGTGGAAGTCTTTGAAGCGGAACCTGTTCTCGGCGGCGTCCCCCGCGTGAGCATTCCGGATTTTCGTCTTCCCAAAAACGTTCCCGATGCGGAAGTCGGCTTCATTCTTTCCCTCGGCGTCGTTGCTCACACGAATACCAGAGTTGGCCGGGACGTCTCGGCGGAAACGCTGCTCGAGACTTTCGACGCCTGCCTTGTGACGACGGGCAATCAAATCCAGCGTATGCTCTCCGTCCCCGGAATAGACGCCGCCGTTTCGGCAATGAAATTCCTTCATGAAAGCAACATGAGAAGAGAATCCCTGTCGGGAAGACACGTCGTCATTCTGGGCGGCGGAGGCGTCGCCTTTGACTGCGCCTTCACTGCCAGACGGCTCGGCGCAGCTTCCGTCAGTCTGGTGTTCCCGGAAGATGCCGATCACATCCGGACGACGGCCGACGAAATTCAGCAGGCTCATGATGAAGGCGTCGTCATGTATCCTTCCCACCTTACGACAGCCGTCGACGCAGAAGGCGTTCGGGCCCGCAGGCTGACGGACTTCCGCTTCGATGAAAAGGGTGAGCTCATCGCAACCTTCGAGAACGACGAGATCCGCACCATTCCCGGAGATATGGTCATCTGCGCAAGCGGCCTCAAGCCGGATACGGCCTTTCTCGACGGACTCGGACCGAAACGTACCCCCAGGGGACATCTTGATGTCGGTGACGACATGATGACCTCCGTGCACGGTCTTTTTGCGGCGGGCGATGCCGTTACCGGACCGGCCACGGTCACCTCCGCCATCGGAAGCGGCAGAAAAGCGGCCATAGCCATGCATGCCTTTCTTTCCGAAGCCGCTTCTCCCGTTGAAATAATGCTGGCAAAAAACGAGGACGGCTCTTTCTCGGCCAGCGTCGACAAGCACAGGGAAAGCCCTCTTACCCGGCATGTCGTGGAATTCAGCGAAATAAGAAATCCCGAATACCACGAGCACGCGCCGAGAGCCCTTCAGAGGACAAACGACGTCAGCCTGTTTCCCTTTGCGGAAATCAAGGCGGGATTCAGCGACGAGGAAGCCGCGGCCGAATCGGCCCGCTGCATGCACTGCGGCCACTGCATAGACTGCGGAAACTGCGCTGAACGCTGCCCCGACTACATCATCGAACGAGCCGAAGGAAGCGGTCCCTTTGTCAAGTATCCTCAGGAATGCTGGCACTGCGCCGCATGCAGAATAGGCTGCCCGACCGGCTCGATTGATATCGAATTCCCCATCACGCACCTCGTATAACCTTTATCTTGGTTCGCAACAGGAGAATGTTCATGAAAAAACAGCTTGCAATCCTTGCCCTGGCAGCCTCCCTCTTTACTGCTCCGAACGAATCTTTTGCCGCCGCGGAATACACCCTTTCGCTCAACCTCCCCATCGCCCCTGTGCACACCCGCTGGACCGGCGCCGTAAAGGTTTACTTCGATGAACTGCAGAAGCGCTCCGGCGGCCGCATCGTCGTAGAGCCCTATTTTGCCGAATCGCTCAGCAAAATCAGCGAATGCGCGGATTCCGTGCGCAACGGCCTTGCAGACATGACGGAAACGGCGCTCACCACGGCTCCGGGAGCCTTCCCGTTCTTCAGCCGTTTTGCCGACCTTTCCGACGTAACCCGTTCCATAGACGCTCCCGTACAGATCCTGAAGGAACTGGGCAGCGAATTCCCGGAAATCTACAATGAATGCAAGGGGCTGAAAATCCTTGCCATCCATGCTCTGCCCGTAGGCATGGTTCCCTGCACGAAGGAACCGATCAGAAGTCTCGAAGACTTCAAGGGCAAAAAGATGGGCGCCATCACTCCGGCTACGGCAGATCGCCTGAAGGCGCTGGGCGCAACTCCGGTAATGATGCCCCTTGCGGATATGTACATATCGCTGCAGCAGGGCCTGCTCGACGGCGCAGTCGTCGACTTTCAGATGCTCGTTTCCCGCCGCTTCGGCGACATGCTGAAGTATATGGTGCCCCTGACGATGTCCGGATGCTACTTCGGCATGTTCATGAACGAAGACGTGTACAACGCCCTGCCGGAAGATCTTCAAAAGGTCATCGACGACATGTCTGCCAACTACGTCGACGACATGTTCGCCGAATTCTGGGAAAAGGATCAGTATGAAACCGCCGAAAAATGGATGAAGGAAATGGGCGGAACGATCATCATGCTCTCCGACGCCGATTATGCCAAGGCCCGGGAACTTACTCTGCCTCTGAATGAGTCTGTTCTTAAAATCATGCAGGACAACGGAATCCCCGCCGACAAGCTTGCAAAGAGATTCTACGAACTGAACGAAAAGTACAACTCGCCATGGAAGACTTCCCGCCTTGTTAAAGAGGTCGGCATAAAATAATCTGAAATAAACGGCGCATGGAAGCTCTTTCCATGCGCCGCCTGCGGAATATATAAAAGAAGGATCGGCATAATGGCAGAAGTGAAGAGTATCAACGGAATTCCGCCTGTTTTGAAATCGGTCGGCGCAAGGCTTACGTCGTTTTGCAAGCTGCTCAGCTCCGCCGGTATCTGCGTCTTCATGGTCATGGTCTTCATGACCTTTCTGGACGTATTTATGCGCTATGTGTTCAACAGTCCCATGCAGGGCATTTTTGAAATAACAGCCATGCTCATGCCTCTGGTGGTCTTTTCCTCTGTAGCCTACACGCAGTGCACCAAAAGCCATATCAGCATGGATCTTCTGACAAGCAAGCTCTCGGAAAAACAGAAAAACGTGCTTGAATTTGCCACCGGAGCGTGGAGTCTGGCCGTCTGCATTCTTTCCGTCTATGCTTCATGCGTCTATGCATTCAACACAAAGCTGATCATTCTTACCCTCAATATTTCCGTAAAACCGTTCGTTCTGTTCGTCAGCTTCGGCTTTGCTCTGCTGGCACTGGTTCTCGCCGTGGATCTGCTGGAAAAGGGCGCCCTGCTGCTGCGTGAACGCCGGACGTACATCATTGTCGCCCTGCTGCTCGCCATAATCCCCGTCGTGCTGGGGTGGCATTTCGGCTCGCACCGCCTATTCGGCGTGAATCAGGTATACATCGGCATATGCGGAATAGTGGTCATGCTTCTGCTCTTTGTCAGCGGCATGCCCATAGGCTTCGCCCTCATGGCCACAGGTTTTATTTTTTCAGGCGTCATCCGCGGGCTCAAGCCCATTCTGGACATGTACGGCAGCTCCATGTACAGCACAAGCGCCAACTACACATGGGCGCCGCTCATGTTCTTCATGCTTATGGGCTACTTCTGCTCATACGGCAATCTCGGAAAGGATCTTTACAACTGCGCCCGCAACTTTCTCGGACACTACCGCGGAGGTCTCGCACAGGGCAGTGCCGTCGCGTGCACAACCTTCGGCGCCGTGGTGGGCGACAGCATTTCAGGTACCATTGCCATGACGGCCATAGCCCTGCCCGAAATGCGCAACAACAAATACGATGATTCCATATCTCTGGGCGTTCTTTCCTGCTCCGGCCCCATAGGCACGCTCATACCGCCGAGCAGTATGCTCATTCTTTACGGCGTGCTCGCGGAGCAGTCCATTGCCGACCTTTTCCTCGCAGGTGTCGTGCCCGGCATCCTTACCTGCGTCGTCTACTGTATCATCATCTGGTGGAAGGTCTGGCGCAATCCGGAGCTGGCGCCGCTTCTTCCCAAGACGACGCTGTCGGTACGAATGAAGTCGCTGAGCCTGGCGCTGCCCATTCTCATTCTGTTCGTTCTCGTCATCGGCGGTATATACGGCGGCGTGTTCACGCCGACGGAAGGCGCGGCCATCGGATCCATAGGAAGTCTCCTTATCGCGCTGGGTCTCCGCAGGATGACATGGCGTAAATTTCTTGACGCCGTCAATGAATCGGCCAAGTACATAGCCATGTGCTTTTTCGTGCTGACGGGAGCGACTGTCGTGGGCTACTTCATGACGCTCAGCAAGATCCCCATGCTGCTTGCCAACGGCATAGCGCTGCTTCAGCTGCCCGAACTTCTCACGCTGGGGCTCATTTTCCTGGTCCTGCTTTTCCTCGGCTGCTTCATCCCTGCCATTCCGCTCATGCTGGTATGCGTGCCGATTCTCGTGCCCGTAGCCGCGCTTTACGACTGGAACATGCTGTGGTTCGGAATCTTCATTTGCATCATGATGAATCTGGGATGCATAACTCCGCCGTTCGGGATCAACCTGTTCGTCATGAAAGGCGTGGCGGAAGTGCCTCTCGGCGTGGTTTTCAAAGCCGCCATACCGTATATCATAGGCATGTGCATCACGATCGTGCTTATCGTTATTTGTCCCGGCATAGCAACCTGGCTCCCTCTATCCATGCATTAAATCGAAACAAAGGAATTCCAACCGCAATTCATACCCGTTTCGCGGCGATAGAGCCCACCTGAACAGGTGTGCATATCGCTGCCAAGAAAACGGAGACGATGCTCAACTCTCCTCGCTGACCTCATATCGTTGGGTTCCTTTGTGAATAGATTTTTAGTTGAGACAACTGGTTATCTCACAAAGGAACCCCTTTTTTAACTTATTTCCAGGCTTCGCCTCAGGCTTAAGACCGACTTTTGTAACTCCCCGCATAACGAGGAGTTTTCGGATTAACAAAAGCCGGACTCCTTAAGGAATCCGGCCATTGCGATGATAGTTTTAAAGGGATCGATTACAGATCAGACATTGTAAAAAATTTTCGGCAGTGAGTGCAGAAAAGAATCTGCTTTTCCAAACGTACGGGATGTAGCTTGCGGCCTCGTATTTTTACGTTGAAAAGATTCCACAAAAACAGAGCATCAACAGGAATTATTGCATCTGATGCACATTTAGGGCAGCGCATGAACATCTCCTCATAAAGTTTGCTCTTCACAATTATTATTCATATAAAATTAATTTATTCTTAAATTGTAAACATACAGTGAAAATTTATCCTCTTCATCATTCTTTAAATTTATATTTCAGCGCACGTTTAAGTCAAGTTTTTATTCATATACAACATATATTATTATGGTGCTTAATTTAACATTCAAAGTCTTCATATAGAAATAATATCAGATGAAGAATTTCATATAACCGATGCTCATCGAAAAACCATTTTTCATCTCTCCTGTTACTGCTCCAGGATGTACGTTCGACAGATGCCCCATAAAAACAGAATACAGCATCAACATATTGGTTTTATTGATTAAAAATACATCAACCATCCCGGAAAGCTTTTAACCAAAATGGGGCCCCACCGGCATAGCCGGTGGTTCCTCTTATGCGCCTGTAAGGCTC
>USBZ01000012.1 GCA_900553065.1 uncultured Desulfovibrio sp. | reverse complement strand
ATTCTCGGCGGCGGTCCCAACCGCATCGGTCAGGGCATCGAGTTCGACTACTGCTGCTGCCATGCCTCCTTCGCTCTGCGCGACGAGGGCGTGGAAGCCATCATGGTGAACTCCAACCCCGAAACCGTGTCCACCGACTACGACACCTCCGACCGCCTGTACTTCGAGCCGCTCACCTTTGAAGACGTGATGCACATCGTCAAGACCGAGCAGCCCGACGGCGTCATCGTGCAGTTCGGCGGCCAGACCCCGCTGAACCTCGCCGTGCCGCTGCAGCGCGCCGGCGTGCCGATCCTCGGCACCAGCCCCGACGCCATCGACCGCGCCGAAGACCGCGAACGCTTCCAGGCCCTCATCCAGAAGCTGCATCTTCTCCAGCCTCAGAACGGCACCTGCATTTCCCTGGACGTGGCCAAGGAAGAAGCCGCCCGCATCGGCTACCCCATCATCGTGCGTCCGAGCTATGTGCTCGGCGGCCGCGCCATGATGGTCTGCTACGGTCCCGACGACCTTGACGACTACTTCCACAACGTGGTGGGCACGGATACGCCCGAGCATCCCATTCTCATCGACCAGTTCCTTGAGAACGCCATCGAAGTGGACGTGGACGCCCTTGCCGACGGCAAGGACGTGTATGTGGCGGGCATCATGGAGCACATCGAAGCTGCCGGCATCCATTCCGGCGACTCGGCCTGCTCGCTGCCTCCCTACTCCCTGCCGGACGACATCATCAGCGAAATCAGCCGTCAGACCGTGGAACTCGCCAAGGAACTGCGCGTCGTCGGCCTCATGAACATCCAGTTCGCCGTCAAGGACGGAAAAATCTACATCCTTGAAGTGAACCCCCGCGCCTCCCGTACCGCGCCCTTCGTGTCCAAGGCAACCGGCGTTCCGCTGCCCCGCCTCGCCACGCTGATCATGCTCGGCAAGACGCTGAAGGAACTCGATCCCTGGTCCATGCGCAAGACCGGCTATGTGTGCGTGAAGGAAGCGGTGTTCCCCTTCAAGCGCTTCCCCGGCGTGGATATTCTGCTCGGACCTGAAATGCGCTCCACCGGTGAAGTCATGGGCGTGGCCCGTACCTTCGACGAAGCCTTCCTGAAGAGTCAGCTCGGCTCAGGCCAGTCCCTGCCCTCCTACGGCAAGGTGTTCATTTCCGTGAACGACCGCGACAAGGAATTCGTGGTGCCCATTGCCAGGTCCTACGCCGACCTCGGCTTTGAACTGCTCGCCACGCGCGGCACGGCCAAGCTCCTCAAGGACTCCGGCCTCGACGTGCAGCCCGTGCTCAAGGTGCATGAAGGCCGCCCGAACATCGTGGACATGATCAAGAACGGCGAAGTCGCCATGGTCATCAACACCGCTTCCGGCAAGCGCACCACCCACGATTCCCGCGCCATCCGTCAGACCACGCTGCACTACGGCGTGTCCTTTACCACCACGATTTCCGGCGCCCGCGCCATTGCCCGCGCCATCCAGCATCAGCAGAACAAGGCCCTCAACGTCGAGTGCCTCCAGGACTACTATGCGGGATCGCCCAAAGGAGAACGCGCATGAAAGCTCTGCTCGCCCTCGAAGACGGCTTCGTCCTTGAAGGGGAATCCTTCACCGGCCCCATTGAACTGACCGGCGGCGAAGTCATTTTCAATACCGCCATGGCCGGATATCAGGAACTGCTCACCGACCCCTCCTATGCGGGTCAGATGGTGTGCCTCACCTATCCGCTCATCGGCAACTACGGCATCAATCCCGACGACATGGAATCCGAAAAGGTTCACATGTCGGCCCTCATCGTCAAGGAATGCTGCAAGGAACCTTCCAACTGGCGCGCCACCGAAAGCCTGCCCGACTTTCTCATGCGTCAGGGCGTGCCCGGCATCGAAGGCATCGATACCCGTGCGCTCACCCTGCACCTGCGCAAGAACGGCGCCATGCGCGGCTGCATTTCCACCAGCATTCTCGATCCCGAGGAACTGGTGAAGAAGGCGCAAGAGCTGCCCTCCATGGAAGGTCAGAACCTCGTCACCCGAGTGGCTCCCGACAAGCCCTACCGCTGGGACGATGCTGCCGGCCGTCCCGCCCCGGTCACGCTGAATGCCGACGGCTCCTATGACTGGCCCGCCGGAAAGGCGCTCAAGGTCGTGGTGTACGACTTCGGCATCAAGTGGAACATCCTGCGCCTGCTTTCCGCTCAGGACATGGAACTTCTCGTCGTGCCCCCGTCCTTCACCTGTGAACAGGTCAAGGCCGCCGCTCCCGACGGCGTGTTCCTCTCCAACGGCCCCGGCGACCCCGCCACGCTGAAGGCGGAAATCGCCGAAATCGCCAAGATGGCGGAAATCTTCCCCATCGGCGCCATCTGCCTCGGCCATCAGCTTCTCGGTCACGCCCTCGGCGGCACCACCACCAAGCTGAAGTTCGGCCATCACGGCGTGAACCATCCGGTCAAGAATCTGCTTACCGGCCGCATCGAGATCTCTTCTCAGAACCACGGCTTCTGCGTCATTCCGCCCGAAGGCGTGGAAAAGGTGTATGTGAACCTCAATGACGGCACGCTGGAAGGCTTCCGCCATCCTGAAAAGCCCATCATGACCGTTCAGCATCATCCCGAAGCCGCCGCCGGTCCCACCGACAGCCGCACCTTCTTCACCGACTTCAAGGACATGGTGATGAAGGCGAAGGCCGGAAAGTAATCGACGTCGAGGCCCTGCCCTGAGGCAGAGCCGACCATTCCGCTCCTGAAGGCTCCCCCGGTTTCGGGGGAGCCTTTTTTCATGCCCGAAGGCCGACGGCACCTTCCGTTCCGCTGCCTTTTGTTTTTTCAGAAAAAGACGTATGGTTGCGTTATTCCTGATGAAGGCGGCCCGCGCCTCCGCAGCGCCGGCGCGCTTTCCTCTGCCTGAAAAGGACACATCATGCTGACTTCCGACAAACGCCTCTTCATTGCCGCCGCAGAAAATCCCGTCTCTCTGAAGCCGGACGGACGCGCTCTGTGC
Source organism: uncultured Desulfovibrio sp. (assembly GCA_900553065.1). Taxonomy (GTDB): domain Bacteria; phylum Desulfobacterota; class Desulfovibrionia; order Desulfovibrionales; family Desulfovibrionaceae; genus Mailhella. The sequence continues at coordinate 41,105 of USBZ01000012.1, read as the reverse complement.
ATGGAAGCCTCCATGCTCTGCCGCCACGGCCTCATTACCGGAGCCACAGGTACGGGCAAGACCATCACGCTGCAGACCATGGCCGAATGCTTCAGCGCCGCAGGCATCCCGGTTCTTCTGACCGACGTGAAGGGCGATCTTGCCGCCGTATGCCGTCCCGGAGCGCCCGGCGGAAGTATAAAGGCGCGCATCGAAGCGCTTGGACTGCTCGCGCTCGGCTACGTCAACCGGGGGTATCCGGTATGCTTCTGGGACGTGGAAGGACGACAGGGAACGCCGCTTCGCGCCACCATCAGCGACCTGGGGCCGGATCTTCTTGCCCGCCTGCTGAAGCTGAACGACGTGCAGAGCGGCATTCTGCGCCTCGTGTTCCGCGTGGCGGATGAAAACGGCCTTCTGCTGCTCGACCTCAAGGATCTGCGCGCCATGCTGGTCTGGATAACGGAACACCGGGCCGACTTTGCCGCCTCATACGGCCATATCTCCCCGGCCAGCACGGGCGCCATCCAGCGCAGCCTGCTGCGCCTGGAAGACGAAGGAGCCGGAGCCTTCTTCGGCGAACCTGCGCTGAACATCGAAGACCTGTTCCGCACCGATATTTCCGGCCGGGGCTATCTCAACATTCTTGCTGCCGACAAACTTCTGCAGAAGCCCGGCCTCTACGCCGCCGTGCTGCTGTGGCTGCTCTCCGAGCTGTATGAACGCCTCCCGGAACGGGGCGATGCCGACAAGCCCCGGCTCGTGCTCATGTTCGACGAAGCGCACCTTCTTTTCGACGATATGCCGGACGTTCTGCTGCAGAAGGTGGAGCAGGTGGTCCGCCTCATCCGCTCGCGCGGCGTGGGCGTTTATTTCGTCACGCAGAATCCAGCAGACATTCCGGACGGCGTACTCTCCCAGCTCGGCAACCGCGTGCAGCACGCGCTGAGGGCCTTCACCCCGCGGGATCAGAAGGCCGTACGGGCCGCCGCCGAAACATTCCGGGCCAATCCGGCTCTGGATACCGAAGCCGTCATTTCCTCCCTGCGTACGGGCGAAGCGCTGGTTTCCTTTCTGGATGCCGACGGTGCGCCCTGCATGGTGGAGCGGGCGCTCATTCTGCCGCCGGAGGGCGGCATCGGAGCCATAGGCGAAGAAGAGCGCCGCGGCATCATCGAGGCCTCCGCCGTGCAGAAGCTGTACGGCACTGCCGTGGACAGAACATCCGCCCATGAAGTGCTGAGCGGCCAAAAGGCGGAACAAAAGCAGCGCACGGAAGAGGAAGGATATGACGCTCCCGCGCCGTGGGAAGAAATGCTCGGCGCCGTCGTGAAGCAGGCGGGACGCACCATCGGTAGCACGGTGGGCCGGGAACTCGGACGCGCCGTGATGCGCGGCCTTCTCGGCGGCATTTTCGGCAAAAGACGTTGATCATACATGCAACACTGACGGAGCACACGCTCCTTTCATGCGCCGGAAGGCGCAACAGCGAGGACACCATGACCAAGGAAATCTTTGAAGCCCGCAGGGAAAAACTGCGCCGCCTCATGCACGAGGAGGGGCTGGATGCTCTTCTGATCTCCCAGCCCGCCAACCGCTTCTATCTTTCCGGCTTTGAACTGCATGACTGCCAGTGCAACGAAAGCTCGGGCTGCCTCATCATCATGAAGGACGGGAAGGACTGGCTCTGCACCGACTCCCGCTATGAGGAAGCGGCCGCCCAGCTCTGGGACAGGGAACGAGTGCTCATCTACCGCGGCGCGTCCTCCGAAGCGATCAATCAGCTTCTCAAGAAGCTCTGCGGCAGCACCGGCGTCACGGGCATGGAAGCCGAACATCTGGCATGGAACTATGTTCAGCGTCTGGAGCCCGGCCTCACACTCAAGGCGGCCGACGGTCTGGTGGAAAAGCTCCGCGAGATCAAGGACGAAGCGGAAATTCAGCTCATCGCCGAATCCGTGGCGCTCAATCACCGCATGCTGGAATGGCTTCCCTCCGTGCTCGTACCGGGGCAGGACGAAGGTTCCGTGGCATGGGCCATTGAAAAATACTACCGCGAGCACGGCGCTTCCGAACTGAGTTTCCCGTCCATCGTGGCCATGAGTGCCAACGCCGCGCTGCCGCACTACGCCCCGGAAACGCCCGCCGTATTCACTGATGAGTGCATGGTGCTCGTGGACGAAGGCTGCCGCCTGAACCGCTACTGCTCCGATCAGACCCGCACTTACTGGATCGGCGAAAAGCCCTCTCCCCGCTTCACGGAAATGCTGGAGAGAGTGCAGGAAGCCCAGCGCCGCGCCATTGCCGTTCTGCGGCCGGGCATCACGGGCAAGGAAGTGCATCAGGTGGCCGTGGACTACTTCGCCTCCTGCGGCATGGACCGCTACTTCACCCATTCTCTGGGCCATGGCGTCGGTCTGGAAACGCACGAAGGGCCAAGACTCAGCCCGACCAGCATTAAGCCTCTTCAGCCCGGCATGATCGTCACCATCGAGCCGGGACTCTACTTCCCCGGATGGGGCGGCGCGCGCTGGGAGTACATGGCCGTCATCACCGAGGACGGGTGCAGAATATTCTGATCCGGCAGCGGCCGGACGCACGCCCTGCTCCGGCTGTCTTTCCCGCCGATCTGGACGGATGCGGAAACATGATTATGTTCATGGAACCGGCGGAAATGTTCCGCCGTCATGATTCCGACCCAAAACCACTCTTCAGGAGACTCGCATGATTCACCCCGAAAAGCGGCATTTCATCATCGTAGCTAAAACGCTCGGCATTCAGGTGCTGCTCTTTGTCGGCATTCTGTTCACGGTATGGGGCTCGCAGAAGCTCTATACGCTCATTGATCCCGTCAAGTTCCCCGTCTATCAGGCGGAAATCAAGGAAAACATGACGGAGCAGGAAAAGGGCGCGGCTCTGCTTTCCGCCCTGACGAACCGCATGAACGCGGAACTTGATTCCACCTTCGGCTGGACGGCCAACGACATTCTGTTCAACCGCTGGCTCATCGACAACCGCGCCTATCGCCAGTTCGGTACCTATGTGGCCACCAAGATGCTCTTCGACCACTATTCCACGGTCATTGCCAAGCTCGGCAACAACGACCGGGAAAATGACCTGCTCTACAACGCCCGCCTCAACTACTTCGCCATCAGCCCCCAGCGCTGGGGCATGCTGTTCATTCCTTCGGCGGAAGGTTCCTTCAAGAAGGCCCTTTCCATGACCGAGCAGTACAAGAAGGACCTCCTTGACGGCAAGGCCGTGTACAACTGCCGCACCGACGACATCTATTCCGCCTTCAATCTCATTCTGGGCGAAACGGTGTTCGGCTACGCCCTCGGTCTGCTCAACGACAGTCAGGATCTGCCCTTCTACACGCTCGACAACCGCATCTACGAAGCGCAGGGCGTCATTCTCGTGGTACGCGACTACCTCAAGGCCCTGTACGAGCTGTATCCTGAAATCGGCAACAAGAACAACGAGCAGAACATGGCCGAAGCCATGCGCTACATGGACCTCATCTGCAACTATGATCCCATGTACATCACCTCGTCGTTCAACTCCGGCGAACTCATCATTTCCTACCTGCTCTTTGCCCGCAACCGTCTCACCGACATACGGGACAGTCTGAGAATCTGAACCGACTGAACACGCCCGGGGAAGGCCAGCCTTCCCCGGGTTCTTTTTTCTGCCATGAACGCCTTCTCTCCCCTTATTTCTCAGGAAACGCTGACAGCCTTCCGCAGACTGTTTCACCGGCATGCCGAAACCGGCATGGCGGAATTCTGGACTACGGCCCGCATTGCGGAGGAACTGGAACGCTTCGGCCTTTCTCCCGTTCTGGGGGAAAGGGTATGCGCCGCCGGGGCACGCATGGGCATGCCGGATCCGGAAAGACTGCGCGAAGCGGAACGCCGGGCGGAAGCAGAAGGCGCCTCGCCCCGCATGCTGGCGCGCATGAACGTCTGCACGGGCCTTGTTGTGGACATAAGGCCCGATCTTCCGCTGCATACCGTCCTTCGTTTCGACATCGACGCCGTCGACGTGCAGGAAAGCAATGCACCGGAGCACCTCCCCGCCCGGGAAGGCTTCGCCTCTCTGCATGAAGGCATCAGTCATGCCTGCGGCCATGACGGACACATTGCCATCGGACTGGGCCTAGCTCACGAGCTTGCACATCTGCGCTCAGGCCTCAGACACAACGTCCGGCTGCTCTTTCAGCCCGGCGAGGAGGGATGCCGGGGAGCAAAAGCCATGACCGCCGCCGGATGGCTGAATGGCGCGCATCATTTTCTGGCGGCCCATATCGGCATGCGGGCCGATGAGGATCATGCTCTGGTCTGCGGAGCGCACGGCTTTCTTGCCACCACGAAATTCGACGTGGAGTTTCTCGGACGTGCCGCCCATGCCGGAGCGGAACCGCACAGGGGAGCCAATTCCCTGCTTGCCGCGGCCGGAGCCGCGCTGGCCATGCACGCCCTGCCGCGGCACGGGGACGGCGACTCCCGCGTCACCGTGGGAACGCTTGAGGCCGGAAGCGGACGCAACATCATTCCCGATCATGCCTTCATGCGCTGCGAAACGCGCGGAGCCACCACCGCCATAAACGAATACATGTTTGAACACTGCCGCAGCATCATCGAGCATACGGCCGCCATGTACGAGCAGACCTGCCGGATCCGCCTCATGGGAAGCGCAGACAGCGCAGACAGCGATGAAAGCCTGACAAGACTTATCCGCAGCACGGCGGAAAACGTGCCGTGGTTCCGGCGCGAGCTCATCCGCGACACGGCGGCAGGCTACGGCAGCGACGATGCCTGCACGCCCATGGCCGCCGTTCAGAAGCAGGGCGGAAATGCCGCCTACATCATGCTGGGCAGCGCTCTTGCGGCAGGACACCATGCTCCGAACTTCGATTTCCATGAAGACGTGCTGCTTCCCTCCGTGGATCTTCTGTGCAGAACCGTTCTTGCGCTCGACACGAAGTAACTCGCCTTCATGATATCATCATATTCTGTAATATAAACAGGTTATAAAAAAATATTGACTTTGCGGGAAAACGCCGTCATGGTTGCATGACGACGCTTTTCCGTGACGGAACATTTCATTCCCGAAAAAGAAACGTGCTTTTTCCATGCCGGCATGCCGATGTACGCCGATAAAAGGAGCCTCCATGACAAGGTTCATGACTTTTCTGACCAGCGGACTTATGAGCGTCCTTCTCTTCGCTGCCGTTGCCTTTGCCGATGAAGTGAAGACCGACTACTTCACCATCAGCCTTGACGACGAATGGACGCAGCCTCAGCCCGTCCAGTCCTCGAACGGTGCTCTGCTCGCCATCCTTCAGCACGGCTCCGACAAGTCCGTCCTGAGCGTAGCCATTACCCCCACTGTTCTTCCCGCCAAGGACGTTGCCGAGCAGACGCTCGCCAACATGAAGGCGCGCGGCTTCACCGTGTCTGAACTCACCCCCTTCGGAGACTCCTACAAGGCGGAATTTTCCCAGAATCAGTCGAACGGCGTCAGCTACTTCACCTCCAACGGCAAGGTAAGCAGCGTGGTCTCCATCGTCGGCAAGAATACCGATGCAGGCAGAGAGTTCATGAACAAGAATTTCAAGGCCGCCGACGCCAGGCTCTTCCCGGCCAAATTCTGACAAAGCCCGGCAGACCGGACTTTCCGCCAAGGACGTTGCCGCGTCATGCGCGAACGATGCCGCGGACACAGTATCTTCCCGACTCATACGCAAACAGAACGGGGAATGACGCCTTCCATGAGAAGAGTCATTCCCCGTTTTTTGCAGAATCATGCCGTCTGCGGGCATTGCCGTTGAAAAACGCCCGCAGTCAGACCTGATCATTATGCCTTTATCTCAAAAATCGCTTCGATTTCCACGGTCTGACCGTTGGGCAGCGATCCCATGCCCACCGCCGAGCGGGCATGCCTGCCGCCTTCGCCGAACACTTCCACCATCAGATCGGAAAAGCCGTTGATCACGCGGGGATGATCGGCAAATTCCGGCACGGCGTTCACCATGCCGAGCACCTTCACGCAACGGACGATTCTGTCCAGATCGCCGAGAGCCGCTCTGGCCGCCGCCAGAAGATTGAGCCCGGTCTGACGAGCATCCGCGTACGCCTGTTCCACGGACACCTCGCCGCCCACCTTGCCGAGCGAGACATGCCCGTCGGGATACAGCGGACCCTGCCCCGACAGATAGAGCAGATTGCCCGTTATCACGAAAGGCACATAGTTGGCCACAGAGGCGGGAACCTCCGGCAGAGAAATGCCAAGTTCCTTGAGTTTCTGTTCCGTGTTCATGGTCGCTCCTTCTTACTTTTACGTTAAATAAAACCAAAAACAGTTCTCCCGCGTCTTATCGTGGCAGAGCCGTCAGTGTTTCGGCTGTTCCTCCCGGCGGGCGGAATCCTCATGCAGGGAAACGGGCAGCACGACGTCGCTGCTCTCAAAGCTGCCGTGCTCCAGCCTGTGCAGAAGCGCCTGCGCCGTCTGCACGCCCAGCTCATAGGACGGCAGAACCACGGAAGAACAGAAGGATTCCATATAGTTCCACGGGCTGTTGATGTCGTAGGTGGTCAGCATGATGTCGTCTACGGCCATGCCTTTGCGCTGCAGAAGCTGCGTGGTGATGAAGGCCAGCTGATTGTTCGAGGCAATGACGGCGTCGGGCATGCCCGGAGCGTCGATGCGCTCCTGAATGCGGGCCAGCGCGCCCTCGTAGTCTTCGGGCACGGAGAGAAGCTCCAGAGAACAGAAGCCTGCGCTTTCCAGCACCGCCGCCTCCAGACCGCGTATTCTCGCCCGCAGGGAAGGCCACGATACGGCCGGTATGATCATGAGCATCTTGCGGGCCCCTCGGGCAATGAACTTGCGGGCCATCTGCAGACTGCCGCCGTACTCATCCATGCGCAGCGTGCACACGTCGCGTCTCGGCGACGGCAGTTCCATCTGAAGCAGAGCCAGAGGCTGCCCCTGGGCGGCAAAGAAATCCACAATGCTGTCGCGCTGTTCCACCGAGGCCGCCGCAATCACGCAGAGCGCGTCGGTAAGCTGATGCAGCAGCACGGGAGAGTTGCCCATGGCCGAAGGCCGCACGCTCTGCACCGTAAGCGAGTAACCGTTGTCGTTCAGCTGCCGGGCAAGACCTGCCACTATGCTGCCGATGACCTGTCGGGTGAGGAAATGGGGAGAGTCATCAACAACAATGAGACCAATGGAAAACGACCGCGAAAGCCTGAGATTTCGTGCGCTTCCGTGGGGTCTGTACGGGTACTTCTGCAGGATTTTGCCAAGTTTTTCACGAGTTTCCGCGCTCATGGTATGAAATTTGCCATTAATGAAGTTGGAAACCGTCATGCTGGAAACGTCGGCCATGGCCGCGATATCTTTTAATGTGGCAGTATGTCGATGGTTGTCATCGAACGCCATGATGAACCCTCCGTTCTGTCGACTCTCTGTGCAGGCAAGAGAAACTAGCCTTTGAGAACTCCGGAGTCAAATCTTCAGAGCACAACAGAGGTCTGACTTCGAAAGCGGCGCGACTTGGGTGCGGCGGAGTATTCCAGTCATGGCCGCATATCCATTTTACGATAAACTAAGCATAGACATTAAATCAAGATAAAATGAAGCATCCACGCAAAAAAATTATTAATTTGACATATTTTATTTTTTAGCATTATAACTTTAACGAAAAATAAACTCCGGAGTATACGCAAGCCGGGAGTGTTTTTCGGGTTCTCCGGGAGGGAGGACTCCACCTTCAACCTGTATAACTGAGAGAGGTCATCATGAACAAGCTCAGCGGTCTGCTCCTTGCGGCCATTCTGGCCATGACCGGTTCCGTTTCCGTCGCGTCCGCCGCGCAGGACCCCATCACCCTGCGTTTCGCCGCGGATGAGCCGACCGGCTCCGTGGAGGATCAGGGAAATCTCGCCTTCATCAAGGAAGTGGAGGAGCGCAGCAACGGTCGCATCAAGGTGGAATACTTCCCCGGCGCACAGCTGGGATCGGACAAGCAGTGCCTGCCCTCCCTTCTGGCCGGCGCGCTGGACATCTCCTTTATTGCCGCAGGCAATCTGGCCGAATTCACCCCGGCCATGAACTTTACCGATCTGCCCGGCATCGTGAACTCGCCTGAACAGCTCCGCCGCGTCTGGCAGAGTCCCGTACGCGACATGGTGGCCGAAAAGATCTACGCCGATCTCAAGCTCCGTCCCATCATGTTCGACGTGGCCGGCGGCGCCGCCCGCGCCATCTTCTACAACGGCAAGCCCATCGTCCGTCCAGAAGACGCCAGGAACTTCAAGTTCCGTACCACCGGCTCCCCCATCGAAGTGGCCCTGTTCCAGTCATGGGGCGCCGCTCCCACGCCCATGGCCTACAGCGAACTCTACTCCAGCCTGAGTCAGAAGGTCGTGGACGGCATCTATGTGCATCCCATCGGAGCCTATGACCAGAAGCTGACCGAAGTGGTCAAGAATGCCACAGTCATCAACCTGTCCTACATCTCCCAGGTCAAGCTCATCAACGAAGCGGCCGTGGCCAAGCTCGGAGGCGTGGATTCCGATCTGTACAAGATCGTGCTCGAAGCCGGCAGAAACGCCGAACTACTCAAGGACAAGCTGTACGCCGAACGCGTGAAGAGCGTGTACGACGAACTGGCCAAGGTAGGCGTGAAGGTCATCCAGCCTCAGGGCGACGACCTCAAGGCATGGCAGGACAAGGCGCAGGCTCTGTGGCCTTCCATCGTCAACGATCCCAAGTACAGCATTGATCCTGAAGTTCTCAAGATCGTGGAAGAAATCCGCAACAAGTAATTTTTCGGGAGCCGGCGGGAAGCCGGCTCCACTGCTCTGATTTTTCCTCTGGAGGCCTCATGTCTCACCCCCAATGCCCTCTTCCCATGCGTCTGCTAGAAAAATATCTGGGACTTCTCAGTGCTGCTGCGGAAAAACTCTGCGATGTCGTCTGCGTCATGCTCGGCTTCATCGTTCTCGGATGCATGGTGCTGGCCATTGTCACCCGATATATCGACGGCCTGACGCCCTTTCTCTGGACCGACGAGCTGGCACGCTATTCCATGATATGGTGCGCTTTTCTCGCCGCCAGCTCCGCCCTGAAAAAAGGGCAGTTCCTGCGCTTCGATCTTTTTGTGAACGCCCTGCCCGAACGCTTCATCCGAGCCGCGACGCTCGTATCCGATATTCTCATACTGATATTCTGCTTCTGTCTTCTCAAATACGGGTATGCGGTCATTCCCATTTCTTTTCTTCAGAAAAGCTCTGCTCTGCAGCTGCCCATGTTTTATCCCTACCTCGCCATCATCATCGGCACGCTGTTCATGTGTCTTCATGTTGTCTTCCATCTAGCCTGCGAATGCCGTTTTCTTCTCTGGGGCGGTGATGATCCGGACTCCCTTCCCGCAAACGAACTTTAGGAGTGCACCATGAGCCTTGCCGTCATCATCGTTCTTTTCATGATTGTTTTCTTTCTTTCCGGCACTCCCATCTTCTTTGCCCTGGGACTCACCGTGGTCTTCAGCATTTTCTGCTGGGGACAGGTGCCTCCTCAGATTATTTTCCAGCAGACTTTTCAAGGAATAGACTCATTCGGCATGCTGGCCATTCCGCTGTTCATGCTGATGGGCGAAATCATGACCCGCACCAAGGTCGTGGACGATCTGCTCTTCGTGTGCAACATCATTCTAGGCCACATCCGCGGCGCGCTGGCCCATGTGAACATCGTGGTCTCCGTGCTTTTTGCGGGCATTTCCGGCTCCGCCGTGGCCGATACCGCCACTGTGGGCGGCATTCTCATTCCCGCCATGAAGAAGAACGGCTACGATGCCGAATTCTCCGTCGCCGTCACGGCCATATCTTCCGTCATATCACCCATCATTCCGCCCAGCATCTGCATGGTCATGTACGGAGCCCTCATTCCGGGCGTTTCCATCGCGGCGCTCTTTGCCGGCGGCATCATTCCCGGTCTGCTTCTCGCCGTAGCCATGATGGTCGTCACCGCCATCCTTTCCTCCAAGCGCAAATATCCTAAGTCCACCATCACCTATACGCCGCGTCAGGTGGTGCATGCATTGGTGAGAACCATCCCCGCCCTCATGATTCCCTTCATCATCCGCTTCGGCGTGGTGAACGGCATATTCACCCCGACCGAGTGCGCCGCCGTGGCCGTGCTCTACGCCATGGCTCTCGGCTTCTTCTACTACCGCAACTTCACCTTCCGCGACCTGTGCATCTGCATGAAGCGCTCCATGCTCACCTCCGGCGCCGTGCTCGTCATCATCGCCATGGTACAGCCCTTCGGCTGGCTGGTCGCCCTGGGCCAGATTCCGGTCGCTCTCTCCAATGCCATTCTTTCCATTTCGGAAAATCCGCACGTCATTCTCGGCGCCATCACCGTGCTGCTCCTTATTCTCGGAGCCATTATGGACGCCAACATCATCGTACTCGTATTTGCCCCCATTCTGGTTCCCATCGCCATGGAACTCGGCATCCATCCCGTACATTTCGGCGTGTTCTATTGCCTTGCCGCCATCGTGGGGCTGTCCACACCGCCGTACGGCATGTGCATATTCATCGCCGCAGCCATCGGTGAAGTACCGGTAGGCAAGGCCATGCGAGCCATTCTGCCCTTCGTCGTCAGCGTGTTCATCGTGGTTTTCATGGTCGCTTACATTCCAGAACTTACGCTCTGGATGCCACGCTCCTCGGGCCTGCTCTGATTCCGGTATCCGCACGGCCGCTTCCGGATTTTCCTCCGGAGCGGCCGTGACTCTCCACCCCGAACTTCCTTCAACCGGCACGGCGGTTCCTTTCCTCCTCCGCCCCGCCACAGCCGCCCGTTCGCCGGCCGCCGTCTGACGACACCCGGACGCTTCGGAATTTCCCCTGATTCCGGAACGCGGCGCGGCACGGACGCTCTCACAAAGGCGCCTCTGCAGGCAGAGGCGCAACAAGGCATCATCATGAAACTCACCGACATCGTTTACTGGGTTGGCAGCGGAGAATTCGGTCTCTCCCACTACAAGGACTGCCATGTCTATCTCATCCATGACGGCGAACACAGCGTGCTCATCGACAGCGGCTGCGGCATCGACATCACGGAACTAAAGCACAACATCGAACAGGTAACGCCGCTCTCCTCCATCACCGATCTCTTTCTTACGCACGGGCACGGCGATCACAGCGGCGGAGCGGCGGCACTGCAGAAGCACGCCTCCTTCCGCATCCATGCCAGCGCCGGTGAAAAGGCGCTCGTGGAAAGCGGCGACGAATGGGGACTCGGCCTGACGCTGGCCAAGAGAAAGGGCGCCTATCCCCAGGATTACCGCTTTCCCGTCTGCCATGTGGACGACGTCGTGGAAGACGGCGCCGTCTACGAGTTCGGCAGCTGGAGCCTGCGTGCCGTCAAGGTGCCCGGACACAGCGTGGACGGCGTCTGCTACGTTCTGGAAACGCCCGCCGGACGCGCGATCTTCTCCGGCGACACCGTTTTCCTGAACGGATACGTCAGCATCATCAACTGCCCCGGCTGCGAGCTCGGCACCTACAGAGACAACATCGGCAAGCTTGCCGGTCTCGGCATCGACTGCCTCTTCCCCGGCCACGGCTCCTGGACTCTGAAGGACGGTCAGAAGCATCTCGATGCCGCCGTCAGCCACTTCTCCACCTCCGCCCTGCCTCTCATGCGCTGAGAACAGGTGAAGCAAAGGAACAATCCATGATCAATCTCGGAATGATAGGTTTCGGCAATTTCGGCCGTCAGCTTGCCAAGGGTTTCCATGACACCGGCTTCTGCCGCCTCAAGACCATCGCCGTGGGCAATCCCGCCAAGCACGCCGGTCACGAAACCTTCGGCGCGCAGCTCTGCGACGACTATCACGATCTTCTTCGCGACAACGACCTCGACGCCATAGCCGTGGCCGGTCCTCTTCAGATGCAGGCTCAGCTTGTGGAAGAGGCGCTCGCCGCCGGCAAGCATGTGTTCATGGAAAAGCCCCTCGCCCCCACGCTGGAGGACGCCCTGCGCATCAAGGCCGCCGCCGATGCCTCCGACAAGATCGCCATGGTCGGCTTCATTGAACGATTCAATCCCGCCCTGCGCCGCGTCAAGGCGCTTCTGCGCAACGACTATCTGGGCAATCTGTTCCGTCTTTCCATCAAGCGCGGTTCCCGCAACTCCGATCGTACGCCCTGGATGTGGGAAGTGGGCATGTTCGTGCACATTCTCGGTCACAACATCGACATCCTGCGCTGGTTCCTGGAAGACGAAGTGGAACACGTCTTTGCGGAATCCGACTCCTACATGCGCCGCAAGAGCGGAGAAGACGACAACATCTGCGCCATTCTGCGCTTCCGCAACGGCGCTCTCGGCGTCATGGAGGATTCCTGGACGCTTTCTCCCAGCATGCCCATGGAAGAAAACGACACCCGCATGGATCTCATCGGCGACAAGGGCAATCTCAGCTTCAACGGTCTGAACCAGATGCTCTCCCTCTACAACACGAACGGCGTGTTCTATCCCGGCCTTCTGCGCTGGCCCGGCGGTCTTACCGAAGAAAGCGGTCTGGAATCCTACGCCCTCAAGGACGAGTGCCTGCACTTCATCCGCTGCGTGGAAAATCCCGGCATCGCGCCCATCTCCACGGTGGACAGCGCGCTGGAAAACCTGCGCGTGGCTCTGGCCTGCCGCCTTTCCGCCAAGGAAGGCCGCGTCGTGCATCTTTCGGAAATCCGCTGAGGTCCGCCATGTTTGAAATCCATCACGTCGGCATTGTGGTCTCCGATCTGGAGGAAAGCGTCGGCTTTTACTGCCGCAACTTCGGCTTCCGCGTGGTCGCCAGGGATACCAACCCCGTGAAGAAGGCCAGAGCCGCCATGATCGACAACGGCAGCTTCATGATCGAGCTCATCGAGTACGCCGAACATCTTTATGACGACATCCCCATCAATCACGTCGCCTACCGCGTCGACGACGTGGAACGCGCCGCAGCGAGACTGCACGCGCAGGGTTACGATTTTATGGATGAAACACCGCGCATCATCTTTCAGGGCCGCAGCAAAATCATGTTCCTGTTCGGCCCCGATCGTGAACGCATAGAACTGCATCAGGTCCTTCAGGAACTGAATGCGCCAAACGAGGTTCAGCATGAAAACCATTGTTAAAGTGAAGGCCGCCATTCCCCAGCCGGGCAACGGTCAGGTAATGGAGCACGCCGCTCTTGTTCTTCATGATGACCGCATCATCGACCTTCTCTCGTGGGAAGAGGCCGAAGCGGCCTATCCCGACGCCGCCGTGGACTTCCGCCCCGAAGCCTGGGCCGTGCCCGGATTCATCGACGCTCACGTCCATCTGAGCTTCAGCTGCCGGAATGATCCCTATCTCGACATGCTGGAAGAAATGAACAGCGAACCGCTCATGATGCTGCGCCTCGTGCGCAACGCCCAGGCCTCCATTCTGGCGGGCGTCACCACCGTGCGCGACTGCGGCGCCGCCACCGACGGCATCTTTCAGCTTCGCGACGCCATCCGCGAAGGAACCATGCGCGGCAGCAGCATCGTGGCCAGCGGCAGACCCTTCACCGTGACGGGCGGCCACTGCTGGTATCTGAACAGAGAGGTGGAAGGCGAGGAAAACGTGCGCAGAGAAGCCCGTCAGACCATCAAGGACGGCGCCGACTTCCTGAAGATGATGATCTCCGGCGGCAACATGACGCCGAATTCCGGCTCCGGCGTGCTTCAGTACAATCAGGCCGAAGTGAACGCCTTTGCCTCGGAAGCCCGCATGCGCGGCAAGATGACCTCCGTACACGTGCACAGCACCGACTCCATCCGCATTGCCGTCAAGGCCGGGGTGTCCACGGTGGAACACTGCAGCTTCCGCGGCGCGGACGGCACCATCGACTATGATGCCGCCATCGTGGATGAAATGGCGAAGCAGGGCATCATTCTCTGCCCTGCCTTCAGCGCCTCCTACCGCACGCCCGTGACGAACTTCCCCGTGGAGCAGCAGGAGTTCTGGCGCGTCTTCCGCAAGGAACGCATGGACGTGACCGCCCGCATCATCAATCAGGGCGTGCGCTTCGCCCTCGGTACGGACGCCGGCTGCCATCTCACAGAGTTCAGCGACTATGCCCTCTGCTTCGGCATTCTCAAGGAATACCTCGACATGTCCAACAGCGCCATTCTCGACTGCGCCACCGGCGTTGCCGCCGCCTGCTGCGGTCTGGAAAAGGAAATCGGCAGCCTTGAGCGCGGCAAGCGCGCCGACATCACGCTTCTCGGCGGCAATCCGCTGGACGACCTTGCCTTCGGCAAAGACGTCCGGGCCGTGTATCAGTACGGACGCCTCGTCGTCGACGACGGCAAAATCACGCCCGTCGTTGCCGGGTAAGCCGGGTGCTGCCGGATCAAGTCCTCTCCGGCAGCCCCTTTTTCGTTTTTCCGATCACGGGAGAAGATTTCCATGCTTTTCGACAGGACACAGTTCAATCTCGACATTCCGGCCATCGCCCGCTTCGACTTTCTGAATACGGCGGATCAGGGCCCCAAGCTGGCCTGCGTGCACTACGCCGTGCAGGAACTGGAGAACGACGTTTTCTACAACAGCCCCAGCCGCGCCGACGTGTATGACAGGCTTCATGCCGCCACCGAAGAGTCCCGCCGCCGTCTCGCGGCGTTCTTCCACACGCCGGTGGCGCAGACCGCCTTTGTCCGCGGCATTGCCGACGGTCTCAATCTGCTTCTGCCCCATTTCGCCCTCGGCCCCGGCGACGAAGTCGTCACCACCGACCAGGAAAACCCCGCCGTGCTGCTTCCGCTGCTCGAAGGCGCGCGCCGTCTGGGATACACCGTGCGCTACGTGAAGGTGGGCAAAACCATGCAGGAAGCGCTGGACAATATGGAACAGACCTGCAATGAGCATACCCGCCTTGCCGTCATGAGCCATGTGAGTCACATCGCCGGCTTCTGCCAGCCGGTCAGGGAAATTTCCGAAATCGTGCACAGGCACGGCGGACGCATCATCTGGGACGGCGCCCAGTCGGCAGGACAGATTCCGGTGGACTTTCCCGCCGCAGGCTGCGACGTCTACCTCGCCGCCGGCTACAAGTGGATGCTCGGACTGCACGGCACCGCCGTCATGCTGCTCGATGAGGAATTTCTGCACAGCGTCCGCCCCCAGGCCATAGGCGTGGGCTCCGAAGCCTCCTTCAGCTACACCGACTATTCCTACGACATCAGAAACGACGCCAGAAAGTTCGAATACGGCTCCCGTCACCTTCCGCCCTTTGCCGCGCTCGGCAACGCCGCCACCTATCTCGACCTGCTCGGCGTGGAAAACATCATGCAGCGCAATCGTGCGCTTCAGGCCTCGCTCATGCAGAAGCTGGCCGAACTGCCCGAAATCGTGCGCCTCTCCCCCGAAGAGGAGCAGGTTTCCTCCGGCATCGTGGGCTTCACCTTCCCCGGACTCGACGCCGACGATCTGGTGAAGTTCGCCTGGCAGCGCAACATTCTCATCAAGACCCGCAACCTCGCCGCCGGCATGCCGAGCCGCAAGAGCATCCGCGTCTCCCTGCACTTCTTCAACACCGAAGACGAGATTCTGCGCCTCATGGACTGCCTGCGCGCCTACAGGGGGATCGCCTGATGTCCCGCCGTCCCCGCATCGCCGTCACGGGCGAATGCATGGTCGAGCTTCTGCCCGTGAACGGCCCGGAAAAGGGACTCTTCCGGCAGAGCTTCAGCGGCGACACCCTCAACACCGCCGTGTACCTTTCACGGCTGGGCGGACTGGACGTCTCCTACCTGTCCGCCGCAGGAACCGATCCGCTGAGCGACGCCATGCTCGACTTCTGGGCCGGGGAAGGCATCGACGCCTCCCTCACCCGAAGACTGCCCGATGCCGTTCCCGGCCTGTACATGATACAGCTCGACGAGCGCGGGGAGCGCTCCTTCCAGTACTGGCGTTCCGCCTCCGCCGCCCGCTCATGCTACTCGGGCGAGGGGGCGGACGCCCTTCTCGAAAAGCTTGCCTCGTTCGACGTCATCTATCTGAGCGGCATCAGTCTGGCCGTCTTTCTGGAAGACGGCAGAGAACGTCTTCTGCAACGGCTGGAGGAGCTGGCCGGAAGCGTATCCATATGCTTCGACGCCAATTTCCGGCCTCGCCTGTGGGGCTCAGACCGAAAAAGCGCGCTTTCCCGGGCCGAAGCCTGGTATCGTCGCATGCTTCCGCTCTGCTCCATGATCTTTCTTTCCCCGGAAGAGGCGGAAGCCTTCGGCGTGAAGGCATCCTGTCCGGAAGACGCGGCGGCCATGCTCGTCCGCGCCGTGAGGCCGGGCGCGGAAATCGTCATGAAGGACGGACCTAACCCGTGTCTTGTGTGGGACGGAAGGATCATGCGTCGCGTTACGCCCCGGCCTGCGGAAAAAGTCGTCGATACCACGGCCGCGGGAGACTCCTTTGCCGCGGCCTATGTGCACGCCCGCCTGCACGGTCTGAGACCGGAGGAATCCGCCGCCAGAGGTCATGTTCTCGCGGCGGCCGTCATAGGCGAACCGGGCGCCGTCATTCCCGCCAACCGTATGCCTGCGGAGCTGCTCCATGAGTGAATTCCAGGATCTGTGCCGGGCGCAGCGCGTCATTCCCGTGCTCGCGCTCGAAGACAACGAAACATCCCTTCAGATCTGCCGCGCCCTGGTGAAGGGCGGACTGCGTCTTCTTGAAATCACCCTGCGCACGCCCTCGGCCTGGGCCGTGGCGGAACGGGTGAAGAATGAAGTGCCCGGCAGTCTTGTGGGCATAGGCACCGTACTTTCCGCCTCCGACATGGAAAAGGCCGCCGAGCTCGGATTCCGCTTTGCGGTCAGCCCGGGCATGACGCCGTCGCTTCTGGCCTGCCGGAAGGAAACCGGCATCGACTATCTGCCCGGCGTCGCCACGGCGTCCGAGGTCATGACGGCGCGGGAGAACGGTCTTACCTTTCTCAAGTTCTTTCCGGCCGAACAGAACGGCGGAGCCGCCCGTCTGAAGGCCTATGCCTCCCCGTTCGCCGGCGTGACCTTCTGCCCCACGGGCGGCATCAATGCCCAGAACGTGCGCTCCTATCTTGGCCTGCCCAATGTATGCTGCGTCGGGGGAACATGGGTCATCAGCAAGGAAGACGTTGCCGCCGGGCGCTGGGACGCCATAACGGCGCAGGCTGAACTCTGCCGGACGTTGTAGAGTGTGAACATTTCATAACTGACACGTCTCACGGCTTCATAAAAAACAGCGCATTCTTTTTCTGCCGACTGTTTTCGCTCTATCTTGCAGGAAGGACGACATCTCGTCCTTCCTGCTTCTTTTAATCCTAGTAACGACTAAAATATCTGCATCCCATCAATAAGATAAACAATATTGACACTTATTCATATCATTTCATAAAAAATATCCATCATGCTTATGATATGAACCATCATAAGCTCCGTACTAATGAGTTTTATACAAATATATGATCATCCATTTTATATTTTAGAATGATACTTCCGGCAATATATATCTGCACCTGCCGGATGTTTTGTCGCAATGTCGGAGTATAAGGTAAAACACAAGCCAACTCGTACACTTGTGTCGTTTTTATTCTCTCCGGATCCCATGCGGAAATTACATAAAATTGCCCCTGTTTTTGAGAAAAAAAGAACTACTCGGCAAAGTGCTCGCTTTTCCCCAAAAAAGCCTTGCGTTGCTTGTGGTTTTATCATTATCTTATTACCGTAAAATCTGTACCTGTTCTTTCTGTTTTTTATAACCCTTCGGGGAGGGGATGTCATGATCAGTCCGAATTTAATCAAAGACCTGAGTGCTCTGCTGGGTGCCGAAAACGTCTTCACCAGCGAAGCCGACCGGCAGTGCTACTCCTACGACAGCGCCGTGCTGCCTCCCAAGGTACCGGCGCTGGTTCTGCGTCCTACCCAGACGGAACAGATCGGTGAAATCATCCGCCTCTGTTATGAGGCCGGACTCGCCATCACCGTACGGGGCGCCGGTTCCAATCTTTCCGGCGGAACCGTGCCGGACACCGTGGACAGCGTCGTCATTCTGACCAACAGCCTGCAGAAGATTCTCGAAATCAACAGCGAAGACCTGTATGCCGTGGTGCAGCCCGGCGTGGTCACCGCCCAGTTCGCCGCCGCCGTGGAAGCCAAGGGTCTCTTCTATCCGCCCGATCCCGGTTCCATGTCCGTCTCCACGCTGGCCGGCAACATCGCCGAAAATGCCGGCGGTCTGCGCGGTCTGAAGTACGGCGTGACCAAGGACTACGTCATGGGTCTGGAATTCTACGACTATGAAGGCAACCTGGTGAAGACGGGTTCCCGTACCGTAAAGTGCGTGACCGGATTCAACCTCGCCGGACTCATGGTCGGTTCCGAAGGCACGATGGGCGTCATCAGCAAGGCCATCCTCAAGCTGGTTCCCCCGCCCCGCGCCTCCCGCGCCATCACCGCCGAATTTGCCGACGTGCAGGATGCCGCCGACGCCGTGGCCGCCATGATCGCCGCCCATGTCGTGCCCTGCACGCTGGAACTTCTCGATCAGGCCACCCTCAAGTACGTGGAAGCCGACCAGAAGATCGGTCTGCCCGTGGACGCCGCCGCCATGCTGCTCATCGAAGTGGACGGTCATCCCGGCCAGGTGGCCGATGAAGCCGCCATCGTGGAAGAAGTGCTCAAGAAGTGCAACGCCACCGGCATTCACATTCCCAAGGACGCCGAAGAAAAGAACAAGCTCTGGGCTGCCCGCCGCAACGCGCTTCCCGCGCTCGCCCGCGCCCGTCCCACCTGCGTGCTGGAAGACGCCACCGTGCCCCGCTCCCAGATTCCTGCCATGATCAGGAACCTCAATGAGATCGCGGCCAAGTACAAGCTCGACATGGGCACCTTCGGTCACGCCGGCGACGGCAACCTGCATCCCACCATCCTGTGCGACAAGCGCGACAAGGAAGAATTCGCCCGTGTGGAAGCTGCCGTGGACGAAATCTTCGACGTGGCCCTCAAGCTCGGCGGCACGCTTTCCGGCGAGCACGGCATCGGCACCGCCAAGGCCAAGTGGATGGAAAAGGAAACCAGCAAGGGCACCATTCTCTTCTCCCAGCGCATGCGCCGGGCCATTGATCCCAAGGGCCTCTTCAACGCCTGCAAGATCACGGGGATATAACCATGAGCGACATTTCCCGTCTTGCAAGAATACTGATGAAGCTGGACGACAGGCTGGCCGACTGCATGCGCTGCGGTCTGTGCCAGGCGGTCTGCCCGGTATTCGGCGTCACCCATAAGGAAGCCGACGTAAGCCGCGGCAAGCTCGCGCTGCTCGACAATCTTGCCCACAAGATGATCGAAGATGCCGACGCCGTGGAAGAAAAGCTGAACCGCTGCCTTCTGTGCGGTTCCTGCCAGGCAAACTGCCCGTCCGGCGTCTCCATTCTGGAAATCTTCATGGAAGCCCGTCAGGCTCTGGCGGAATACCGCGGACTCAATCCCATCAAGAAGCTGGTGTTCCGCGAACTGCTCGCCCATCCGCAGCTGTTCAGCGCCATGATGCGCACCGCCGCTCCCTTCCAGGGTCTGGTCATGCGCAAGCAGGGCGCCAAAACCTACGACATGCCTCTTCTGAGCAAGCTCGTAGGCTCCCGCCACATCGCCAAGCTTCCGTCCAAGTCGCTCCATGCCAAATACGGCGACCTGCACACCGAAAGCCGCATCGGCATCAAGGTGCTGTTCTTTGCCGGATGCATGGCCGACAAGTACTATACCCAGCTCGGCGAAGCCTGCCTCAAGGTGCTCAGGCATCACGGCGTGGGCGTGGTCATGCCCTCGGATCTCACCTGCTGCGGCATTCCCGCTCTGGCTTCCGGCGACCGCAAGGGCTTCGTGCTGGAAACGCAGAAGAACCTCGACGTCATCGGCCGTGAACTCATCGGCGGCGGCATCGACTACATCCTCACGCCCTGCGGTTCCTGCACCGCCACGCTGAAGGAATGGTGGCCTCACTTTGCCGCGGAATTCTCACCCGAGCATCAGAAGACCATCGCCTCCGTGGCCGGACGCGTCATGGACATCAACGCCTTCCTGATCGACGTGCTTCATGTGGATCAGATGGAACCCGGCGCCCGCCATGCCGGCAAGGTTGCCCGCGTGACCTTCCACGATTCCTGCCACCTCAAGAAGAGCGTCGGCGTGTCTGAACAGCCCCGCAAGCTCATCCGCCTGAACCCGGACTACGAGCTCGTGGAAATGGCCGAGGCCGACCGTTGCTGCGGCTGCGGCGGCAGCTTCACGCTGTTCCATTACGACCTGTCGAAGGAAATCGGACAGCGCAAGCGCGACAACATCGTGCGTACCGGAGCCTCTGCCGTGGCTACCGGCTGCCCGGCCTGCATGCTTCAGATCTCCGACATGCTCTCGCAGAACAAGGATGAGGTGCAGGTCAAGCATCCCGTGGAAATCTACGCGGAAATCCTGCCCGACTAAGTCATACCGACATTAACGGAAAGAACGCTTCCTCCGAAGCGTTCTTTCCGACTTTACCGCACATTCTGGCGGAACAATGCCAAGGAGTAACAATGACTCAGGATCAACTTGTTGAAGTGGTGAAAGCCAAGGCTCCCACGGTTCCGGTCACGCTGTATGAGGCCGGAAGCTTTGCGGACGCCATGCAGTACGCCGTGGACGTGACCGAAAAGAAGCGTCACTGCGAAATGCTCCTGCCCAAGGAAGGCGAGCAGTACGGCCCTGTCAGCGAAAACGGCTTCCCCACCCTTCTTGACCGCTTCATCGCCGCCCCCGGGCTCTCCGATGAGGAATTCGCCGTTCTGGAAGAAAAGGCGGCCGGAACCGACATCACCCTGCTGCGTTCGGGCCTGCGCGATCATCTGGGCGGCTTCGACACCAGCATCACCTGGGCGGAAGGTCTCGTGGCCGACACCGTGACGTGCGTGGTCAATTCCAACAGCGAAGAAGTGCGCCTCGGCTCGATGGTGGCCGAAGTGTCCATCATGCTGGTGCGCAAGTCCACCCTGCTGAACAAGCTGGAAGACGCCAACGACCTCATGCTCGACCTGCTCAATCGCGGCGGCGCCTCCTACACGGCCTTCATCACCGGTCCCAGCCGTACGGCTGATATCGAACGCGTGGGCGCCCTCGGCGTGCACGGCCCCCTCGAACTTCATATCGTGCTGCTGGAGGACTAAGACATGGCCGACGCCAAGAACATGAAGGAATATCACGGTCAGATTCAGGAAGCGCTGGACGACAAGTTCCTCCGCGCCACGCTGGACAAGTTCGCCGTTGAATACAAGGCCAACCGTACCCGCATCTTCGACGGCATGGACGTGGACGGCCTCATCAAGGAAGTCGCGGACATCAAGGACAACGCCGCCCAGCACATGATGGAACTGTTCGAACAGTTCAAGGCCGAAGCCGAAAAGCGCGGCGTGCATGTGCACCTCGCCTCCACCGGCGCCGAAGCCAACCGCATCATTGCCAAGATCGCCAAGGAAAACAACTGCCACAACATCATCAAGTCCAAGTCGATGACGGCGGAAGAAATCCACCTGAACGACGCCCTGGAAAAGGAAGGACTCCGTGTGGTGGAATCCGACCTCGGCGAATGGATCATCCAGCTGCGCCATGAAGGTCCTTCCCACATGGTCATGCCCGCCATTCACCTGTCCCGCTATCAGGTCGCCGACCTGTTCACCGACGTGACCAAGGTGCAGCAGGACCGGGAAGACATCCAGAAGCTCGTGAAGGTGGCCCGCAAGGAACTGCGCAGCGAATACGTGAAGGCCGACATGGGCATTTCCGGCGCCAACTTCGCCGTGGCCGAAGCCGGTCTCGTGGGTACGGTGACCAACGAAGGCAACCTGCGCCTCGTGACCACGCTGCCCCGCGTGCACGTGGTGCTCGCCGGTCTTGAAAAGCTCATCCCCACCGTGGCCGACGCCCTGAAGGTGCTGCAGGTTCTGCCCAGAAACGCCACCGCTCAGGCCATCACCTCCTACATCACCTGGATCGCCGGTTCCAACGAATGCGCCGTCGGTCCCGACGGCCGCAAGGAAATGCACATCGTCTTCCTCGACAACGGCCGCCTCAAGATCGCTCAGGATCCCGCCTTCAAGGACATCCTGCGCTGCGTGCGCTGCGGCGCCTGCGCCAACGTCTGCCCCGTGTACCGTCTCATCGGCGGCCACAAGATGGGCTATGTGTACATCGGCGCCGTGGGTCTCGCCCTCACCTATCTGTATCACGGCGCCGACAAGGCCCGTGCGCTGGTACAGAACTGCATCGGCTGCGAATCCTGCAAGAACGTGTGCTCCGCAGGCATTGATCTGCCCCGCATCACCATGGAAATCCGTTCCCGCCTCGTCAAGGCCGACGGCAACAATCCCGCCGGTTCCGTGATGAGCATGGTGATGAAGGATCGCGACCGCTTCCACAGCCTGCTCAAGTTCATCAAGTTCTCGCAGAAGCCCCTCACCGTGAAGGGCGGCAAGTTCATCCGCCATCTGCCCGCCGTGCTCATGGGCGGCGATCAGAGCTTCCGTCAGCTGCCGGCTCTGGCTCCCAAGTCCTTCCGTCAGCTCTTCAAGAGCGTGGTGAACAATCCCTCACAGCCCAAGTTCCGTGTGGCCATCTTCTCCGGCTGCGCTCAGGACTTCATCTATCCTGAACAGCTCGTGGCCGCCGTCCGCCTGCTCAACAGACACGGCGTGCATGTGGAGTTCCCCCTCAAGCAGACCTGCTGCGGCCTGCCTCTGGAAATGATGGGCCAGCGTGAAACCAGTCTGCAGGTCAGCTCGCAGAACGTGAACGCCTTCGAACCCGGCAAGTACGACGCCATCATCACGCTGTGCGCCTCCTGCGCCGGTCACCTCAAGCACGCCTATCCCAACCTGCTGAAGGATACGCCGGACCACTACCGGACCGACATCTTCGCCTCCAAGGTCATGGACTTCACCTCCTTCGTCTACAACAAGCTCGGCCTGCGTGCCGAAAACTTCGTCAAGTCCGGAGAGAAGGTGACCTACCATTCGCCCTGCCACATGCGGAACATGGGCATCACCGAGGAACCCCGCGCCCTTCTGAACATGGTGGCCGACTACGTGCCTGCCGCCGAAGAAGACACCTGCTGCGGCTTCGGCGGTACCTTCTCCGTGAAGTTCCCCGAACTTTCCGCCGAAATCGGCAGAAAGAAGCTCAAGAACAGTGAAGACACCGGCGCCGCCCTCGTGGTGACCGACTGCCCCGGCTGCGTCATGCAGATCCGCGGCGTGGCTACGGCCAATGATTCTCCCATCAAGGTCGAGCACATCTCCGAACTGCTCGCCCGCAACATGAAATAACTGCCCGATTCATCCGGTCCCGTCTCCGGGCGGGACCGGATGCCGCTGACGCAGGCGCTCCGACGGCCTCCTTGCAAATACGAAGAAACGCTGCCGAAGCGCTCCGCACAGCTTCAAAAGTCTGTTTCCGGACCGGTCTTCCGTACGGCCCGGCATAACCCTTACGCGCATTCCCAGGCTCCCCCCGCTTCCGCAATGCGCACAACATCCGTCAAACAGGTACAGGCATTACGCTTTTCCTGCATTATCCCGTTTACCTTCTTACCGTCAGAGGAGAGCAATATGAACATTGAACTGCTGGCTCTGTTCGCCGTCGCGCCGCTTCTGGTGGCACTGGTTCTCATGGTCGGCCTGCGCTGGTCTTCCATGCGTGCCATGCCCCTGGCCTGGGCTACCGGTGCCGTACTTGCCATTCTCGTATGGCAGCTCCCCATCATCAGGGTCATCGCCCTCACGCTGGAAGGCTTCATCACCGCCGCGGGCGTGCTGATCATCGTTTTCGGCGCTCTGCTCATCTACTATACGCTCACCTACAGCGGCGCCATGGAAACCATCCAGGCCGGCATGAAGAAAATCAGCCCCGACCGCCGCGTACAGACCATCATCATCGGCTTCATGTTCGCCGCCTTCATTGAAGGCGCCGCCGGTTTCGGCACCCCCGCCGCTCTCGCCGCTCCTCTGCTCCTCGGTCTCGGATTCCCGCCCCTCTGCGCAGCCGTCATCTGCCTTGCCTTCAACAGCATCCCCGTGACCTTCGGCGCTGTGGGCACCCCCGTGCTTCAGGGCTTCAAGTCCATTGAATCTCTGGCCATGACCGCCCTCGGCACCGGCGATCCCGCCGTGGTCTACAAGACCATCGGCGAATACGTCACGCTCATGCACCTGCCCATGCTCTTCATCCTGCCCATCTTCCTGCTGGGCTTCATGACCCGCTACTACGGTAAGAACAAGTCCTGGTCCGAAGGCTTTGCCGCCTGGAAATACTGCCTGCTCGCCTCCGTCTGCTTCGGCGTGCCCTACTTCATCCTCGCCTGGACCGTCGGTCCCGAACTGCCCTCCCTGCTCGGCGGCATCATCGGCCTCGGCGTACTCGTGAAGCTCACCCAGAAGGGCATCTGCGTGCCCGAAGGCACCTGGGACTTCGACTCCAGCGACAAGTGGGATCCTTCCTGGATCGGTGAAATCAAGCCCTCCGACGTGACGGAATACAAGGAACACATGAGCCAGTTCATGGCCTGGCTGCCCTATGTGCTCTGCGGCCTCATCCTCGTGATCACCCGCGTGCCCGCCTTCCATCTCAAGGGCGTCGTCACCGACCCCATGTTCAACATCGGCGCCGCCAACATTCTCGGTCAGGAAGGCGTAACCTCCTATATCGCCATTCTGAACCTGCCCGGCACCATTCCCTTCATTCTGGTATCCGTCATCACCATTTTCCTGCACGGCATGCTGCGTGACGACGCCATCGGCAGCAACAAGGTCAGCAAGGCCTGGTCCACCGCCTTCGCCAAGATGAAGGCTCCCACCATTTCCCTGCTCGCCGCCGTGGCCCTCGTGTCCATCTTCAAGGGCACGGGCGTCAGCGAAGCCACCAACCACGTCTCCATGCCCATGGCTCTTGCCCAGTGCCTGGCCGACCTCGCCGGCGGCGCATGGCCTGCCCTCGCTTCCTATGTCGGCGGCCTCGGCGCGTTCATCACCGGTTCCAACACCGTGTCCGATATGCTCTTCGCCAACTTCCAGTGGGATATGGCCAAGACCCTCGGCTACACCGTGTCTCAGCACCTCGTCATCGTGGCAGCCCAGGGCGCCGGCGGCGCCATGGGCAACATGATCTGCATCCACAACATCGTGGCCGCCTGTGCCGTGCTCGGCCTCATCGGCAAGGAAGGCGACATCCTGCGCCGCACGGTCATCCCCTTCATCCTGTACGGTATCGCCGTAGGCATTGTGGCCTTCATCCTCATGTAAGACTTATCTGTTTCCTGTAAAAAAGGCCGTCTCCGGACGGCCTTTTCTGCATCCTGTGCCGCGGGAAAACAAACGAAGATTTCACTCAGACGCTTTTCCTGCCGCAGCCGCCGATCTCGAACCGGCTGGAAGAAACCATGGAACAACATTCCTTTTTCGACAACGACGACACGCAGCCCCTGGCCGCACGCATGCGCCCCCGCAGTCTGAAGGAGTTCTTCGGGCAGGAGCATCTTCTCGGACAGGGAAAGGTGCTGCGAAAAATCATCGAATCCGACCGCATTCCCTCCATGATCTTCTGGGGGCCGCCTGGCGTCGGCAAGACCACGCTGGCGCGCATCATTGCCGGACATACGAAATCCGGCTTCATCGACTTTTCGGCCGTGACCAGCGGCATCAAAGAAATCCGGGCAGTCATGCAGCAGGCGGAAAAAGACCGCCTCTACGGAAGGCGGACCATCGTTTTCGTCGACGAAATACACCGCTTCAACAAGGCCCAGCAGGACGCCTTTCTGCCCTTTGTGGAAAAGGGCAGCATCATCCTCATCGGCGCGACTACGGAAAATCCGTCCTTTGAAGTGAACGGCGCCCTGCTTTCCCGCTGCAAGGTCTTCGTTCTGCATCAGCTTTCCGAAGAAGCCGTCACCGCGCTGCTCACGCATGCTCTGCAGGATCCGCGGGGACTCGGAAAGCTGCATATCGCCATGCCGGAGCAGACGCTTTCCTGCATCGCCGCCTTTTCCAACGGCGATGCCAGATCCGCGCTGACCACGCTGGAAATGGCGGTTCTGAACGCCGACACGGACGGCGACACCGTGTGCATTACCGAAGAAACGCTGGAACAGTGCACCTCGCGCAAGCTGCTGCTCTACGACAAGAAGGGAGAGGAGCATTACAATCTCATTTCCGCGCTGCACAAGTCCATGCGCAACTCCGATCCGGATGCCGCCGTGTACTGGCTGGCCCGCATGCTGGAAGCCGGGGAGGATCCTCTCTATATCGCCCGCCGTATTCTGCGCTTTGCCAGCGAAGATGTGGGGCTGGCCGATCCCCGTGCGCTGGACATGGCCGTTTCCGCCTATCAGGCCTGTCACTTCATCGGCATGCCGGAGTGTTCCGTGCACCTTACGCAGGTGGCGGTCTACCTTTCCCTGGCTCCGAAATCCAACAGTCTCGATGTGGCCTACAGCAAAGCCAGAAAAGATGCCCTGTCCACGCTCGACGAGCCTGTTCCCCTGCAGATCCGCAACGCGCCCACCACGCTGATGAAGGAACTCGGCTACGGCAAGGGCTATCAGTTCGCACACCATGCCGAAGAGCGCCTGACCGCCATGCAATGCCTTCCCGACGCCCTGATGGAGCGAAGATACTATCTTCCGACAGATCAGGGACTGGAGGAGCGTTGCAGGCAGAGACTGGAAAGCATACGCGCCTGGAAAAAGAAACACGCCGCCGGAAATCCGACGCCGGAACGGCAGGATGATCCGTCATAAAGTTTTATAAGCTTAACTTTATTTGACAGACTGCACTTTCTCGACCTACACTGGCATCCGTTCCCTTTTCTCCAGCCAAGGTGCCCGCATTGTCCGCAGTCTCTTTCTCTGCCGCCGCGCCTTCCCCGGACAGGCGCTCCGCTCTGCCTTCCAAGGCCGAGCTCTTCCGCCTCGCCCTTCCGCAGATGGGACTCATGCTCTGCCATCTGGTCATTTCCATGACTGATGTCTGGGCAGCGGGAAAGCTGGGAGCCGAGGTACAGGCGGCCACGGGTGTTGTCACGCAAATCTTCGCCCTGCTCATGCTGCTCACCTCCCTCATTGCCAGCGGCTGCCTGACGACGGTAAGCCAGTCTCTCGGCGCAGGACTTGAGCTTCGGGCCAACCGCTACGCCGGTCTCATCATCATGCTGTCTGCGCTTACCGGAAGCGCCGTCGCCGTGCTGGCCCTGCTTTTCTCACCGGTGATATTCCACGTCATGGCCATCTCCGAAGAGCTGCGTCCGGCGCTTTCCACCTTTTTTCAGGCCTACTGCTGCCAGCTGCCGTTCTATTATGTGCTCATCATGATGAACTCCATCTTCCGGGCCTACAAAAAGGTGCTGCTGCCCCTGCTCACGCTTCTTATCATGGCGGCGGCCAACGTGTTCGGCGATCTAGGATTCGGACTCGGATGGCTTGGCCTTCCCTCCTTCGGCGCGGCGGGCATAGCCTGGACAACCTTTGCCTGTGCCGTGCTCGGTCTGCTCAGCAATCTCTGCCTGGCACGTCGTTATGGGCTTCTTCGGAAAACGACCTTCGCGCCCTGGCGCTGGAACCGCAGAGCCATGCCTTATCTGTTCCGGGTAGGCATGCCTGCGGCCGCAGGACAGATCATTACACATGTGGGCAGCCTGACCACGCTGACCATCGTTGGTCTGCTGCCGGGAAGTACCGACATTCTTGCAGGCATGAGCGTGGGCGGACGCGTGCACGGCCTTCTCCTGTTTCCGCTGGCGGCGCTGAACATGTCCGTCGCCATTTTGAGCGGACACATGCTCGGCAGCGGAGCGCAGAGTCTGCTGTACCGCTTCGGACTGAAAACCGCCTTATGCACGGGGCTTGGGCTTCTGCCGCCTTCGCTTCTGCTCTGGATTCTTCGAGATCCGGCAACGGCCCTCTTTTCCAGCGACCCCGCCGTGCTCTCCCAGGCGTCCGTTTTTCTGCTCTTTGCCTGCCTGTCCGGCCCGTTCACGGCCATGACGGGCATGATGAACTCGCTCTTCAGCGGCGCGGGCGCAACCGTTCTGTCCTGCCGAGTCGGCGCCGTTACCTGCTGGATTGTGGGCATACCGCTGTCCCTTGCGCTCGGAGTGGTGCTCGGCATGGGAGCGACCGGCGTGTATGCGGCCGGAGCAGCAGCCCAGATGGCCGCCTTTTTCTGGACGCTGCGGATCTTCCATGAAAAAAAATGGCTTGAATATGGCCTGCGAAAGCGGCACACTGCCTGAAACTACGGAGGATCTCATGACGGAACATCCCCTTCCGGATCAGACCGCACAGGACGAGGTCAAGCCGCTTTCGCCCGTGCTGGAAAACTATCTGGAAATCATCTTTCTGGAAGAAGCCAGGGAAGGAGCTGCCCGTGCAAGCGCGATTGCGGAAGCGGCCAAAGTCAGCCGCTCAACGGTGACAAGCACGCTCAAGGTCCTGAAGTTCATGGGACTTGTGGAATACGAACCGTACAGTCTCATTCATCTTACGGAAAAAGGACGCATCATAGGACGGGACATCGCCCACCGTCACATCATCTTCCGCGAATTCTTCCTTCATGTGCTTCAGCTTGATGAAGAAAGAGCCGATGCCGTGGCCTGCGAGCTTGAGCATGTGGTGCCGCCCGACGTCATACGCCGCTGGGGTCAGTTTGTTCTCTACCTGCGGGGCAGAGACTTCTGGAAAAGCTGGCAGGACGACTACAGGACCGAACGCGGACGGCTCCTCCAGACCATGACCGAGTCGCTCAACCAGTCGGGTCTGTCGGACAATCAGGAAGACGTGCAGGAACTGGCCAGAAAGTACCGATAATACGAAAGAGCGGAGCGCCGGAAGGCGTTCCGCTCTTTCTTTTCCGGCCCGGCGTTTTCCGTCGGAGCCGCGGATTTCACCGAATCTGCAGCCGGGGACGGCCGCAGCCATTTCCCGCATGCCGAAGTTCTGCCACTATCCGCGGCACTATCTGTCCGTCAGACTGTAATGCACGGGAACCAGCACATTAAATCCCCCGGAAGTACCGGTATTCACGCCGATCAGCTTCTCTCCCAGCCTCCTGGCCGCCGCATCGAGCACGGCTTTTCCCGAACCTTCCGCCAGCGTGCAGGCATCCACCTTTCCGTCGGGTCCGACATGCACCAGAAGGCGACAGGTGCCTTCTGCTCCGGAGCGCCGCCCCTGTCTCGGATAGCGTTTGTGCTTTTCCATGGTCTGAAGAATGACGGACAGCGCAGCGCTTCGTTTTTCCTTTTCCGCCCGTTCGGAACCCGCCGCCCCCACCGCAGCAGGCGCGGCGCTGCCTGAAACGCTGTCCACCTTCGCCAGATCAGAAGCCTGAGCCTTGGCTTCCGCCGTCTTTGCTGCGACCGGCTTTTTCACCGGTGCAGGCTTCGACTTCTTCACCGGCTTTGCCTTTGCCCTGTCTGCCGGCGCCGGTTTCGGGGCCGGTTCAGGGCGTACCTCGGGCTTCTTCACTGCTTCAGGTTCCGGAACCTTCTTCAGTTCCGGCTCCTCCGCCACCTCAAACGACGATTCTTCCGTGAGAATCTTCTTGGTTTCCGCTTTTTGAACCTTCTTCTCCGGAATCGTGCGGAACTGGGCGTGCAGAAAAGTGACCTTTGGCGCGGGCACGGCAGGAAGCGTCAGCACTCTTTCCACCTGAAGGAAAAGGCCGGCGACCAGCGTCAGCGTCATCAGGCCGAACAGGCCGAGCACGGCCATGTTTCGGCTGCGGCGCTGCTCCGTCAGGCCGTAGAACACACGCACCGGACAGACGGAACCGTCACTCGGCTTCCTGCTGCGTACTGATGACAAAACGGCCTCCTTTCCTGACCTTGGCCACGTCCACGACATCGACAAAGGCTTCAAACGGCGCCTTCTGATCCACATACAGATTGAGAAGGGCTTCCGGACGTTCGGAAAGCACGGCGTCGAGCTCACTTCTGTCGATCTGTCTGCCGTCATAGTGCAGCGTACCGTCGGCCTTGATGGATATGACCTGCTCCCTCCGCTCACCGGAAGCTTCCGCCTCGCTGGAAGACGGAAGAAGGATATCCAGCACGGGACGACTGAAGGTCGTCGTCATGATGAAAAAGATCAGCAGCATGAAAATGGTATCGATGAGCGGAGTCAGATCAATGCTCGGCTCCTCTTCCAGCCCGAAATTAAACATCGTCGCCGTCTCCATAGCGTGTACCGCTCTTTCTTTTCTGACAGAAATCGAGCGCCCGATAGCTGTATTCCACAACTTCTATGTGAAATCCCTTGAAGCGCAGCATAAGGAAATAATAGACCATGAGCGCGGGTATGGCCACGCACAGCCCCATGATGGTGGTAATGAGCGCTTCCCATATGCCGTTGGCCAGCATGGCCGTATCGGGCGCGGCATTCTGGCCTATGGTCTGAAATACCGTCACCATGCCGAGAATGGTGCCGAGCAGGCCAAGCAGAGGAGACAATACGGAAATCAGCCGCAGATAGCATATCTCCCTGGTGAGCTGCTCGAAATTGCGATGAAAAAGATACGCAATCTCGGCACGGATATCTTCCGAGTGCCCGGAATGGGTCTGCACGATGTCGCGAACGATGCAGATCAGGGGATTATCTCCCTCATAGCTCATGCACTCTCCGGCACGGTCCTCCCTTTCCAGCTCGGGAAACGTCTTGCGGAAATCCCGCCAGACAAGAAAAAGAAACACATAGCTCTTCAGCGCGAGATAAACTCCCGCGCACGCCACCGCCGCAAGGACGACTCCGGCAGGTCCTATGGTCGCATAGATTTCCGACCAGTTCATCCGATACCTCCATTTCATGCCCCGCCGGTACAGGGCTCCGACAGTACGACACAACATCCGGCCGGAGAAGGCGCTCAGCGCTGCACTGCGAAAAACACCTTCTCCGGGGCCGGCTCCATCACGAACGTTCAGCAGCCTGAACCATCCGGAGCATGAATTCCTGCGCTCTGCGGCAGTCGTCATCATCGGGATGCTTTGCCGCCTCCTCAATGCGGGCCCGGCGCTCCGGCGTCATGGGATGCACATCTGCGGCCATCTTCGCCATGACTTCCAGAATGCGGGGATCGATTTTTCCCTGACACAGCCATGAGCCGAGCACCGTATTGCCTCTGGCAGGCTCCTTCGCGGCCGCCTCGCCCCGGGCCATGCACTCTCTGGCATGATCGGAATCAGGCCAGGCGCCGAGCGTTCCGAAAAAGGCCAGACGGGCATCTTTCACGCCCTCAAGCCAGGCCAGCGTTTTTTTGTCCGGCATACCCTTGTCCACCCAGTAGCCTACAGCCACAAGGTCGTACTGATCCACGCTCTCCGGCGCTTTTGCAACGGGAACCAGATCGCAGCCGGGAAGAACGGCGGCCACGGCTTCCGCCACCTTTCTGGTATTGCCGGTAAGGCTGGAATACACCACCAGTGCTTTCATACTTCATCTCCGTCATTTGTCCGGCATACGTCCCGGAGCCGGCGCACCGCACAGACTCCGCTTTTCCGGCAGAAACCTGCCTCAGACAAGTGCCAGCGTATGTTTCATGTTCAGAAAAGCTTCCTTCACCGAAGGAAGAATGCGATGATTTTCTCGCCCCGCATACACGGAAAACACGACATGCCCTCCGGCGTTGAAGAACTGCACGGAGTGACTTTCCAGCCCCATGAAGGGCATGGAAAGGAAGGCGATGTCCGCAATGTCGTCAGCCCTGATATGGCCGCCGAGAGCTTCTCCCCCGGCAAGATTGTAATATCCGTGCCCGGGAGCTCCGAATGGAATGCGCCCTGCAACCTCGATGACGTGCCCCTCGTGCTGCACGATAAACGTGGCCTTTTCCCATGAGGCCAGCGATTCCCACACGCTGATGAAACAGTTCTTCGGAGCAAATGCGCACATCCGGGAAGGCAGCGCCTGCGCAACCTCGCGCTCCGTTCTGTTGAATTCGCGTGCGAGAGAAAAAAGCGTCCACGGCTTCTTCTGTTCAAGAGCAGAAAGCAGGCCCTGAGTCAGGCCGGCATCGGCGGCCGCATGGCTGTCCGTCATATCCGTTCTCCTTTGACCGGCTGTTCCCCCTCTGCGCAGTCCGCCTGCCTGCTCAGCGGCAGACGAAGCGCCCGGGAACAGGAAATCTTCATAAGTTCAAGATCATGCGTAATAACAAGAACGCAGGCGCCGCGCGCGGCAAGCATGCTCACAGCCTCCGCCATGAGCAGCATGTTTCCGCCGTCCAGTCCGCTCGTGGGCTCGTCGAGAATGAGAACGTCCGGATTCTTGGCAAAGGCGCAGGCTATGACGAGCCGCTGCTTCTCGCCGCCGGAAAGCGACTGCGGATGCCTGTCGGCCAGCGCGGAAAGCCCGAAAAGATCCATAAGTTCTCCGGCGGTGAACGGCTCGCCACGCCCTGTCGGAACATCATGCCTCTTCAGCCTTCCGGCCAGCTGAAGACTGATCTCAAGCTCCTGTCGTACGGTTTTCATGTGGAGCTGATGATCGGCATTCTGCAGCACGACGGCCACCCGACCAAGCAGCGCCCTGCCGGGAACTTCCCTGCCATTGATGAAAAAATACCCCGACTCCGCCCTGTTCAATCCCGTAAGCAGGCGGGCCAGCGTTGTCTTTCCCGCGCCGTTGTCACCTATGAGCGCCGTAACGCCGGGACCGAGGAACACGTCCGCATGATCAAAAATCCTCTCCTGCCCCTTATAGGAAAAGCAGAGGTTCTCCACCCGAAGGCCGCGTTCCTCGTTCTGAAGCGCAACCGGACCGCTTTCAGGAAGCGTGCGGCGCACATCCTCCACCCGGAAGTTGCGCAAACCGCAGCCGCGACGCAGCCCTTCATCTTTCAGCATGGAAAAGCTGCCCATGGCACATATTTCTCCGTTCTTCATCACCAGCACGCGGTCAGCCACGCCTTCCAGCCAGTACAGACGATGATCGACCACAAGCACGGCCATGCCGCTTTCCTTGAGTGTGCGCAGACGCCGGGCCAGCTCCGCCGTGGATTCCGGATCAAGATTGGCCGTCGGCTCATCCAGAACCAGAGCGCGCGGCTGCTGGGAAAGCACGGAAGCCAGCCCCACCTTCTGCTTCTGGCCTTCGGAAAGTTCATGCACGGAATGACCGAGCACGCCGGACAAGCCGAACGACTCTGCGGCATGGCGCACCCGCTCGCGCGTGACACCGGCCGGCTGTCCGCGCCACTCGTGCACGAAGGCGAGTTCATCCTCAACGCCGAGAGCAAAGAACTGCTGCTCCGGATCCTGAAAAAGCGTGCCCACCAGACGGGAAATGTCCCTGAGCGGCAAAGTTGAGGTATCCTGCCCGTCCACAAGGACGCGGCCCTTCAGCTCGCCCCGGAAATATCCCGGACACAGCCCGTCGGCCAGACGCATGAGCGTGCTCTTGCCGCAGCCGCTTCTGCCCGTAACGAGCACCAGTTCTCCGGGACGTACCCGAAAGCTGATGTCCCGCACGGCAGGCGTCGCGGAAAACGGGTAGGTGTAGGTAACGTTCTCAAAACATATCATGAATCATCTCCGGGTTCGGCATGGCCTTTTCACCGTCAGCGCATGGCGGGCACGGCAGACGCCCCCCACCTGACCTGGCAGTACAGGGCCAGAAGCGCCGCCGCAAGCGCCAGCAGAACGAGCATGGTATCCCTTCTTCTCCACACGGGAGAACGGAAGGGCACGAAGCGCCCTCCGGCCTCAAGCCCCTTGAGTTCGGCCGCAACAGCCAGCTCCTCGGACGTACGAAGGGATCGGAACAGCAGCGGCGTGAACAAAAGCCGCAGCATCATGAGCGGGTGACGGAACATTTCCCCGAAGCCGAGATCATAGCCGCGGATTCTGAGCGTTTCCGACACCTGCCTGATATCGTGCATGAAGGTGGGAATGAACCGGATCATCACCGCGCCGGGAATATAGATGCAGAAGGGAAGATGAAGTCCCTTGAGCGCCGTAAGCAGTTCCTGAATGCGGCAGGTAAGCGCAAGCGGAAGGATCACGTTCAGCATGACGGCGCCGCGAAGATAGGGCACAGCCAGCGAACGGAAGGAAAACGGCATGGAAGGCACAAGTCGGGATATGCCCCAGGTGAAAAGCGCGGCAAGGGTCATCATGCCCAGCATGGCGGCATAGGAAATCGCCACCGCCCGATACCGGCGCACCGACAGCACATACAGAAACGACGCGGCAAAAAGTACCGCCTGGCCCTCAAAAGAGGACACGGCGATGGTCACGATCGAAGAGAAGAGCGTGACGAACATTCTTGAGCGCACGTCGAAGCTCTGTCCGTTCCCGTCTTCCGGGCGCGGATGCACGCCGGAAAGCACATTCTGTCCGGGCAGATCGCAGGATGACGCTTCATGCCCCTGTTCCGATACGAATTTCACCGTC
Source organism: uncultured Desulfovibrio sp. (assembly GCA_900553065.1). Lineage (GTDB taxonomy): Bacteria > Desulfobacterota > Desulfovibrionia > Desulfovibrionales > Desulfovibrionaceae > Mailhella. The sequence goes on along the minus strand of USBZ01000012.1, from coordinate 6,597 downwards.
TGCTTCTCCTTTTCCGCGCCTTTTCACTGCCGGATGATGCCTGCATGACGCAGTTCCCTTACGGCCCGCACACCGGAAAAAAGTCCGCCCAGCGAGCCGAGATAGCCTGCGGCAACAAAGGGCACGACCATGAGCATCATGGCGGGATTCTCCCGCATGAGCAGCCAGGATACCGCCAGCGAGCCGAGCTTCGTCACGATGTCGTATACCGCCGCTCCGAGTACGCAGTTCCACACGCCTTCGGAATCGCGGCCCGGCCACATGGCGGCCTCGGCAGCCAGAGCTCCCGCCATCATGGCCGGAATCAGCGTGATGCTCGCGCCCAGAAGAAGCATGCTTACGATGATGCTGATCGTCGTGAAGAGCGTGATCGTGCCCGCTCTGCGCACCTTGCACAGCATGACCACCAGCAGCGTCGTGAAAACAAGGTTCTTGCCGATGAGGCTGATGGGATTCATGCCGCCGCCAGCCAGCGCGACCAGCAGCGTGGCCACCTTGGAAGCCGCGGCAAACACGCCTATGACCACCAGATCCTGCGCACTCCAGCGGAAAAGATCCCGAATCATGTCTGCTCCTTATATCCGAAAGGCCTGGCGGCCGGGGATCGCCTTCCTCCCCGTACCGGAAAATGCCCAGTCGAGAGAGGAAGGCGACGCCTCATGCCGCCAAAGATCAGAAGCGCCAGCTCAGCTTCATGTTGGCATGAAGCCCGGGCTCAAGAATGGCCGTATTGTACTGATAACGCTTGTCGAAGATGTTCAGTACCTCCGCCAGAACGGAGAACTGCTTTTCCTCGCCGAAGTCGAATCCCACGGCGACGTTGGCGGTGGTGAATCCGCCGAGGTCATAGTCGCTGCTGCCGGAGGCGGAACGATACACCGTTTCAGACTGACTGCGGCCGTACACGTCGGCACGGAAATCAAGGTCTTCGGCAAGAGCTTTGGCGTAACGCACGCCGTAGCGGCTCACCCATTCCGGCGTGGCGGTATCGTAGGTCTTCCAGCCCTGACCGTCGTCGTACTGACGGCGCATCCAGGTAAGCGAGGCATAGGGCATGAAGTCGCCGTATGCCGTGGCAAGCCTGTAGCTGGCCGTAAATTCCGAGCCGAAGGTAGTCGCCTCGGCCACGTTGGAATAGCGGTAGTCGCTGGTACCTGCGATGGGAAGCGAGGCGATGTAGTTGTCGGCAATGGAGTAGAAGACGGCCGCATCAAGACTCAGGTTGTCCGGGTTGTAACGAACGCCGATTTCAAAGTTGTTGGACGTTTCAGGATCAAGATCGGGATTGCCCCACGTCGTGCCGCTCGACTGTCCCATGGAGGTGCCTATGTATTTTTCCGTCAGGTTCGGCACGCGGAAGCCCTGGGCCCAGCTTGCGCGCACGGCAAGATCTTCCGTGGCCGTCCACACGAGGCCCACGTTGAACACCGGGCGGGAGTTGGTGTCGTCGCCGGTGGCGGGCATGTCCTCTTCCGGAGTACCGTTGTCAACGGTGGGAGGAACCGTCGGCAGAGGAGGCGTCACCACGCCGGTCTTATAGCCGTCGCTTCTGTCGAGAGACGTGCGCACATGCGTCCAGCGCACGCCGTAGGTCAGGGCGATGTCCCAGGGAAGCTGACTTTCCATGGACGCAAACAGCGACTGATTGAGCTGCGTACCGTCATAGAACTTGTCGGTAAACCGATCGATGGACATCGGCCGCGGCATGCCTATCGGCAGATATATATCCATATAGGTGCGGTTGTCCGAATTCAGCCTGTCATGATTAAGCTCATAGCCCGCTACAAGAAAATGATTCGCGCCGATCTGCCAGTCCGTCTGCAGAGAAAGCCCCCGGCTGCGGATGACGTTGTTCGCGAAGTTGTCGATGATGACGTGCCCGTCGCCGCTCAGGGTCACCGGCATGCCGCTGTAGGTCATCTTGTCACCGGCATGATAGAAGTTGCCGATGTAATTTTCCATCTGCTTTTCCGTTTTCTGGTAGTACGCATCGAAACGGACGCGGGCAAGGTAATCGCTGATATCCTTTCCTTCCGCAAACAGGTAGTACTTCGTTCTGGTCCACTTGGGCACCTTGACGAAGAAATCGAGATCAGGATCGTTGACATATTCCAGCGCCGTGGAATTGAACGCGCCCTTGTAGTAGTCGAATCCGCCGCCAAGGGTGAAGTGTTCGGAAAAATCATAGCTCAGGAAAGCTGCGGCATCGGTCTGACGGAAATTCGTATTGGGCAGTTCTCCTTCCGGCGTATGAATGTTGCCCTGATCGGAATGAGAGCCGGACAGGCTGTACTTGAGTCCGTCCACATTGCCGCGTACGGCCATGCCTTCGGAAAAGCCACGGGAAGCCCCGGAAAAGCCCGTCCACAGTTCACCTTCAACCGGCTTTTCGCCGCCCTTCTTCGTAATGATGTTCACCACGCCGCCGATGGCATCGGAACCGTAAAGCACCGAGGCCGGTCCCTTGATGACTTCGATGCGCTCAATGCGGGAGGCATCAATGAGCATGGGCGAGCCGGACATGGACTTCTGCTCGGAAATCTTCTGTCCGTCAATGAGCACCAGCGTGCGGAAGGCATTCTCGCCGCGGATGGACACGCGCTTGAGCCCCTGAGAGCCGTCGTTCTGTATCTGAACGCCGGGCACATCTTCAAGCAGTTCGCCCACGGTACGGGCGCCGGAACGCTTCACATCCTCGGCCGTCATCACGGTCACGCTCATGGGAACCTGCTGCAGTTCCTTTTCCACACGCGTCGCCGTCACATACACATCGCCGGCTCTCACGGTATCCTCCGCCAGAGCGAACGGAGCGGGCAGCAGCGCACAGGCAAGCAGCATGGTCGAAAAAGCTGCCCACGTCATCTTCGTCTTCTTCATCATCCCAATCCTTATTTTCGCGTTCCCTGCCGGAACACGCTTCCAGCGCGTGCATCCCCTGCGGGGACAAAGGTTCTGCGCATCCGTCTTCCGCCGGAGCACCGTTCCTCTCCGCTTTGCCCGCGCCGCACTTTTTACGGATCGTTCCGCCCTGCCCTGCAACGGAACCATCCTCATCATTCATCAGACATTAGCCGCATCCAGCGCATGCTTGAGAAAATCCTGCATGAGCTGGGAAAGATTCACCTGCCAGAACTGTCCGGCCAGAGTGAGCACCATGACGCTGCCCTGCAGACTCACCAGTCCCGCCCGCTGCCACTGCTCGAGAAGAGGCTGAAGGACGGAGCGCATCTGCACGCCGTAGGTCTGCTCCAGAGCGGCCATGTCCAGCCAGCCCTGCTCCATGGCGGCCGCCACGGCACGGTAAAAATAAAAACGGGCATCGGGACGCATGAGCATCATTGCAGGCTTGCGCCCTTCGTTCACCATGTCCTGCCACTTCTGATAGCTGCTCTGATTCAGATAGAACCAGCCCGCGAGATTGCCGCCCGCACCGGGGCCGAACGCCAGACAGTTGGCGCTGCCCTTCACCTTGAGATTGTAAAGGTTGCGTTCCCGGCTGGTGCGCGCCCAGTGCGTCAGGGAAAGGCGTCGGTAAAAGGCCTTCTGCAGGGTCTCCACTCCGGCGGCAAACATGGCCGACTGCATGGGAATGTCGGCGGCGGGCGGAATCTTTCCTTCCCGGATCGCCCGGCCCAGAGGCGTCTGGCCGTAGACGTTGAGCTGATAGCAGTCCATGCCGTCGAGATTGGCGGAACAGGCCGCGGCAATGTCGTCCAGCCACACGTCCATGCTCTGCATGGGAAAACCGAAAATGAGGTCCACAATCACCGCTGCCTGATTATAGCTCTTCAGAAGCTCCAGACGCCGGAACACCTCTTCCCGTGATGCAAGACGGCCCATAAGCTGACGTATCTTCGTATTGAAGCTCTGAACCCCGAGCGAAAAGCGATTGGCCCCTCCGGCAAAGCAGGCTTCCATCTTTTCCGGACCGAAATTATGCAGGCGGCCTTCCACGGTGATTTCACAGTCGTTGGCAAGAGGAAGCGCGCTGCGGATTCCCTTCAGCAGCCGTTCAAGATCCTTCGCCTCCAGCGCCGTGGGCGTTCCGCCGCCCAGATACACGGCATGCACCGGCCCCTCCTGCTGAGCGGCCCTGCCCTCCCAGAGACGAAGTTCCCGAAGCAGCGTGTCGGTGTAGCGAGCGCTTTCCTCCCGGCTGTAACCACGGTTGTAAAAGCCGCAGTACAGGCAGTGCGTTTCACAGAAAGGCACATGCACATAGGCCACGCTGTCACCGCATCGAGGCGTATCCAGAAGAGCATCCAGGCGTTCCGCCACCTTTTCCGGCGCAACCATGCCGCCGCCTACACCGGGATGTACCGCTATCTTTCCCTCAAAGGCCTGCGAAAGCGGATCCACTCCTTCCCTGGCAAAATACTTGTCCATACTCCAGGCTTCCTTTTTTCCGCCTCCGGAAAAAGGCATGCCGTTCAAACGCGGCGCTTCGGAATCAATCCGTTCCTGCGCATTCAGCTCTGCGGCGGCGCTCATAGGCTCCTCTCTGAAGTTTCAATCGACGTATAAAGTTATACTAATCAAACTTTTTTCTGAGCAATACGGAAATTGAAATTCATTGTCAACTTAAAAACAAAAATTTACTTTCAAAAAGACAAGAACGCAGCTAACCGGACAGCCCCTCCCTGTTCCACCATCAGGACGCCCGACGCAGGAAGCTGCCGATCCGAATACACATAAACGTCAGCGCATTGTCCATGACGGAACGGATTCCTCAGAAGTCGGGCAGCGTGGTCCCTTTTCTGGAATGGATCAAAGATTCCGGGGGGGAGCTTTTCTGCTCACGACGGCTTGAAAAAGCTCTGCACTTGACAGGATGAGTCTCTTCCCCTAGAAAAAACGGCAGCGGGCGGTTAGCTCAGTTGGTAGAGTATCGGTCTTACACACCGACTGTCGGGGGTTCGAGTCCCTCACCGCCCACCAGAAAAACGATAAAGCCTCATAAAGCCCCCAAGGCCTTGTGAGGCTTTCCTTTTACCCTGTTTAGAGCCCTCGCCCATCCATAAAACCATGCGGATTTCCTGCAGAAACGATCAGCCATAAATAAAAGGGGACAACAGGCTCCAGCGGCTGAGAACAGAGTATAACCGGTACTTCCGGAACCGTTCAGGAACAAAGAGGTGAGACATGAGTAGCGAAGAGGAAAAAATCTTTGCCGGCAAGCTGTTTGATGCCAGACTCAAAGAGCTGAAGGACATAAAACATATTGCTCATGAATGTTGCCGGAAATTCAATCTCATGGATGAATATGATCCCGAACGACTTCCCCTTGTTCAGGAATTCATAGGGAGCATTGGAAAGAATTACTATTTTCAGGGGCCCATTCAGTTCAACTACGGATGCCATACCTTCATCGGGGATAATTTTTTTGCCAATTTCAACCTGCTGGTCATGGACGACGGCAAAATTTTTATCGGCAACAATGTCATGTTCGGCCCCAATGTAAGCCTTCTCTGCACAAATCATCCTCTCATTGCCGATGAAAGGATACGGCTGAAGTACCCTGACGGCCATGTGTCCATGTCGGAATTTGCCGGAGAAATTCATATCGAAGATGACGTCTGGCTGGCTGCAAACGTGTCCGTCATCGACGGCGTTACCATAGGAAAAGGCGCTGTCGTAGGAGCCGGCAGCGTAGTGACTCGCGATATTCCGGCGGGATGGCTGGCGCTTGGTATTCCCGCAAAGCCGGTAAGAAAGATTTCCGCACAGGACTCCAAATTGCACCTGCTGCATTAGAATCCTTCCCCTGAACAAGTCTCCTCTTCCCGAAGAAAGCCTCTCCCTCGTTGCGGGACGCAGCCTCCACCGTAAAGACGACTCCCGACTGGAGAAGGCAACGCCGAAAACGGCTATCTGCACAGAGCGCCCGCAACGCCCTGCCTGCAGGAAACGGCGGCTCCGGACAAAAGCGCCCTCGACGATGCATCGAGGGCGTTTGTTTTACCAGAATCTATGGGGCGGCGGGGGCGGAGGCGGAGAACGATGAGCCTTCGGGGGATGACCCCTGCCCCGCTTAGGCTTTCGATGCCCGGGAGGAGGAACAACGCATCCCGACAAGGCCGTTGCCGTCATGCCGGCTGTCAACAGAGTGGTTAGCGTGCGGAGAAAAGAGCGTCTTGTCATAGGGGAGACCTCAGGGGAAAGACGTTATTTCAGGACATACGATTGAAATAGCATAGCGGGGAACAGAGTCAATCATCGTACCCCGTACAGGCTTCCTCGAGTCATGACTGCATAAGAGTCAGGCGGCATGGTGGAGACCTCATGCACCCCAAACACGAACCATGCTCCGTGTTCCTCTACGGACGAACGCCGCCGTTCCCCCGCCGGTATGCCCAGAGCGTTCCCCGGATCATGCCTCCCCGGCCTGATGAAAGACGACGATTGCCGTACAACGCGCCCCGCATACGCTCAGGCATCGGAATCGAAAGCAGACGCTTTTCTCCGGCCTCTGACCACGTAGGCGCTGTCTCATACACGAGTTCAGGCTCATTTTCCCCCCAGAAACGAACGCATAAAATGGGGCCCCACCGGCATAGCCGGTGGTTCCTCTTATGCGCCTGTAAGGCTCTCTTACCA
>USBZ01000011.1 GCA_900553065.1 uncultured Desulfovibrio sp. | reverse complement strand
TATTAAATAAATTAAAAGAAGACACGAAAAAAAATACTTTAGATATTACACGAATAGATATGTATATTAAAAAATTACAAGGAAAAACCAATAAAGAAATAATAGATGACTATAATCAGACTTATAAAAAAGTGAAAGATGAAAGTTGCGTATCAAAATACATTGGTAAAGACTTTAAAAAAATAGCAAATAAGTATAAACTTCCATATATTGACTGGAAAAATATTATTAAAGTAAAAACATCAACTATACAACCTTATACTAATGAAGAACTAACAAAGGATATAGAAGAACAACTTAGAAGAATGCAGTAATTTTTGATGACATATCACAACCATTCATGCCATCGAAGCTTCATGACGACCTCTTCCAGCAGAACACTCATAGGCCATTCTCCGGCATATACTTCAGTGACGCCCATATCCGTGACTTCATGACCAACTACCGTCTGCACCATGTTCAAGGGCACACGGGCTTCCTTGAGCAGATATTCCACGACGGTATGTCTGAAGCTGTGGAAAGTCTTTGAGCTGGTTTCGCCCTCCTGTCCTCCGACGCCCACAGCGCGACGATAGCGGGTGAACCAGTGGATGATCCCTGCGCTGAACTGTACGGAGCTGAGATTCACGGTATGGAGGCGTTCCTGCATATCGGGGAAGAGCAGAGTAGAGGACCACTTGTTTTGGGGGATTTCGACGCGTCTATTTTCCACGAACTTCTTGAGTCCTGCTTCCTCCCACAACCAGCGATGAATGGGTACGGTTCTGATGCCTGCCAGTGTTTTGACGTGCTTGCTGAACAGGGCAGAGCCTCCATTTTCATTGATGGAGAAGCAGGTCACGCCGTCGATGTCCTTGATGTCGGAAATATGCAGCTGGCAGATTTCTTCGACCCTCATGCCGGTATAAAGCGCAATCCACGGTGCCCAGAACTTGGTCGGCTTTCCTTCCGTAGCTTTCAGATAACCGGCTCTGTCACTGAAGAGCGCGTGCAGTTCGTCATGAGTGAATCCGGTTCTCCTGGTTCCTTTGCGGCGGATATCCTTGTTGGTCATGGCGGGAGGAAAACCGGAGTTCAGATATCTGGCCTGAATTTTGCCCTGATATTCCAGCTCACACCAGTTGATGAAGCTCCGGACGTTGATCTGTCTCACCTGCATGGTCTTGAGGCTCAGCAGACGATCCACCTTGCCTTCTCTCCCCAGTTCCGCCAGCTTCAGCCATGACAGTCCCTTATATTCGCTTTTGCCGTTTACTCTAAAAGGGAGATTTTTCAGCGTGTCATGGTAGCGCCGGATATGCTCGCGGGTAAGGTTCAGCAGAGAGATGTCCTTTCCATGCTCCAGTTCTTTGATGATTCCCGCAAACTGTCTGATCTGGGGCGGGATATCCTTGATGCTTCCTTTTGACCAGGTAAGTGATTTGGCAGAGATATAGGCTTCCGCCGCCTCTGAGACGGTGGGAAGTCTTTTGACGCGCCTGTGACTGCCAGAAGCGCTTTTTCGTGATTCCGAACTCGCAGGCTCGGAGGTTGCTCTGAATGATTTCGGAGCAGCCTTTGAGCGCGTGGTGGAAGTCAGTAGGGGGCTGACTTCCACCCGCAATACAGGAGTACTGGAGTTTTCTTTCAACTGAGTTTTCTTTGCAGGCGCGTTTTTCTTTTCTCCTGCCTTGAGTCCCGCCCCAGCTTCCTTCATGAACTTAGGCAGAGACAGAGTAAGAGCAGCAGGGGAAAGGTCTTCTTCACAGGCCGCAGTGAACCAGAACGTATCCAGCTTTCTCACGAATCCACTTAAAAATTCAGCATGTTGCATAGAAGTACCGTGCACAAGCTGTATCCTTCCCGACTGAATCTCCTCCACCAGGGCGAAAAATGTCTGGGCAGCAACAGAGAGCCGGACTGCCTTGGAGCGGGCAGTTCGGCTTTTCATACCATCCAGAGAGCGGCGGATTTCAGTTTTTCCTAAAAGAGAACGCAAGTGATTCGGCACAGTTATTCTAAAATACCTGATACCGCGATGATGAGAAAGGTAGGTCTTGTACTTCGAAAGGTACCGGGAGTGAGAAGCTGTTCCGGGGATATTCAGCGGCTCTAAGTCGTTCATAGCTCGTACTCAAAACGTATCCAGAAGGTGTATCCAGTACGAACGAGCCGCGATTAAAAGAAAAACCCGCTGTAAAAACAGCGGGTTGTAAATATCTGGCGGAGAGGAAGAGATTTGAACTCTTGGTACCTTTCGGGTACACACGATTTCCAATCGTGCTCCTTAAGCCGGGCTCGGAAACCTCTCCGCGACAGGAGTGTTTCTAGTATAGAAGCGCCCCGTCGTCAAGCAAAAAAATGCAATTTTTGAAATTTTTTTGCTTAGCGGATATGATTCAGAAGAATTTCTCCAAATTTCGAGCAGGAAACAGCCTCGGCACCCTCCATTTCTGCGGCGAGATCAGGGGTGACGGTCTTGTCGGCGATGGCCCCGACAATGGCGGCACGTACTTTTTCTGCAGCAGCGGCAAAGCCGAGATGCTCCAGCATGAGGGCGCCGGACAGAAGAAGGCTGCCGGGATTGGCAATATCTTTACCGGCGGCAGTAGGTGCCGTGCCGTGCGTAGCTTCGAAAAGCGCCAGCGTATCGGACATATTCACGCCGGGGGCCATGCCCAGACCGCCAACCTGCGCAGCAAGCGCATCGGAAATATAGTCGCCGTTCAGGTTGGGCAGCGCCAGCACGCTGTACTGAGCAGGGTGGAGCAGTGCTTCCTGGAACATCGCGTCGGCGATGCGATCTTTGATGATGATTTTTCCCTTGCTGTTTTCGGGGGTAGCTTCCTTTTCAGGAATGGTGATGTCTCCGAACTCCTCACGGGCTACTTCATATCCCCAGGCTCGGAAGCCGCCCTCGGTAAATTTCATGATGTTGCCCTTGTGGACAAGTGTTACGCTGGGAAGATCGTGTTCCATGGCGTAACGGATGGCTTTACGGACAAGACGCTTGGAGCCGAACTCGGACATGGGTTTGACGCCGATGGCGGATCCCTCACGAATTTTTGCTCCGAATTCGGTGCGAAGATAGGCGCCCAGCTTGTCGGCTTCGGCCGAGCCGGCCTGATATTCGATACCGGCGTAGACGTCTTCGGTGTTTTCCCGGAAAATGACCATATTGACGAGCTCGGGATGCTTGACGGGCGTGCTGATTCCTTCAAACCAGCGCACGGGCCTGATGCAGGCATACAGATCAAAGGCCTGTCGCATAGCCACGTTGAGGCTGCGCATACCGCCGCCTACGGGCGTTCCCAGAGGTCCCTTGATGGCAGTGGAGGCCTTGGCGAGCGTGTCGAGAGTTTCCTGAGGAAGCGGAGAGCTGGTCAGTCGAGCGGCCTTTTCGCCGGCCAGAAGCTCGATCCATTCCAGTTCATGCTCCCCACCGGTGGCTTCTTTCAGTGCAGCATCCAGAACAGGACGGGTAACTTTCCATATTTCAGGGCCAATGCCGTCGCCTTCGATCCAGTAAACAGTGTGTTTCATAGTCGCCTTCTTAAAGGGGCAGTTGTTCCGCTTTTTTGCGGGGGTTGCTGTGAAAATAGCGTTCTGCCATTTTTCTGTGATGTGCCGGCATGGCCAGATCTCCTGTTCGGTTCCAAGGTACGAAGCGATGAGGAAGATCACCGAGCCTGACGGAAATATCGTTCATGGTGAGAGGCGGATCTGTCTCGATGCGGAAAAAGCGGGCTGTGAGTCTGTGATTGGTATATCCGTGCTGCACCTGCCCGAGAGGCGCGAGGATTTCTGCGGAAAGACCGAGGGAATTCATGAACCGGAGCAAAGCTGCTTCCGGTTCCCCTCGCTCAACGACGGTACCCGGGAACTCCCACATGTTTCCCCACAGCCCGTCGGCGCTGCGCTGAAGAAGAAGGACATGTCCTTCGCAGATAAGGATGCCGTGTGCAGAACTGACGGGTATGACCCGCGTTTTGCTTTCGGAAACGGGACGTTCCTTTTCAACGCCGCGCTTGTGGGCGAGACACCACTCGGTCAGCGGACATATGGCACATCGGGGAGCCTTGCCGCATACCAGGGCGCCGAGCTCCATGAGAGCCTGATTGTAGGCTCTGGCCTGTCCTTCGGGAAGCAGTCGAACGGCTTCCTGTCTTATGATGGATGCGGCGGGCTTTTTTTTGACGGGGGTATCGATGTCGAGCAGTCGGGAGAATACCCGTTCGACATTGGCGTCGACGGAAACCACGTTCTGCTCATAGGCGATGCCGAGGATGGCGGCTACCGTGTATTCTCCGAGTCCGGGCAGGGCGGACAGCTCCGCCTCTGATGAGGGAACGAGTCCGTCATACCGTTCGAGCATGGCTTTTGCGGCCTGATGCAGAAAGCGCGCCCGGCGATAATAGCCGAGCCCCTCCCAGTAATGCAGAATTTCTTCTTCCGAAGCCACGGCCACGGCCCGAACATCGGGGAATCGTTGCATCCATCGGTTGAAATAGGATACGCCCCGTTCCATCTGAGTTTGTTGAAGCATGACTTCGGAAATCCAGATTTCATACGGCGTGTAGTTTTGACGCCAAGGCAGAGGGCGCTTGTGGGATTCAAACCAGTCAAGGAGCGCCCCGGCTGCCGGAATGAGATCGTTTTCGGAAAAGGCTTGAAACATTGGGGCAGTATATACGGCAATGATATGGCTTACAAGGAGGGAAGCGTATCGCCGAAAAGAAAATCTCATGCTAAGAATAAAAAGCGCGAGTCGCCGATTCTTCGTATCGAACAAGGCTTGAGAGATCATATGATTTTTTTCTGCATAATGCCTTGCGGGCTTTCTCATTGGATGCAGGGCAGGCTCAAGACGATTGCTTTTTGAGATATCCTGCTTCATAATGACGACTATATGAATATATCCGGTTTCCGCGGTGACACCTGTGCGGAAACAGTCGCCAATTGAGAGGACTGTCATGAATTTTGTTTTTATTTCTCCACAGTTTCCCCAGTCGTACTGGAACTTCTGCGATCGCCTGAAGGCGCGTGGCGTCAATGTGCTCGGTATCGGAGACACGCCTTACGATGAACTGTCCGGAGAACTCCGCGCCTGCCTCACCGAGTACTATCGTGTGGATTCTCTGGAAGATTACGATCAGGTCTATCGGGCCATGGCCTTTCTTACGTTCAAGCATGGCCGCATCGACTGGGTGGAGAGCAATAATGAATACTGGCTCAGTCAGGATGCCAGACTGCGCGATGACTTCAATATAAAAACCGGCATGGGCATGGCGGAAGTGGCCAATGTACGCCGCAAGTCGGCCATGAAGAAATTTTATCAGGAGGCCGGAGTTCCTGCAGCCCGCTGGCATCTCATTGACGATCTGGAAAGCGGCATGCGTTTTGCCCACGAAGTAGGGTATCCTGTGTTTGTCAAGCCAGACGGCGGCATGGGCGCTTCTGGCAGCTACAAAATTTCCGACGACGACGAGCTGAAACGCTTTTATGCCGGGAAGGAAAACGTTCCTTATATTATGGAAGAGTATCTCAGCGGAGATATCTGGTCCTATGACGGCGTTTCCGATTCCAACGCCAATGTCATTTTTGAAACGTGTACATCCTGGCCGCCTTCCATTGCCGACATCGTGAACAACAAGGATCATCTTGCCTACTATACGGCAAGCAACCTGCCCGATGACCTCAAGACGGCCGGTCGCAACACGATCAAGGCCTTCAACGTGCGGAGCCGTTTTTTCCATCTGGAGTTTTTCCGCCTGACCGAAGACAAGCCCGGACTTGCGAAGAAGGGCGAACTTGTGGCGCTGGAAGTGAATATGCGTCCGGCAGGAGGATGGACGCCGGATATGTTCAATTATGCCAACAGTGTGGATGTGTATTCCATCTGGGCCGACATGGTGACGCACGACAAGACGTTCGTGGATCTTGATCGTCAGAAGTTTTTCGCCGTGTACGCGGGCAGACGCAACGGCAAGCCCTATGTACATACCCCGGAAGAGATCCGTTCCCGCTATGCCGGTCGCATCGTCATGGATCTCGATATTCCGGAAGCCATTTCCGGGGCCATGGGGAACCATCAGTGGACGGCCATTCTCGACAGTGCCGAGCAGAAGGATGAGTTCATCCGCTTCGTGCAGGAGACCTTCTGATGGAATATCAGCGTCATAGTCAGTACAGTTCCATTCTCGGCCGGGAGCTGCCGTTCCTTGTTTTCGGGCATACGGGGAGGCCGGTAATGGTGTTCCCTACGCAGAACGGGCGCTGCACGGACTTCAATGAGTTCGGCATGCCTGAAACGGTAGCCGATCATATTCATGCCGGTCGCATTCAGCTGTTCTGCGTTGACTCCATCGACGAGCAGACCTGGTCCGACAAAAACGGAAACAAGGGACGTCGTGCATGGCTTCAGGAGCAGTGGTTCCGGTACTGTACGGAAGAGTTCCTGCCGCTCATGCTGCAGATCAACGGCACGCGTCTCGGGCCGCTGACCACAGGCTGCAGCATGGGAGCTACGCATGCACTCAATACGTTTCTGAGACGACCGGATCTGTTTGACGGTGTCATTGCTCTGAGCGGGGCCTACGACGCCCGATATTTCTTCGGCGACTACATGGACTCCAATCTCTACAGCAATTCCATTGTGGATTACATGTCCGGTCTGGCTCTGGATCATTTCTACATTCCCATGTTCAATACGCGCAACATTTTCATATGCACGGGACAGGGGGCATGGGAGGATGAGATGATACGCACGACCGGCATGGTGAAGCGTATCTTTGAAGAAAAGGGGATACGGGCCTTCTTCGACTTCTGGGGCTACGACGTGGATCACGACTGGCCGGGGAGGAGGAAGCAGTTCCCGTATTTTCTGGACAAGATTCTTTAGAAAAATCTCCGGCTGATGTCGGAGTTTCTGTGAGGAAGAAGGGGGAAGGGTTTTCGCTTCCCCCTTCTTCTTTGGAAAACGCCAGATTTGCCTGTTTGCAATCGTCGCTTTTCTCTTGCTGCGTATATTCAACCCCTGGAAAGTTTTTGCGGTTTCTGATGATATCAAAATGGTGGCAGCGGGCAGGGCTCGCCTTCATGGTCAAGGTCAAAATCGAGCGGCAGTAAGACGAAAAACGCAGGCGCAAGACCCAGCCGGTTCAGAGAAAACTGCATGTGTAAAAAAAGAATACCCCACCGCAGGTGGGGTATTCCGTATTTCACAGATGCTCAACGGGGAGCATACAGGATGAAAAGGAGCGGAAAGAGGGATTTTCCGCTCTTCTTGTTATGGCTTTACTTGGAAAGCTCGGTCAGTTCTTCGAAGCGTTCCTGATACTGCTTGGCCATGGTGGCGCGCAGTTCCTTGGCGAGTTCGGGCTTAGCCTTTTCAAGCTGAGCATAACGGTTTTCACCAAGCAGGAATTCTTCCAGAGTTCCGTCGGGAGCCTTCTTGTAGTCGAGGATGAAGGGATTCTTGCCTTCTTCCTTGAGTTCGGGGTTGTAGCGGTACAGAGGCCAGTAACCGGTCTGCACGGCGAGCTTGGCTTCTTCGAGGCTGCGGCCCATGCCCTTGCGGATGCCCTGGTTGATGCAGGGAGCGTAGGCAATGATGAGGGAAGGACCATGATAGGCTTCGGCTTCTCTGAAGGCCTTGAGCACCTGGTTCATGTCGGCGCCCATGCTCACGCTGGCGACGTACACATAGCCGTAGGTCATGGCCATACGACCGAGGTCCTTCTTGCGCACGGGCTTGCCGCCGGCGGCAAACTTGGCGATAGAGCCCAGAGGAGTAGCCTTGGAGGCCTGACCGCCGGTGTTGGAGTACACTTCAGTGTCGACAACGAAGATGTTGATGTCGGCGCCGGAAGCGATGACGTGGTCAAGGCCGCCGTAACCGATGTCGTAGCCCCAGCCGTCGCCGCCGAACACCCAGAAGGACTTCTTGGTGAAGAGATCCTGCATGGTCCACAGCTTTTCGAGGGCAGCATTGCTGTCCACGTCGGTGAGTTCGTCAAGAACGGCTTCACCGTATTCGCGGGAGAGCTTGGCATCGTTCATGTTGTCGAGCCAGCCCTGCAGAGCGTTCTTCAGTTCTTCGCTGATGCCGGGCACTTCGAGAGCTTCACGGCAGGCCAGAGCGAGGCCTTCACGACGCTGCTTGTAGGCGTCGTGCATGCCGAGGCCGTATTCGGCGGCGTCTTCAAACAGGGAGTTGCCCCAGGCAGGACCGAAGCCGTCCTTGTTCTGGCAGTAAGGCGTGGTGGGAGCAGAGCCGCCCCAGATGGAGGTGCAGCCCGTAGCGTTGGCGATGACCATGCGTTCGCCGAACAGCTGGGTGAGCAGCTTGACATAGGGGGTTTCGCCGCAGCCGGCGCAGGCGCCGGAGAATTCCAGCAGAGGCTGGCAGAGCTGGGAACCCTTGAGGGTGCCGCGATCAACCAGGTCGTCCTTGATGGAGATGTTTTCTTCGGCGAACTTGAGGTTGGCCACCTGATCGTCGAGCTGGGTTTCCAGGGGCTTCATGACCAGAGCCTTTTCCTTGGCAGGGCAGACATTGGCGCAGGAACCGCAGCCGAGGCAGTCCTGAGCGTAGACCTGAATGCGGAACTTGAGGCCCTTGAGTTCCTTGCCCATGGCGTCGATGGTGACGAAGCTTTCAGGCGCGCCTTCCAGTTCGTCTTCCGTGGCGAGCACGGGACGGATGGCGGCATGGGGGCAGGCCATGGAGCAGCGGGTGCACTGAATGCACTTGGTGGAATCCCATTCGGGAACGGCAACGGCCACGCCGCGCTTTTCACAGGCAGTGGTGCCGAGGGGCACGATGCCGGTGGGATCGAAGGCGGACACGGGCAGGGTGTCGCCCTTCTGAGCGAGGATGGGACGAACGACGTTGGCGATGTAGGGATCGGTGTCGTTGTAGATGGAAGGAGTATCTACGGCATCGGCCCAGGATTCGGGGTACTTGATCTCGGTGAGAGCTTCAAGAGCCTTGTCCACAGCGGCGATGTTCATGTTGACGACCTTGTCGCCCTTCTTGCCGTAGGTCTTCTTGATGGCGGCCTTGATGTAGTTGATGGCTTCTTCAATGGGCAGCACGTTGGCAAGCTTGAAGAAGGCGGTCTGGGTAACCATGTTGATGCGGTTGCCGAGGCCCACTTCAGCGGCCACCTTGACGGCGTCCACGTTGTAGAACTTGAGGTGCTTCTTGGCGATGACGCGCTTCATCTGGCCGGGAAGTTCACGATCCATGTCTTCCACGGTGGTCCAGCTGGAGTTCAGCAGGAAGGTGCCGCCTTCCTTGATGCCTTCAAGCACATCGTACATGTGCACGTAGGAATCCTTGTGGCAGGCGATGAAGTCGGCGCGGTTCACGAGGTAGGAGGACTTCAGATAGGACTTGCCGAAGCGCAGGTGCGACACGGTGAAACCGCCGGACTTCTTGGAGTCGTAGGCGAAGTAGCCCTGAGCGTACATGTCGGTGTTGTCGCCGATGATCTTGATGGCGTCCTTGTTGGCGCCGACGGTGCCGTCGGAGCCGAGGCCGAAGAACTTGCACTGCACGGTGCCGGCGGGCACGGTGTCGATATCGGCGCCGACTTCGAGGGACAGATTGGTAACGTCGTCTTCAATGCCCACGGTGAAGTGGTTCTTGGGAGCGGCGACCAGCATGTTGTCGAACACGGCCTTGGCCATGGCAGGCGTGAATTCCTTGGAGCCGAGGCCGTAGCGACCGGCGAGGATCTTGGGGAACACACGGATCTGATCGCCGTGTTCCACAAAGGCGGTGCACACGTCTTCGTACAGGGGTTCGCCGAGAGAGCCGGGTTCCTTGGTGCGGTCAAGCACGGTCACGGTCTGCACGGTGGCGGGCATGACGTTCAGCATGAGTTCGGCGCTGAAGGGACGGTACAGACGAACCTTGACGATACCGACGCGTTCGCCGCGGGCGTTCAGGTAGTCGACCACTTCTTCCATGACGTCGCAGGAGGAGCCCATGGCCACGACCACGCGATCGGCTTCGGGATCTCCGTAGTAGTCGAAGGGCTTGTAGCTGCGGCCGGTGATGGAGGCCACGCGCTTCATGGCGTCGACCACGATGGCGGGCACTTCATTGTAGTAGGGGTTGCAGGCTTCGCGGTTCTGGAAGTAGATGTCGGGGTTCTGAGCGGTGCCGCGCTGATGCGGATGTTCAGGATTCATGGCGCTGTCGCGGAATTCCTGAACCTTTTCCCAGTTCACGACCTTGCGGATGTCTTCGTAGTCGATGACTTCGATCTTGCGGATTTCGTGAGAGGTACGGAAGCCGTCGAAGAAGTGGCAGAAGGGAACGCTGGAGTCGATGGCGGCCAGATGGGCCACCAGAGCGAGATCCATGGATTCCTGGGGGTTGTTGGAGCAGAGGAAGGCGAAACCGGTCTGACGGGCAGCCATGACGTCCTGATGATCGCCGAAGATGGACAGAGCATGGGAGGCCAGAGCACGGGCGGACACATGGAAGACGCCGGGAAGAAGTTCACCGGCGATCTTGTACATGTTGGGGATCATGAGCAAGAGGCCCTGAGAAGCCGTGAAGGTGGTGGTCAGAGCACCGGAGACCAGAGAGCCGTGCACAGCACCGGCGGCGCCGGCTTCGGACTGCATTTCACGGATGGCGACCGTCTGTCCCATCAGGTTTTTCTGGCCTTTGGCGGACCATTCGTCAGCCAGTTCGCCCATGACGGACGAAGGCGTGATGGGGTAGATGGCGGCAACGTCGCTCAGGGCGTAGGCAACGTGCGCGGCGGCGGTATTGCCGTCCATAGTCTTCATGTGTTTAGCCATAAAGTCCTCCTCAATAGGATGTCCGCCATGCGGCGGAAAAATTCCCGCGTGGTACGCGGAAGCGATACGCCAGTATAGGACGGCTGCAACAGGATGGAAAGGCCGGAGGCTTTCCCGCAGCCGGACGGGAGAAAAGTAATACTGTTTGAGTAAACAATCAACCGTTTTCCCTTTATCAAGATATCAAAAAACTCCTCTTCCGTAAAGATGGGGGAGAGGAGCGGGGCGGAAAGAAAAATTATCATTTACCGGCGCCGGGAAAACGGGAAGGATGAGAAGGACGGCCTGCCGATGGCGGGAAATCTTTGCGGGGGGTCCCGCGCAAGGGGGAAATATGGAGTACAGCGAATCCGTTGACCGGCTCAACCGGATACTGGTCCGGGCGCATCGAATCATTCAGGGGGAACTGCTTCGACAGGGGATAGACGATCTTGTGCCTTCCCATGGAGCCGTTCTGGAATATCTGAATCAGGCAGGCATACCGCAGCCGGTGACGGAGCTTGTGGTTGCGCTGAAGCGACCCAAGTCGTCCATAACGAAGGCGACGGATTGTCTGGAAAATTGCGGCTATGTGTTCAAGAAGCCCAATCCCGGCGACGGACGCAGCTATCTTGTCGGCCTGACTCCGGCCGGAAGCGAAGCCCTTCAGCGTTTTCGGTCGGCCTATGCGCTTTTGGAGAAAAAACTTTTTGCTTCCATCGACGAACAACGGAAGGCGGAATGCATACGGACGCTTGAAGAAATGGAAGCCAATCTGGAGCGCGCCTTGTAGGCATGGCCTTGTTTTTGGAAAGGATTGGCCGAAAAAGAAGCGCCCTTTCTCATCCTCTCGGCGGAGGGAAGGAAAGGGCGCTTCCTTATATCCTTATATTATTGATAGTATCGGAACGGACTGTGTTCGGGGCTGTCTGCGGACGCCGGGACTGAGATTCTGAATTCCGCCGCCGGCTGCGGCGAAGAATGTCCGGAGTATGGCCTGTTGCCGTCTTTTCTCCGAACATGGCTCAGAGGCGGATGCGGGGAAGGCATCGTTCTGCCAGAGTGCCTGAACACGGAGCCGTTTTCCGCCGGGCAGGCGGCTATTCGGTGCTGTTTCGTTCCGCAAGTCCCATGAGGGCATAGGTCAGGCTGGCTGCGGTGAAGTCCGAACGGATATGGCCTTCTCTGGGGGCGAGCTCCACCACGTCGAAGCCCAGCAGACGGCGGCCTTCCAGTGCTTTTGCCGCCAGATCGAGAGCAAGATACCAGTCGAGACCGCCCGGAACGGGAGTTCCCGTTTCCGGCATGATGGAAGGATCAAGGCCGTCCACGTCGAAGGTGATGAAGACGTTGAGCGGGAAGTCTTCGGGAATGAGATTTTCCGGAATGCCGTGGCGGCAAAGATAGGGCGCATCCCAGCTGACGACGCCGTGTTCTTTCCGCGCTTCCAGCTCTTCCCGGCAGAAGATGCGGTTGCCGAGCTGCACGAGGGGCAGATCAAGATCCTTGACGGCGCGCCGCATGACGCTGGCATGGCTCCATTTGCTGCCTTCATAGCTGTCGCGCAGATCGGCATGGGCGTCGAACTGAATGACGCCGAAACGGCCGAAGCGCTCCTTGAGCGCCGCCATTTCACCATAGGTCAGGGAATGTTCGCCGCCGAGCACGACGGGCATGGCGCCGGCGTCGAGCGCAACGAGCACGGCCTGCTTCACCTTTTCCATGACCTCTTCCGGCGTACCGGAGCAGTCTACGGGCTGCTGCGTGAAAATGCCGCCTTCACCGGGGAAGCTGGTTCCATCATAGAGTTCAAGCTGATCGGAGGCTTCCAGAATGGCTTCCGGGCCGAGAGCCGTGCCGCCGGCATAGCTTACGGTGGCCTCATACGGGACGGGAATGACGTGGAAGCGCGCCTGATCGGCGGGACAGGGCGGAACTTCCGAGGAAAGAAAACGGTTCGTGTATTCGGCGGGCATGGGTATTCCCCTGATGGTTATGGTTGCTGCGGCTGCGGCAGAAGTGCTCTGCCGCAGCCCTTGTATGCGGTAATTTTCCGCTTTCGGCAATACGGAACGGCGACTGTCGCGGCCGATCCGTTATTCGGCGGCAGACGCGGCGGGCGTCTGGTCTTCCGCAAGGCTCTTGCGGAAGATGCGGCGCATATGCCTGCTCACCCACTTGCCTAAGTTGTCGAGGTACACATAGTAGACCGGCGTGATGTACAGGGTGACGAGCTGCGAGAAGATGAGGCCGCCGGACACGCAGATGCCGATGGGCTGCCTGGCCTCCGCACCCGTGGCGCCGATGCCGAAGGCCAGCGGCAGAGCGCCCATGATGGCGGCAAGCGTGGTCATGAGAATGGGACGGAAGCGGATGAGGCAGCCCTGCACGATGGCATCTTCGGTCTTCAGACTTCCGCTGCGTTCTGCTTCAAGGGCGAAGTCCAGCACCATGATGGCGTTTTTCTTGACGATGCCTATGAGCATGATGATGCCCACGAATGCCGTCATGTTCAGTTCGGAATCGAACAGCCAGAGACTGAACAGAGCGCCGAAGCCAGCGGACGGCAGACCGGAAAGAATGGTGATGGGGTGGATGAAGCTCTCGTAGAGGATGCCGAGCACGATGTAGATGAGCAGCAGCGCCACGATGATGATGAGGATCATGTCGTGCACGGCGTCCTGGAAGTCCTGGGCCGTACCGGTGAGACTGCCGGTCACGGAGGCCGGAAGGATGTCGCGGGCCGTTTCTTCCACGTCGCGCATGGCTTCGCCCATGGCGTAACCGCTGGCCACGTTGAAGGATATGCTCACGGAGGGGAACTGGCCCCGGTGGTTCACGGACAGGGGACCGGCCTCGAAGCGCTTGGTGACGAGGGTATCCAGCGGTACGAGCTTGCCCTTGTCGGAGCGCAGATAAATGGCGTCCAGAATGCTGGCGCTGCTCTGCAGATCGCGTGACACCTCCATTTTGACGGCGTAGTCGCTCACGTCCGTATATATGGTGGATATTTCCCGCGTTCCGAAGGCCGAGTAGAGGGCGTTTTCGATCTGCGAGAGCGTGATACCGAGCATGGTGGCCTTGTCTCTGTCCACGATGAGCCGGATGGCGGGATTCATGAGCTGCAGGTCGGAGCCGACGTCGCGCACGCTTTTCACATGATGCAGAGCTTCTTCCAGCTCACGGGAGGCGGCGTAGAGTTCCGAGGTGTTGCTGCCCACGAGCGTATAGTTGTATATGCCGGTGCTGCTGCCGCCTGCGCCCTGCATGTTGGCATTGCGGAGCGAGACCATGAGCGTGGGGTTGTTGCCGAGGGATTTGCGCAGTCTGGCGATGACGGTATTGATGTCGCCGCGTTCGGCAATGGGCTTGAGCCTGACCATGATGTTGGCGGTGTTTGTTTCGGCTCTGGTGCCGCCGCCGATGGTCGTAGTGAAGCTGCGCACGGCCGGATCGGCTTCAAGAATGGGATGCAGTTCCTGTACGGCCTGACTCAGAGCCTCGAAGGAAATGGATTCCTCAGCTCTGGCGAAGATACGGATACGGCCGCCGTCGATGGCCGGGAAGTAGCCGGTGGGAACCAGCGTTGAAAGCCACCATGTAGCCGCTATGAGCAGAAGCGAGCCGATGAAGGTGATGAACTTGTGCCGCATGACGCAGTACAGACTGCGCGAATAGAGGGAGAGCATCGCAAGGAAGATGCGTTCCATGGCGGCCTTGACGCCCGAATGCTTCAGATGAACCGACTGATCCGTCAGGAAGAGGGCGCTCATCATGGGGGTGAGGCTGATGGAAATGAAGAAGGAAATGGAAATGGCGATGATGATGACGGCGGCGAATTCAAAGAACATGCGGCCTGCGGTTCCGGGCAGGAAGAGCAGCGGAATGAACACGGCGCCGAGAGAAACAGTCATGGAAAGAATGGTGAATCCGATTTCCCCGGCACCGTCGATGGCGGCGTTGAAGGGGGATTTGCCCATTTCCCTGTGCCGTATGATGTTTTCCAGCATGACGATGGCGTCGTCGACCACGAAGCCTACCACCAGAATGAGCGCCATGAGCGACATGTTGTCCAGGCTGAATCCGGCAAAGAGCATGAGCGGGAAGGTGGCCACCACGGAGAGCGGCAGCGCAAGGCTGGGAATGATGGTGGCCATGCCGTCGCGCAGGAAGATGTAGATGACGAGAACCACGAGAAGAATGGTCAGAAGCAGCGTGAATTCCACTTCTTCCACGGATTCCTTGATGGGAATGGAGGTGTCTTCCACCACCTCCATGTCGATGGAGGGAGGAAGCGTCTGTTCGATGTCGGCGAGCATTTCAAGAATGTCGCTGACGATCTGCACGGTATTGCCGCCCGGCTGACGGGTCACCTGCACGATGACGCCGGGATCGCCGGTGATGAAGCTGGCCTGATTGGTTTCCTCCACGCCTTCCACCACGTCGGCCACGTCGCTGAGCCGCACGGGGGCGCCGTTGCGCCAGGCGATGACGATCTTGGCGAAGTCTTCGGCCTTGATCAGCGATCCGTTGTCCTTGATGTTGCGGATGCGGTCCACGCCTTCGAGCTTGCCGGTGGGGAGCGTCACGTTGGCGGCGTCGATGCCGTTGCGAATGTCTTCCGCGCTGATGTCGCGGGCCTTCATGAGCTCGGGGCGCAGGTTGACGCGCACGGCATAGCGCTTGGCGCCGCGCACGTCGGACTTCGACACGCCTTTCACCATCGACAGGCGCTGGGATACATAGTTTTCGGCGTAGTCGGTCAGCTGCTGACGGGTCAGGGTGTTGGAGGTGAGGGCGATCTGAATGACGGGCAGAGAATCGGGGTCCAGCTTCATGAATCGGGGCATCTGCGTCATGGTGTCCGGCATGCGCGAATAGGCGATGGATATGGCGGACTGAACGTCGAGAGCCGCGCCGTCGATGTCGCGGTCAAGCTCGAATTCCACGCGCACCATCGTGCTTCCGAGCTTGTTGGTGGAGGTCATGTTCTTGACGCTGGAAATGGTGGAAAGCTGTTTTTCCAGCGGCTTGGCCACGGAAGTGGCCATGGTTTCGGGAGATGCGCCGCTCAGCGTTGCGGATACGATGATGACGGGATAGTCGATATTGGGGTTTTCACTCAGGGGAAGACGCAGATAGCTCATCCAGCCGAACACCAGAATGCCCATCATGAGCAGTGTGGTGGCGACGGGGCGTTTGATGAATGTCGTTGAAATGTTCATTGACGCGCATCCTCACCGGCTTTCTTTTCCTGAATGCGTACAGGCATGCCGTCCTTCAGCCGCACATGGCCTTCGAGCACCACGCGCTCTCCGGACTTGAGTCCGCTGGAAATGACGGTGATGCCCTGGTTTTCAACGTCCGTGGTCACAAGGCGCACTCGCGCCACGTTGTCCTCGCCCACCACGTAGACGAAGGGACCGTCCGGGCCGAGCATGACGGCGCGGCTCGGCACGGTGACGGCGTTCTTTCTCGTATCGAGCTGCACATGCACGCGCAGAAATTCTCCGGGCCACAGTTCGATGTTTTCGTTGGCGAAGCGGGCCTTCAGGGGAACGGTGCCTGTATCGGCGTCTACGTTGCCCACGAAGACGACGTCGCCGGAAAGAGGATGCCCTTCCTTGGAGCTGGCCGAGACCGTAAGTCCCTCGCGGGAAACGTTGCGGCGGATCAGCGGGAGGTATTTTTCCGGAATGCTGAAGGTGATGTCGGCAGGCCGGAAGGCGTCGAGCACCACCAGAAGCGTCTGCGCCGTAAGTACGTTGCCCTTGTCCACCAGAACGTCTCCGACGCGGCCGTCCATGGGGGCGCGGATTTCGCAGTAGGAAAGATCAAGCTGCGCCTTTTCCAGCGCGGCCGTATCGCTCTGCACGTCGGCCTGAGCGCTGATCATGGTCACCCGGCTTGTTTCGGCTTCCGAAGCGCTGGTAAAGCCCTTCTTGCTCATTTTCTGCGTACGGGCGTAGTCGTCGCGCGCCTTAGTCAGCTTCGCCTTGTCGCTTTCCAGCTTCGCCTGCGCCTGATGCAGGGCTATTTCATACGGTTCCTTTTCGATGATGAAAAGAAGCTGATCCTTCTTGACGTGTTCACCGTCCTGGATCAGTACCTCCTGCAGTTCGCCGGTGGTTCTCGAGACGATGTTGACCGAGGCGGAAGGATCCACGGTGCCTACGGCTTCCAGCATGTAGGGAACATCTTTGGTTTCGGAAACGGTCAGCGTGACCAGTGCGGTACGAACAGCCTGCCGGGGCGCGGCCTCTTCGGATTCGCCGGAGCAGCCGGAAAGCAGCACGGCACAGACAAAGCACAGGAAAAGACGGGCGGACATGGGCACTCCTGAAGACTTTAGCAAGGATTATTTTATCTTCTATACGAGTATGAAAAATTTACTGTCAATAATGAAAGAAAAAGAGTTTTCTTTCAAAAGATTGCAGAGCGCGGAGCCGGTTTCACAGTGTTCATGAAAACGACTCCGCGGCTTGAAGCTGTGCGGCAGATCAGGATTTGTCTTCCTTGTCCATCAGATGTCCCATCTGTCTGCATATGCCCATGAAGATGTCCATTTCATGGCGACGCAGATCGGCTCTGTCGAAGAATCTGGCCAGAGGCAGGAAGAAGTGCTCCGGATTGTCCCGGGGAATGGTACCTATGTCCATGAGCGTCTGCTTGAGGGCATGGAAGAAGAAATCCCGCTCTTCGGCCGTGACGCGCCGGGAAAGATTGGGATGGCTGTCGATCCTTGCGGTGTCGGGCAGTGCCAGATAGCATTCGTAAATCATGAGCAGCACGGCCTGAGCAAGGTTCAGGGAGGAAGCGTCGGGCGCGGTGGGAATGGTGACGAGCCTGCCGCAGTTTTCCAGATCCTCGTTGCTGAGGCCGCGGTCTTCGGGGCCGAACATGATGGCGACCTCTTCGCCGCGGACAAGGCGTTCCGCTACTTCCGCCGCCGCCTGACGCGGCATGATGAGCTGCTGTCTGGCTCCGCCCGTGCGGGCGGTCGTGCCTATGACCAGCGTACAGGGGGCCACGGCCTCCTGTACGGATTCGGTAACGGTGATGGAGTCGAGCAGAGGTCGTCCCTGACTGGTGGCCGTGGGCAGGGCCTTTTCATAGATCCAGCGTCTGGGCTCGGCCAGGTACAGGGGCGCATGACCGAAGTTGGCCGAGGCTCGGGCGGCCATGCCGATGTTTTCCGGAAAGTTGGTGCGTACGAGCACCAGTCTGAGGTGCTGCATCATGGCGGCGATTTCGGAAGGATTTTTCATATCAGTATCGGGAGCCTGCGCTCCATATTTTAAAGGGTATCGGGCCAGACATGAGCGGCCGTAAGGGCCAGCATGGCCATGCCCAGACCGAATTTGACTACCATGCCGAGAAAGCGGCCCACAAAGGCGCCCTGCGCGGCACGAAAGGCCACGGCGGAAGGCTGTTTGCGGATGAGAAGTTCCGCCAGAAAGCAGCCTGCCCATGCGCCGAACAGAGCACCGAACACCGCGCCCACGCCGAACATGAAGGGCGCGCCGAAAATGGCGCCGAGAATAGCGCCGATAATGCCGGCCCAGGTGGAAATTTTCGAGGAGCCGTATTTTTTTGCTCCCCATATCTGCGCGCCGAATTCCACGACTTCGCCGATCAGGGCGAGACCTATGAACAGCACGAAGAAAAGAACGCCGAGTCCGCTGTCGGGAACGAGCAGCGCCCATGCCGCAACAAGGGCCACCATGGCCCAGTTTCCTGGCAGGGTGACCAGATTGAGCAACACGCAGATGCCGAGCGCCAGCAGAAAAAGGGCGGTGAAGAAAATGCTCATGCGGACTTTCCGAGGCTCAGACCGTAAAGCAGACCGAAGCAGCGGTCGAACGCATCCTCCCCGCAGGGGGAGACGAGGCGGCCGCAGCCTTCCAGAAGGGCGCGGCCAGGGCCAAGAATCCAGGTGGGGCGGAACCCTTCGGCTTCGGCGGGAAGATCGCCGCAGATGCAGCCGTGGCCTCCCGCGGCGCGAACCTGTTCGTCCGGCAGCCAGTTCAGGCGCAGATCCTTCAGGTCGGCCAGCAGAGCATCTCGGGAAATGTCGCTGTGCTGCTCGTACAGTCCAAGAATTTTTTCCTGATAGATCATGAAGGCCTGCATGTGGCGCTCACCTGCCCACAGAACGGTGACGCCCTCACTCCAGGAACGGTCGCGCAGCGGCTCGAGGCTCAGGGCGGCCAGCGCGGCAGCCATGCCGCTATCCGTTCCGAGAACGTTGCCGAACAGGCGGCGCGTCTCGCTCAGCAGGGCGGAACATTCCCACTCTCCAGCGTCGGAAAAAAGACACCGGGCCGCATTGCCGCCCGTGATCCTTATCCATTCCTTCCAGCGAAGGATGCGCTTTTCGCAGCGCAGCGAGCGGTCGTCACCGGCCTGAAGAGGCGCATTCATGGTGCACACCAGCGTGCATTCCGGCTCGGGATGACCGTTTCGATCAATGAATTCGCGGGCCTGTTCGGCAGGAGCCTCCAGAGAAAGCCGGGTTCTGGGCCAGAGGGACGGGGGCGTGCCGGGCAGGGCGAGAAGGGCGGCCGTGAAGCTGCTGCCGCTGTCCAGAACCAGTGTCGGGCACGAAAGATCCGACGTCATGACGGAGTCCAGCATGATAGTTCCATCCGTATCAAAGGAGAAAAGCGGGGAGGATGACCTCCCCGCATGAGTGAGACGTGCGGATCAGAGCAGCGAGCCGTTCCAGTTGAAGTCGCTGGTACGGCGCAGCGGCGGCATGTTGGGCGGCAGGTTTTCCTCCAGTCTGGCGAAGAATGCGTAACCGGCGGCTTCCAGTTCCTGCCTGTGGGCGGAAATGTCCAGCGGCCAGGCGGGGTAGATCCACAGGTTGTGCCCGTAGTTGCGCGCCCAGAAGCCTTCGCCCTTGGGGCTGAAGAAGGCTTCGTTGGCCTTGACCTGATTCATGTCGTGACGCGATATGCCCACCGGCCAGTAGCCGGAAAGCACCATGCCCAGAGGCAGGCAGCACTGACGGGGCAGGGCAAGGTAGTCCTCGCCGGAAAGTTCCGGACTCACGAAGGCCGACTCAAAGCCCAGTTCGGCCAGCAGAGCCACGGCTGCCGGGTTGGCCACGTTGCAGAAAGGACCGGCCGTAAGATGGGGGCGACGCTTGTCGCCGTCGGCGGGGAACAAACTTGCCTGCCAGGGAGAATTGCAGACGAAGTGGGTGGATCCGCCGCGCAGAGCTTCAATGACGAGTCTCTGCCAGAGGGCTTCTTCGTCGGGCCAGATGACCGGGGGGAGCCACCACGAAATGCGGGGCATGACCGTGCGGGATACGGCGCGCACGGAGTTGGCCGACATCCAGAGCCCGGTCATCACGGAGCGGGAGCCGCGGGTTTCCCGGCCCTGAGGAAGGCTGGAACGCACCAGATAGTCCTGCTGACGGCGGGCGCGCACGGGACGGGGAAGATGCGGAGTCCATTCCACGAGCGGGCTTTCCACCTTGCGGCATTTTTCCAGCTTCTTTTCCCAGTCCTGAAGAATATGAACAAGTTCCGGTTCTCTGCGGTCGATGAGAAAGACCGGAACGCCGGCCTTGGGCATCTTATGCTTGGCCAGACGCAGCGTACAGGTTCCGGCCTTGGGCGTGCGTCGCGTTACCGGAACGGTATCGTGCCACGGCTCGTCTTCGTAGCCCACGCGCAGAAGATCCTTGGGAAGCAGTTCGAGCCGGGGCTTGATAAAGGGCCAGGAAGGCATGCCGTTCTTCTTTTCGAACTGAATCTTGCCCACCAGCATGCCGGAGCTCGTCGGCTCGTCGGGCGTGGAGATCTGGGCGTCCTTCTGCGGCAGGAAGCGCGCGCGGGTGACGGGGCGGCCCAGCGCCATTTCCAGAAGCGACTCGGCATCCTTCTTGGCCTGAGGCCAGTCGGGCGTGCCCAGCGCGTCGAGAAGCATGCGATAGGCGGCCACCACATGGTAGACGTAGTGGGGGCCCTTCTTGCGGCCTTCAATCTTGAGGCTGCGGACATGGGGAATGTCGGCCAGCGTCTTGACGAGCACGTCGAGGGAAAGATCCTGACAGGAGAAGAAGCGGCCTTCGCGCCCTTTCTGCTTGTAGATTCTCCGGCAGGGCTGCACGCAGCGGCCTCGCAGACCGCTTTTGCCGCCGAGATAGCTCGACCAGTAGCAGCGCCCGGAAACGCACCAGCACAGCGCGCCGTGGACGAACATTTCAAAGTCCATGTCCTCGGGCGCCTTTTCGTCCATCTGGCGGATTTCGTCGATGGAAAGTTCGCGCGGGAGCACCACGCGCTGAACGCCGAGCTTGCGCACGGTTTCAAGGTCGCGGGAGTAGGAGATGTTTGAAAGGGTGGAAAGGTGGAGTTCGCCCTCGAAGCCCGCCTGACGGGCAATGTCGATGAGGCCTATGTCCTGAATGATGAGCGCATGAGGCTGGGCGTCGCGCTGAAGGCGCTTGATGAGGCGGCCCGCCGCGGGGATGTCGTTGGCCTTGATGAGCGAGTTGAAGGCCACATAGACGCGGCGGCCGTTCTGATTGGCCAGATCCACCATGCGGGCCAGTTCGGTGGTGCTGAAGTTTTCCGCACCGGCGCGGGCGGAAAAGTTCTTGAGGCCGAGGTACGTGGCGTCCGCACCGGCGGCCATGCCTGCCAGAAAGCAGGACATGTCGCCGGCGGGAGCCAGAAGTTCAGGCAGAGTATGGGATATCATGCTGTCCTATGCTGATGGCTGACCCCCTGTGCATTTCTGCCTGGCCACGGCCATCATGAGTTTTATCCGGTTGATCTGGTTCACTTCGCTGGCGCCGGGATCGTAGTCCACGGCGGCGATGTTGGCTTCGGGGAAGCGGCGCTTGAGTTCCTTGATGACACCTTTGCCCGTGATGTGGTTGGGCAGACATCCGAACGGCTGCATACAGAGAATGTTGCGGATGCGGCCGTGAAGCAGTTCAATCATTTCAGCCGTGAGCAGCCAGCCTTCGCCGGTCTGCTGACCAAGGGACACAACACCGTTCACCTGTTCGCGCAGTTTGCGGAACGGAAGCGGCGGAGAGAATCTCCGGCTCCGTGCCAGCACGAACCTGAGCGGCAGTCTCAGCGTAAGAAGTACGCGCAGAAGCAGATTGCTTACCGTGGCACGACGCATGCTGCCGTTGTGGTGCTGCCAACGATACACTTCATCGTATAATCCGTACAGAATAAAATCGGTGAAGTCGGGCATGACGGCTTCGCCGCCTTCGGCCTCGACGACCTTGACCGCGTTATTGTTGGCGTCGGGATGATACTTCAAAAGAATCTCGCCCACAAGTCCGACTCTGGGCCTCCGGGGCTCATCCCGGAGAGGCAGGGCGTCGAAGGCCTTCACCAGCTCGCCGAGATGCCGGTAGGTGCGGCGCAGGGCGCCGTCGCGGATATCCTGATCAAGCACGTCGGCCCACTTGTCGGCAAGCGCTTCCGCGCTGCCCTGAATGCTTTCATAGGGCCGGGTGCGGTACAGAAGGCGCATGAGAGTGTCGCCGCACAGAAGCGCCTGCACGCCGCGCAGAAGCATGCGTCCGTTGACCCGGAAGCCCGGATTGCGTCCCAGGCCCGAAAGATTGAACGAAATGACCGGAATGTCGGTCAGTCCGCACTCTCTGAGGGCCTTGTAGAGGAATCCTATGTAGTTGGTGGCGCGGCATCCGCCGCCGGTCTGGGAAATGATGAGCGCAATGCGGTGCCTGTCGTACTTTCCGCTCTGAATGGCGTACAGAAGCTGACCGATGACCGTGATGGCCGGGTAACAGGCGTCGTTGTTCACATGACGCAGACCTTCTTCCACGGCGTCGCGCGACACGGAGTGCAGAAGCTCCGCCTTGTAGCCGCAGCCCTTGAGCATGGAGGGCAGGAACTGGAAGTGGATGGGCGACATCTGCGGAATGAGAATGGTATGCGTTTCGCGCATTTCCTCCGTGAAGCTCGGCGGAGTCCAGTTGTCTTCCTCCACGGGAGCCATGGGCAGCACGGTGGCGAATTCCGGCATGAGGCCGGAAGCTCGATGATGTCTGCGTTCCTTCATGGTGGCCAGCAGAGAACGCACGCGTATGCGCGCCGCGCCGAGGTTCGCGCCTTCGTCGATCTTGATCTGGGTGTAGAGCCTGCCGGAGGCGGCGAGAATCTCCTCCACCTGATCGGCGGTCACGGCGTCGAGGCCGCAGCCGAAGGACACGAGCTGCACGAGGGAGACCTGATCCGACTGGGCGGCATAGGCGGCCGCACGATACAGTCGGGCATGGAAGGTCCACTGGTCGACCACCCGCAGCTTGCCGGGATCGGGCATGAGATGCGCCACGGAATCTTCCGTGAGCACGGCCAGACCGGAGGCTGTGATGAGGTCGGGAATGCCGTGATGAACCTCAGGATCCACATGATAGGGGTGTCCGGCCAGAATGATGCCCATCTTGCCGGTCTTCTTGAGGAAGTCGAGAACTTCCCGTCCTTTTTCCTTCAAGTCATCCTTGAATTTTTTCTTTTCCTTGAAGGCGGCTTCCAGTGCTTCCTGCAGTTCGGAACGGGGAATGGAGCGGAAAAGATCGAGCTGAAGGAGCATGTTGATCAGACCGTCGAGCTCCACGGGCAGGAAGGGGCAGATAAGTTCCACGCCCTGTTCGCGCAGCTTTTCCACGTTGTTCTTCAGAAGTTCCGGATAGCCTCCCACCACGGGACAGTTGTAGCGGTTGTCCTGCGTGAGGAATTCCTGCCGCTCGAAGGCGATGCAGGGGTAGAAGATCCGGCGTACGCCCTTCTGGATAAGTTCCATGATATGGCCATGGCTGAGCTTGGCCGGATAGCATACCGTCTGGGACGGAATGGTGGACATGCCGTGGGCGTACATTTTCTTTGAGGATGCCGAGGAGAGCACCACGCGGAAGCCCAGTTTCGTGAACAGGGTGAACCACATGGGGTAGTCTTCGTACATGTTGAGCACGCGGGGAATGCCTATGCTGCCGCGGGGAGCCTTATCCGGCGCAAGCGGAACGTAGTGGTCGAAGAGCCGCTTGTACTTGTAGTCGAAGAGGTTGGGCAGGCTTTTGTCGGAAGCGCTTTTCCCCGCGCCGCGTTCACAGCGGTTGCCGGACACGAAGCGGGAGCCGTCGGAGAATCGGTTCACGGTGAGCAGGCAGTGGTTGGAACAGCCTTTGCAGCGGGTGACGTTGCGTTCCGCATGGAAGGCGGCCAGCTCTTCGCGGGAAAGAATGGTGGAGCCTTCGGGCGAGGCATTTTCCCTGGCGATGAGCGCTGCGCCGAAGGCGCCCATGAGTCCGGCGATGTCCAGACGCAGCACTTCGCGGCCGAGGCTGAGTTCGAGCGCGCGAAGCAGGGCGTCGTTCTTGAAAGATCCGCCCTGGGCAATGACGTATTCGCCGAGTTCCTCGGGACTGGAAATCTTGATGACCTTGTAGAGCGCGTTTTTTACCACGGAATAGGAAAGTCCGGCCGCGATATCGCCCACGGAACGGCCTTCCTTCTGGGCCTGCTTGACGCGCGAGTTCATGAACACGGTGCAGCGGGTGCCGAGATCCACGGGATTCTGGGCATGCAGGGCCTCATCCACGAAGGTGGGCAGATCCATGCCGAGCGACTTGGCAAAGGTCTCGATAAAGGAACCGCATCCGGCGGAGCAGGCTTCGTTGAGCTGTATGCGATCCACCATGCCGTTCTTCACATGCAGGCACTTGATGTCCTGTCCGCCGATGTCGAGCACGAAGGTGACCTTGGGCAGAAAGAACTGGGCCGCCTTGCAATGGGCCAGCGTTTCCACTTCGTCGATGTCGGCATGCAGACCAGCCCGGAGAAGGCCGCCGCCGTAACCGGTAACGCCTGCGCCGGCAATGCGCGCATGAGCGGGCAGCACCGCGTAGATATCCTTGAGAATCTGCACGGCGGCGTCCAGCGGACGCCCCTGACTGGGCGCGTAGGACTGATGGAGTATGCGCCCCTGTTCGTCCACAAGCACGGACTTGATGGTCGTGGAGCCTGCGTCGATGCCGAGATAGACGGGAGCGGGAGACTCCGCGCTGCCGGCAAGATCGGCAAGTTCCGCACGCTGCGCGCTGTGGGCGTTGTGCCTTGCGCGGAATTCGGTCAGCTCCTCCTCGCTGCTGAAGAGGGGAGGCAGGGAGACCACGTCGGGAGCATGAGAACTGCCGGTCAGTTTTTCAGCAAGAGCCGACAGCTCTTCGGCTGTCCATACACGCTCTCCAACCTGCTGCTCGTTGCCGGGAAGCTCCTGCTGAGAAACGGAATACATGGCGGTGCCCATAGCAACGAAATATTCGGCATACGGCGGGAAAACGGCGTTTTCTTCCGAGAGGGCCAGCGTTTCCACAAAGCGCTGACGCAGACTGCTCAGGAAGGCGAGCGGGCCGCCGAGGAAGGCGACCTTGCCTTCAATGGCACGGCCGCAGGCCAGACCGCTGACGGCCTGTTCGACCACGGCCTGGAAGATGGAGGCGGCAATGTCCTCTCTGGCGCATCCTTCGTTGAGCAGGGGCAGAATGTCCGTTTTGGCGAAAACGCCGCAGCGTGATGCGATGGGATAGATGGTGCGGCTGTGAGCGGCAAGTTCGTTCAGGCCTGCGGCATCGGTGTTGAGGAAGGCGGCCATCTGATCAATGAACGCGCCCGTACCTCCGGCGCAGGTTTCATTCATGCGCTGCTCGACGCCGCCGGTGAAGAACGTGATCTTCGCGTCTTCGCCGCCGAGCTCGATGGTGACATCCACATCGGGAATGCGACGGCGTATGCTTTCCGCCGAGGCGATGACTTCCTGAACGAAGGGAATGCCGAGTTCTTCGGTAAGGGAAATGGCGCCGGAACCCGTGGCGGCAAGCGTAAAGACCCTTCCGGAAATCTGCTCGTCGGCAAGGGCTTCCCGGAAAAGCTGAGCCACCGTTGCCCGCACATCGGACATGTGGCGCTGATAGCGTGCGTAGAGCACACGAGTAGACGGGTCGAGGACAACAAGCTTCACCGTGGTGGAGCCGATATCAAGACCAATGTGAGTCAAGGTCGACCTTGTATCCATACAAGACACCCTGAGGGAATCGAACGCGGATACTCTACTATGAAGATGATGAAAACGCAAGGGCCGGGACGCGTTCTCTCCCGAAAACGATGCGGATCAGTCCTGTACGCCGAAAGCGGCCAGAGCGAGCCTTGCGGCTTCCTGTTCGGCCCGCTTCAGACTGCCGCCTTCCGCGATGAAGCAGCGTCCGTCGGAAAGTTCGAGCTGTACACGGAAGATTTTGGCGTGTTCGGGGCCGCTGCTCGACAGCGGCATGTACACCGGCAGAGAGTGGAGCATGGCCTGCGTGACTTCCTGCAGACGCGTCTTGTAGTCCTTGCTCTTGCGGTCGGTGCCGGGAGCGGGCCATCTGTCGGCATACAGGCGATGAATGAGCGCGGAAGCCTCCTTGTGGCCGCCGTCAAGATAGACGGCGCCGAGAACGGCTTCCATGGCATCGGCAATGAGCGCAGCACGTTCTCTGCCGCCCTGGGCCTCTTCTCCCCGGCCCATGAACAGCATTTCGCCGAGCTTCAGGCTCCGGGCAAGCTCCGCCAGTTTGCCTTCGCTCACCAGGCGGGAGCGAAGCCGCGTCATGCCGCCTTCCCTTTCCTGGGGAAAGCGCTTGTATATTTCATGGGACACGTTCAGCTCCAGAACGGCGTCGCCCAGAAATTCCAGCCGTTCATTGTGAACGGTGTTGTGCTCGTTGGCCCAGGAGCTGTGCGTCAGCGCCGTGGCCAGCAGCGAAATGTCGTGAAAGCGATACTGGAGACGTTCCTCAAGCTCTGCGAGTCTCCGCAGCGTATCGGGGGAAAATCCTGTCCTGTTCATGGTATAAACTCCTCATGTCGGGAAAAAAATAGGCTCACATTACGCAAATGGCAATAGCCCCTCGACTTGACAAGAGGCCCGGTACTTCCTACTTATCTACCACAACATTCAAGGAGTCTTATCATGGCCTATGATATCCGTCTTGTAAAAATCGTGACCGGTGAACTCGTCATCGGCAAGTATGATGCCGATGCCAACGCTCTGACCGATGTCGCCATCATGCAGACCGTCCCCACCCAGCAGGGCGTTCAGCTCATGATGCTGCCCTATGGCTATCCTTTCGATCAGGAGTTCAACGGCCGCATTGAAGGCAAGCACTTCCTTTTCGAATATTCGCACACCCCTCAGGAAGTGCAGGACAAATATCTGGAAGCCAGCTCCAATCTGTCCCTCTCTTCCGGCGGTCTGAACCCCAATCCCCAGCAGGGCGGCGGTTCCGGCATCATTCTGTAGAGCGGACTTTCGAGCATGAAAAAAGAGCGGAGCATCCTTGTTCCGCTCTTTTTTCATGCATGATTTCCGGCAGACTTGCGCCGAGGATGCGGGGAAAACGAGGCCTCTTCCTGCCGGCGGACGACGGGCGTCCGTCTTTCGGAAAACTCTCCGTAAAATCGCCGTGACTCCGGACCATGTCCGGCGCTTTCCGGAAAAGCCGGAAGCGCTCAGAAGGGCGGCTAGAGAGCCGTCAGCATATACTTGCGGACAAGAGCTCTTGCGGCCTCTCTGCAGGCGTCGTCGGTTTCGTTCTGAGCGGAAAGGCGCAGCAGCGGCATGGCCTCGTTGACGAAGTCGGGTCTGGCCTCAAGCAGGCGGGCGATGGCCTGATAGCAGGAAATGCGCAGCGGCGCATGGTCGCAGAAGCCGGTGCTTTTTTCTTCGGGGGCATCATAGATGTAGTGAAGCAGCACGCGACGGAAACTATCGGCCAGGGGAGGACACTGGGCCAGAGTTTCTCCGAAGGCTTCGGGAATGCCCCAGCCGATGTTGCCCGATTCCTCGTTCATGTGCCACATGAAGCGTCGCACAATGTTCTTGGCATCTTCGGGGGATTCGGCATATACTTCGGCCATGACTCCGCCCATGCAGAAGGCCGCGCGTTCGGCCATGGTGCCGCCTTCCGTAAGGCAGGCAAAAAGCGCGTTGGCCAGCGACAGGGGGCCGACTCCTTCTTCCCGGCACTCCGGCGGCAGAGGCTGATCTTTCGACCATTCATCCCTGCGCAGCCATGTGCGCAGCGTATTTTTAAGGGAACGGAAACGAGGCATGAGAGACTCCTTTCTTGATATCCTGTGCAAGATACTATGGATGGCCGCATCCTGTCCAGATCGGCCCGTTTTTGCCCCTTCGTCAATTGGGACTTGACAGAAACGCAATTACAGGACAATTATTCGAGTTCCTATTGCGCTAACCAGCCCCGCCTGCGGCGGGGAATTACTTGGAGGATTCCTATGAGCAAAGTTCTTCAGAACGCCGTCAAGACCGAAGCCGGTGTTGAAGTGAACGGCATTCTTGTTCAGCCCATCGTCGAAAAGTGCAACGGCTGCGATCGCGTCTGCGAATTTGAAGGCGAGCAGTTCTGCGCCAGCTACCCCATGCCCGCCAAGAAGTGGACTTCCGGTAAGTGCAACTTCGCTACCCACATCAAGGTGGAAGTCGTCGCCAAGGCCAAGGTGAACCCTCTGAAGGCCTCCAAGCGTGCCGCCAAGGGTCACTAGGCCGTACCCGCGGAATTCCTGCACGGCGTGTCCTCTCTTCGGAGCGGATATGTCGGGTACGCCTTTGCACAGCTTTTTCCTCGGGGAAAAGTCTGGCGTCTGTATTTTTTTCTTTTGAGCTTTTCACCGGGTATCGCCGTGCGTTACCCGGTGTTAGGCGTTTAATGGAGTTGCGATATGTCTCTGGATGAAAAGCGTACGCTGCTGAATTCGCTTTCCGGCTGTTCCGAACGTGTTTTTGAACTGCAGAGCGCCATGACGGCCCTGCGCGGTCTCGGCCCCGATAACGGCGGCGACGGCGAGCAGAAGAAAGCCGACTATCTTGAGGCATGGCTCCGGGCCGCCGGTGTGGACGACATCGAGCATGTCGACGCCGTGGACGAAAGGGTTCCTTCCGGCAAGCGGCCCAACCTCATTGTACGCGTGCCCGGACGCACTTCCCGCACGCTCTGGATTCTCGGTCACATGGATGTCGTTCCTGCAGGTGAGGAAAGCCTGTGGCGCGGCGATCCGTGGACGGTCACGCGCGATGCCGCCGATCCCGATCTCATTTACGGCCGAGGCGTGGAGGACAATCAGCAGGCCATCGTCAGCGGATGCCTTCTTGCGGCCGCGCTCCGGGAAAATCATATTGTTCCTGAAATCGGTCTGGGACTGATTCTCGTGTCCGACGAGGAAACGGGCAACGCCTACGGCATTCAGCATCTTCTGCGCGAGAGACCGGATTTCATTGCCGAAGGTGATCTTGTGATGGTGCCGGACTCCGGAAGTCCCGACGGCTGCTTCATTGAAATTGCGGAAAAGGGTATTCTGTGGCTGCGTGTTGAAATTGAAGGCGCTCAGTGCCACGCCTCCCGTCCCGACGACGGCAGAAATGCGCTGCCTGCGGCCGCGGCCATGATTCTGGGCGCCGCGGAAGTGGAGGCGAAGTTCACGGCCCGCGACGCGCTTTTTTCTCCCGATCGTTCCACCTTCACGCCTACGCGCCATGAGGCCAACGTGCCCAACGTGAACACCATTCCCGGCAAGGAAGTGTTCTATGTGGACTGCCGCGTGCTTCCCTGCTACTCGCTGGATGACGTGCTTGCGGCCTTCCGTGCTCTGGGGGATGATGTGGCCCGCAAATTCGGCGTTACCGTGAAGGTGGAAAAGCACATGCAGGAGCCGGCCGCCGTTCCTACTTCGGAAGAGAGCGCCGTGGTGACCGGTCTCAGAAAGGCCGTGAAGGAAGTGCTCGGCAAGGATTGCCGCTGCGGCGGTATCGGCGGGTCCACGGTGGCCGTCAACTTCCGCGAACGCGGCATTCCTGCGGCCGTGTGGGCGCTGATCTTTGAAAACTGCCATACGCCCAACGAGGCGGCACATCTGTCGTTTGCGGTCAAGGAAGCGCAGGTCTTCGCCTGCATGCTCTTCAACGACTGATCCGGGGGAATCATGCGTACGATACAGGTCGTCAATGTCCGCTGGTACAATGCCACGGCATGGTATGGGGTGACGCTCGCGCACTGTCTGCAGAAGGCGGGGCATGAGTCCGTCGTGGCGGGGCTTGCCGGAACGCCGCCTCTGGAGAAGGCGAAGGAGATGGGGCTGCCCGTGGTGGCGCTGCCCTTCAATTCGCAGACTCCGGGCAAGCTTCTTGAGCTGTGGCGCGGCATGGACGATCTCGTGCGCGATTTCAGACCTGATATCGTGAACTGCCACAGAGGCGAAGCGTTCATTCTGTGGGCGCTTATGAAGCAGCGGCATGATTTCGCTCTGGTGCGCACCCGCGGCGATCGGCGTCTGCCCCGCGGCGGCGCGGTCAACCGCTGGCTGCACTGCCGTGCGGCCGATGCCGTGATCTCCACCAATACGCTTATGACGCGGCATTTTTCCGAAGCCCTGCATGTTCCTTCCGAGCGTCTTCATACCATACTCGGCGGTGTGGATACGGTGCGTTTTCATGCCGACCCGCAGGCAGGGGCTGAGATCCGTCGTCAGTACGGCTACGGCGACGATGATGTGGTCATGGGCCTTCTCGGACGTATGGACGAAGTCAAGGGCATACGGGAAAGCATTGCCGCGCTTGCCCGGGCAAGAGAACTGTCGCCCGAGGCTCGCAGAATTCGTTTTCTTATTATAGGATTCGACTCCGAGTTCACGACCGGCGACGTGGCCCGCTGGACCCGGGAGTACGGTCTCGGCGAGCTTGGCGACATCGTGACGGTGACGGGGAGGGTATCCCGCCCTCAGGATGTCATCTGTGCCCTCGACTTCGGCATTCTCGCCTCTCTTGGTTCCGAAGCCATTGCCAGAGCTGCTCTGGAAATCATGGCCTGCGGCGTGCCGCTCATTTCCTCCACCACCGGGGTGATGCCCGACCTTCTTCCGGCCGAATACTGCTTCGAGCCGGGAGACACGCAGGCTATGGCGGAACGCATGATACAGGCTCTGGACGTTGCGTGGCGGGAGAAACTTGCCGAGGTGTGTCTGAACCGTATTTTCAAGGGGGGCTTGACGCTTGATGACTTCCTTGCCTCCACCATGCAGGTTTATGAAGGGGTTCTTGCCTCACGGCGGCACGGAATATCTGCTATCTAGCCTCGGAAAGTAAGAATATTTTCCGATGGTTATGCTTTAATCTTTCAAGTAGTACTTTCACTTTTTCAGAGAAGTTTCGTATGACGAAAGGCCCGTTCCGGCAGTGCCGGTGACGGGCCTTTCAGCATTATGCGGGGCTGGAGGCCGGAAGGTGAGGGAATGCCGGAATGCCCGATTGAGGAATGCTATTCCGCATCGGGCGCGGAAGCGGGCGGATAGGCACTTTTCCAGGTGTCGGCATGAAGGAAGCGGGAGTCATAGCGTTTTTCCTCAAAGAAGTCCTGCAGAGGATAGCCGAGAATGATGAGACCTGCCGGACGGACCATGCCGGGCAGGGAGAAGGCGGAGATGAAGGCCTGTTCTCTTGCTTCCACCGGATGGATGCCGCACCAGAGGGAACCGAGTCCCAGAGCACGGGCTGCCAGCATGATGTTTTGTGCCGCCGCGGCACAGTCCTGAGGCCAGAATACGGTCTGCGGCTCGGCGGAGGTATCGCAGCAGATCAGTATGGCGAGCGGAGCTTCCCGTGCCGGACCGGCCGAGGGATGAAGCGTGGGCAGAAGATCGAGCTTGTCTCTGCTGCTGATGACGATGAAGTGTTTTGTGCGGGCGTTTTCTGCGGAAGGCGCGGCCAGTGCCGCCCGGAGCAGGATGTTCTGTGTTTGTTCATCCGTACTGCGGGGAGAGAATTTTCGGATGCTGCGGCGGGTGAAAATGGCGGTAAGAGCGTCGAGGTTTTCCATAGCGTCTCCTTTTTCGACAGGATACGAAAAAGAAGACGTTCGGGAAGAGAACAGGCGGATGATTCTCACGGTTTCCATGAGTATCATCCGCCTGCTATTGCCTGAAGCGCCTCCGTTCATCTGCGACAGTTTGCGCGCCCGATGATAAAGAGTGGTCTGGGCTGCCGTCGGGACAGGTATGGCGATCTCCGGAGGCCAAGGAGAGATGAAAGAACGGCGTCGGTTGAAAAGCCGTACCTGATAAGAACGCCGATCTGAGCAGGAAAGATCACGGCTCGGGAATGCTGCCGGAAAAGGCCGGCTGCTTAGGAAGCGTTGCTGTGCTTTTTCCAGGCAGCTGCGTTCATCCTTTCGCGCAAGCCGCATGGCATTTTCTTCCAGGCATGTCTTTTTTTTTGCCATGCTCCGGAAGGGAGCCGGATCAGAGACGTTTGCTTTCGGGATTCGTTTCCCACAGCGTAAGGGCCCGGCAGACTTCCTCGTGACTGTCGGTCCGCTGAATGGAGTGCAGTTCCGCCCAGGGCGTGGCTTTGCCCGCTACATCCGTTTCCGTGCCTGCGGGGGCTTCGACAGGAGCGCACAGACAGGCAAGCTCTTCCTGAGGAAAGCATTCGGCCCGGAAGGTGATGTCCACAAGGCGTGGGGTAAGCGGCTCGCCGGGCATTGCTCCTGCGGGGGAAAAGGGCGGGAAATTTTCCATGATCCAGGCCATGTATCGGGTATTGTTCACATGACCGTTGATGTCCAGATCATCCCTGCGCACCCGGACAAGCGCACAGGAGGGCTGTTCCGCCCGCAGACGGGGAATGACCCGGCAGGCGAAGGGCGGACAGGGCCGCGGCGCGGCAGGATAGCGGGGAATCAGCGATTCGGGAAGCTGGGCCAGCGAGCGATCGGACAGGCGCATGACCGACCATGCGCTTCCGCCGCTGACGATGAGATTGTTCTCCTGATCGAACACTTCATAGCCGCGGTGGCCGAAGCGGTCGAGGGTGGAGGGCCAGGTGTGAATGCGCAGGTTTTCTTCCGCACGGGGAAGCCTTGCTATGCGGAGCACCAGTCTGGTCAGTACCCAGGTGACGCCGTGCTGAAGAAGGGCGCTTTCTCCGAAGCCCAGTATGTCGGCGTTTCGGCCTGCGGCTTCCTGCAGCCAGTTGCCCAGTGCGGAGAGCGTGGCTACGCCGTTTTCTCCGACTTCTCCGTAGCGGACGGAAAATGCAATGTCCAGCGAGTTGTCCGCTGTTGTTGTCTGCTCAGGCATGGTTGCCTCGTTCTGCTCGCAGAAAATCCGTTTTTTCTGCGGGGATGATGTTCTTGACGATCAGTAATTCTTCTTCCATTCAAGACCGAATTCCGTTCTGGTGGACGAAGCCTTGGCCTGAGCTTCGAGGCTCGGCGTAAGCTCTATTTCCACAACGGCGTCGGTTTCGCTTTCCTTGCCGATGCCCTGTTCCACGCCTACATAGACGTTGTCGCGCACATAGGTGCCCATTTCCAGCGAGGTCTTCGTCATGTCCTGACTGCCGTCTTCGCCGGAGGCCGTTTCCGAGTTCAGCTTGAACACGTCGAGCCCCAGAATCCTTCGGCCGAGGCCCATGACGTCGGAGCCTCCGCCGAGGCCCGCCAGTTCCGCGGCGCCGGCCGCAAGCTGCAGGGCCTGCACATGGCTCAAATTGCCCGCCGACTGCCCGAACATGATCTGCGAGATGATTTCATCCTGAGGCAGGGAAGGCTGACTGGAAAGGGCGATGTTCGGCTTTGTTGCCGGGCCGCTGACAGCGACGTCGGCCGTGATGCTGGAGGATTCGT
Organism: uncultured Desulfovibrio sp.; assembly: GCA_900553065.1. Classification (GTDB taxonomy): domain Bacteria; phylum Desulfobacterota; class Desulfovibrionia; order Desulfovibrionales; family Desulfovibrionaceae; genus Mailhella. Next base: position 12,348 of record USBZ01000011.1, on the reverse strand, counting down.
ATTCCATGATGATGTTCAGCATGGGACTGACGGGCCAGCCGCCGTCGAAGGATATCTGGCCTTCGGAAAGATCGAAGTGCTTGCCGAGCACGTCCAGCCCGCCGCGCACGGCCTGTATTTCGCCGGTGATGCTCGGCCGGACAAGAGGACCTCGCGCCCGGATATCGCCTTTCCACTCGCATTCCAGCCCGTAGCCGCGGATGAAGAACTGATTGGGAATGCGTACATGGACGTTCAGCGAACCCTGAAGCGGTGTTGCCGGAGTTTCTTCCTTCTGTCCGGGTTCTTCGATGGGCAGGGTGACGATGTCGCCGCCGGGCAGATTGACGAGCTGTACCTGCCCTTTTTCCACCGTGATATCGCCTCTGACCGAGGGATCGGTGACAGTTCCCTCTACGCCGAGGCTGCCGGAAAGCATGATGTTGATGTCCTGTCTGCGCAGCGGCGAGAGATGATTCAACGTGCCGTCGGCCGAAAGACGCATGCTGGACGGCTCGAGCCAGCCGTTCAGGGAAAGACTGCCGCGGCGGCTGTCGTCGGCGGACAGGGTGAGAGTCAGTTTTTCGTCCGACTTGCCGCGCAGAGGCAGATTGTCTGCGTCGGCACGCAGACGGATGTTGCGAAGCTCAACGCCCTGAACGAGTTCGGCAAAACGCCCGTTGTCGATGGCGCCGTGCAGCGTCAGCACCGGTGCGGCGGGCGTGCCGGAAAGGGTGGCCGTAAGGTGAACCTGACCGGCAAGTCTCTGATCGGTCAGAGGAAGAAGTCTCCACAGCTGCCCCAGCTCGCCGTCGAGCACGACCTCTCCGTACAGCGGGCCGCGCATATCCGGCATGCTCGTACCGCTTGAGGGAGAGGTGAAGGGAATCCGCATGCGGATGTCGCTTCCCGTCAGTCCGAGAGCCTTTTTACTTTCTTCAGGCAGTTCCAGAAGCACCGTCAGCATTCGTCTTTTGCCGGAAATTCCGAGACGACCGGACACGTCGGCGGAAACAGGAGGAATGGAAGAGCGGGGAATGCGGATATCCTTCAAGTTTAACTTGAAGTTTCCTGTGGGATGCTGCAGCGTTCCTTCCATGTCGGCGCGGCATTCCACCATACCGGAAGGAAGAGCCGGAACGAAGGTTCGGAACTTTTTGAGATCCAGCTGCTCCAGAGCCGCCGTCAGGCGGACTTTTTTCGGAGACCAGGAGCCGGAAAGAGTAGCCTGTCCCGCAGGCTGAAACGTGAAGGTCATGCCCGGCGAGGAGAAGGTCTCATCCTTGTAGCGGATGACGGCGGGGCGCAGAAGTCTGAGTCCCGCCGGAGTGTTTCCGGCAAGGCCGAGAAGGGAGGGCGAAACGAAGGCTTCCACTTTCTGCAGTACGCCTTCTCCCGGTTTCCAGGAGGCACGCACGTCGGAGCGCACGTCTCCGTGACTTTGCAGAGAAATTTTTGCACCCGCGGCGTTGCCTTTTGCAGAGGCAGCCACACGGGAAAGGGAAAGTCCCGGAGTCTTCAGGTTGTTCAAAGCGGCCTGCAGGGAAACGTCGGGTTTTCCCCAGACATCCTTGACGGAGAGTTCCGTTTTCAGTCCGGAAAGGGAAAGTCCTCCCTGCGCATCGCTGAGGCGGAAAGTGGAAAGTTCGCTCTGCCAGCTCAGCGTCTGAAGATTCTGTGAGGAAAGCGTCAGATTCACGCTCAGAGGGGAGCCGGAGAGCTTCAGGCCGCTGACGCGCGCAAGAGGTTCCCAACGCGTGATCCGCACGTTCAGCTCACCGTCAAGGGATGGAGGCGTCAGCCCGAGAAGCGCGGCCACGGTTCCTTCCTTCCGTTCGGCAGGCAGGAAGGGCAGACGGGCGTTGAGTTTGCCCTGCACGGTATTGTTTTCCATGCTGAGATCGCAGCCGTCGAGAGAGAACGTCAGGCCTCGATGTTCGCCGGTTCCGTTTTCTTCCAGACTCCAGAGCGAGTCGAGTTTTGTATTCTGACCGTTGATGCGTGCCGCGGCGTGGAGGCGTCCGTTCAGAAGGGGACGCTCTGCGGAAGATGCTTGCGAATGTTCGTGCACTGCCGGGGATATGTTTTGAGACTCACCGGCGATGACCGCAGGCGTGTGTTCGGCAACGACAGCCGTTGAATTTCCTTCGGCAGGCTGTACGGCGTCCGCTTTGGCAGAAAGTCCTTTGACGAGATCTTCCGCCAGACGGGGAAGGTCGGTCAGAAGGCGGGGAATGTCTGCATGCGGAAGTTCCAGACCTGCCTGTATGTTTTCCAGAAGCAGGTCGGACATTTTCAGCTTGTCGCCCTTGAGCGAAATGGCGGCGCGCAGCGCCTCCGGCGTTCCGGAAAGGTCTCCGGAAAAACGGGCGCTGCCGGAAAGATCGGAAGAAAGCGTTCCGGCGTCGGCAAGCGTGCAGGCCGTGTGCAGCTCCACGTTTGTGGAGGAGGAAAGAAGCGGTCTGTCGGGGGAAAGCTGCAGGGTGCCGTGGATCAGAGCCTGAAGCCGCTCAGAACTCAGGGAAACCTCTTCCAGCAGTGTCTGGACGGTATCCTCGCCGCTTTTTCTGTCGGCCCGGGCGCTGCTTTTAAGAACGCATGAAGGCCCGAGAATGGCGTTCAGGGCAGGTTCGGTCCAGTCCATGTCCGAAAGTTCCACGGCCGCCGAGGCACGGACGCTCGCTCCGCTCTCCTGCTCCGAGGCGTCGGCCTCAACGCTGACCCGGACACTGCCGTTCTTCTGTCCGGCCAGAGCCCAGAGTCGACGGGCATCCTTGCCGCTTTCCACCTTCAGCGCGGCGGAAGCCTGCTTTTCCGAAAGATTGGCCGAAACGGAGGCGGATGCCGTCAGCATGGCGTTATCGCCGTCCAGAAGGCGGGCGGTAAGGGCGCTTTCCAGTGCTTCCGGCGTGCCGCTGCCCGTCAGCGTGAACTTTGCTCCTGTTCCTTCGCCCAGTCCGTCGGGCAGCAGAGAAAGAAGAGCAAGATCCGAGCCTTCGCCTTCAAGGGTAAGCGCAAGTTCGGGAGAAAGAGAGGCTTCAAGCTGCAGCGGCGGACAGTCCGCATTGTCACGGGCAAGGTTGATCGAAAGCTGTGCGCCTTCTCTGTTCAGCGCGGCGGAAGCCTGAAGCGTGGCCTGAAAGCCGTTTTTCAGAACGGTATCCGACAGCGAGGCATGAACGATGCCGAACTTGTCGATGCGGACGCCGGGCAGCCAGTCCGGCCAGTTACGGAAAAAATCCTCCGCCTGCCGGGTGGTCTCTTCAAGAGAAAAAGGAGCGGAAGGCGGCTGTTCGCTTTCGGAAGGAATCGTTTCAGGCAGACGCAGAAGTTTAGGAGCGTTGAGCGTGAGTTCCGCCACGGCAAGCGTTTGTGGCAGGGCGCTCCAGTCCATGCGAAGCTCGGCGCCTTCCGCTTCCAGCCAGGTTCCGCGGCCGTCGCTCACGGTGATGCCGGAAAGCCGGATGCGGGTGGGCAGAGGACCGCGGAAGGAGTCCACATGAGCGCTCAGGCCGGAGGGGAGCTGTTGCAGCGCATTGTTCACGGTTCGCGTCAGCCATGCTTCTCCGGTATCGCTCCGCAGAAAAAGCAACGCTCCTCCGCCGGCTGCAGCCGTAAGCCCGACAATGACGGCAAGACTCCCGATGCCGATGCGCAGCACTCTGCGCAACCTGGTTGCGGCAGGGACGGGGGCGGCTTCAACAGGCGTCTGCTGCTTTTCGTGTTCTTTTTCTTCGTGGTCGCTCATCAGAAACTCTGCCCGATGCTGATGTAGATCTGATAGTCCCTGTCATCGTTTTTCTTTTCCAGAGGAACGGCGACGTCGAGACGGACGGGACCGATGGGAGTGAAGTAGCGCAGTCCGAGGCCTGCGCCCCACTGGAAGTCCTGGAACAGGCGCGGATATTCGTCTTCATAGACCATGCCGCCGTCGAGGAAGGGAACGATGCCGATTGATTCGGTCACTCTGAAGCGGGCTTCCAGATTGACTTCATGGAACGAAATGCCGCCGCGCGGGTCGCCCTGACTGTCTTTGGGGCCGATGGCCTGATAGGAGTATCCGCGCACGGAACCTCCGCCGCCGCAGTAGAATCTCAGCGACGGCGGAATATTGTTGATGGATACGCCGAGAAAGGATCCTACCGTGGTTCGGGCGGCAAGCACAAGAAAGTCGTCATCGAAGGGCGCATAGTAGCCTGACGCCGTCAGCTTGGTGGACACCCCGGAAAAATTGCCGTTGTAGTAACCGCCTGTGGGCGCGACCTCCAACTGGGCGTAGGTGCCCCGGACGGGATTCATGATATTGTTGCGTGTGTCGCGCCGCAGCGCCAGAATGAGGCTGCTGTAGCGGTATTCATCCTTGTTGCCCCGGGTGACGGTACCGGTTTCGCTGAACACCTTGGCGCTGCCCCACCAGAAGGGGGAAATTTCGCGTTCCAGACCCACGTAGGCATTGAGGGCCGTGGTATCATAGGCGTCCGTATCTTCTCTGAGATAGGAGCTTCCGGCCAGCAGTTTCTGGTCGGTATGGCCGAAGGAGGGCTTTTCAAAATCCGCCTGAAGACCGCGCTTGTCTTGGGCAAAAGGAGCTTTCAGGGTGAGCTTTTCCCCCGCGCCGAAAAGGTTTCGGTGCTGCCATTCGCCGAGAACGCCTATGCCGGTATCCGTGGCGTATCGCGCACCCGCGCTGATGGTACGGAAACTGGATTCCCGCACGTCCACAAGAACCGGAAGAAGAAGGGCCGAGTTCTCGGCGGAGTCGGTTTTCACACCTTCGGAGGACGGAGCCGCCTTGACGTCCACAAAGCGGAACAGGCCGAGTCCCTGCAGTTCGCGCCTGTAGTCCTGCAGTCGTCTGTCGTCCCAGGGTTCACCCTGCTGCCATGTGACAAGGCCCTGCAGGTATTCGGGCTTGACCTTGTGCGTTCCCCGTATCTGCGCTTCTCCCATGACGGAAGCCGGACCGGGATTCACCACAACGTCGGCATTCAGCGTTTTTTCCGTCTTGTTCAGCGTATAACGGGTGGAGGCCACCGCCGCTTCCGGATAGCCCGAACGGTGCAGCGCTTCGGGAATCTCGTCGACGGCGGCAAGAACGTTGTCGGCTTCGGCGGGCTGCCCTGCGGCTATGGGAAGCGTTTCGGGAACGGGATCGGGCGTAATGCCGGGAAAAGGCGGAAGAGGCGCTGGGGACGGCATGTAGGAAAGATCGGCCTTTCCTATGAGATAGCGGGGACCGGGCGTAAGTGTGAGCGTGACTTTGGCGCTGCCGCCCGGGGTGTCGGATTCCTGCACGTCGGTGGCGGCGGTGCCGTCGTAATAGCCGAGGGAGTGCAGAAGTTTTACGGCGCTTTCCCTGTCCAGCCTTGCACGGCGCATGAGACCGATCATGCCGTCCGGCAACTGAGACTTCAACTGGACAAGCTGGCTGTGCTTCTCCATGGCGGAACGGATGGAGGATGCATCCTTGCTGTCGCCATCCACCACGATTTCCGTACTGTAGCGGACCGGATCCGTTTCAAAAAGCGGCACGGACTCTTCCGGCCGGCTTTCCGCGACTTCCCGGAAAAGTCCGCAGCCGGAAACCGTGCTCAGCAGGAGCGACGTTCCCAGCATAAGCAGGATATGGCGGACAGCGATGCTCATGATGCAAGCACTAGCATGGGTGTGCCCGACTTGCAAGGGAAGGCAAAAGTCCGTCTTCAGGAAATAACGTTCAGGACAGCAGAATTCGTCTTATTTCCTGAAGAAAGCGCACAAGACGAGGATGCGATGGATGTTCGAAGATGTCTTCCGATGCCCCTGTTCCAGGATTTCTCTCTGGGGAATGAAGATGACTCTGCCCGCAGCCTGACGGCAAAGTCCATCTTTTTTTGGGGGGGGGCGCAAGCAGGTCGTCTTTCCTGGAAGGAGTGTCACGTTCAGCACTTCATCGATCATGGCAACAGGGCGGAAGCGGTATGCCCGTTCACCCCTTTCTGCGGGCTGGACAGAACGCCGTACCGGAGTATACTTTCGCCAAAAAGGATGGAAAGAAGTAGTATGACTCAAGCCTTTGTCTGCCTCGGGTCCAACATGGGGGATGCGCAGGCTCACCTTGCCGGAGCGCGCGAGGTGCTTTCGACCATGCCCGGCGTGACGGTTGCCGCCTGTTCTTCGCTGTACAGCACGGAACCGCAGGGGAGAAAGGATCAGCCCTGGTTTCTGAATCAGGTGATCCGGCTCGACTGCGACGAAAGCGTGACTTCCGGAGTGCTGCTCGACTTCATGCTGGAGCAGGAACTCGCCATGGGGCGTGTCCGCCATGCGGATGATCACTTCGGCCCGCGCGTCATAGACATGGATCTGCTGCTTTTCGGCAACGAAGAGAAAAGCGAGGGAGAACATCTCATTCTTCCGCATCCGCGCATGACGGAAAGAGCCTTCGTTCTGGTTCCTCTGCTTGAAATTGCTCCGGATCTCGTCATGCCGGACGGAAGGAACGTGAAAAGTCTGCTGGATAAACTGTCCTGGCGTCTTGAAGGTTCCGTCATTTTCCAATAGATTCACCCATGCGCTGTTTTCGCAGTGTTCTTGTGACAACGATAACCTCGCTCAGGAGAGAGTATGATCATCAAGGTAGTCATTTTCGCGCTGGTCTGCTATGTGCTGTACAGACTGTTCATGAACGACAGCAAGAAGAGGGCGGAAAAGGAAGCTCAGCAGCAGAAGAAGCGCGTGGATTCGGGAGAAATGGTCAAGGATCCCGTTTGCGGAACCTATGTGGAAAAGGATAACGCCATTACCGTGCGCAACGGCGATCAGACCCTGCACTTCTGCAGCTACGAATGCCGTCAGAAGTATATCGACCGGTTCAACGAACAGCAGAAGCTCGACTGATTTCCGGGAGTCAGACACATTTCGGAGAATCGAAAAGAGGCGGAGAAATGAACGTTTCTCCGCCTCTTTTGGCATCTGTATGAGAAAAAAACACCCGGAAGGGCTGCCTTATTTTAGGTATGGCAGTTTCGTTTGTCTGGTCGGACGGCGTGACAGAGCCGTACGCCAGGAGGGAATAGGCGAAATTCTGAAGCCCGGTGCAAGGGCTGTTTTCAAGCGTATTGCGCTATGAAAGATCCGCTTCCCTGAAGGCGCAGAAAAAGCGCCTGGTGCCGTTGACCGCATACTGGGCGGTTCCTGCGCTTACCCACGGCAGACTGCTGTCGGGGAGGAGTTCTTCCCGGGTAAGAAACACGACGCATCCGCCTTCGGCAAGGTGCCCCCGGACAAAGGCAAGCATTTCCTTCCAGGGCATGAAGGCCCGGCTTACGATGAGATCGGCTTTCTTTCCTTCCATGAACTGTTCGGCACGGCCTCTGAATACCTGCGTTCCGGGCAGAGGGCAGCGAGCCAGTACCGTGGAAAGGAAAATGGTACGTTTGTCGCGGGATTCCACCATCCAGTAGCTGCCGTCCTGCCAGACCATGCGCAGGGGAATGCCCGGAAGCCCTGCGCCGGAACCGAGATCCCACGTTTCGGGAGACTCCAGAAGACCGGGCAGAATGTTTTTCCTGAGAAAGTCCGCCAGATGGAAGCTGTCGAGAATAAGATCTTCCAGAGCGTCTCTCCAGTGCTTGGCACCCACAAGATTCATCATCCTGTTCCAGCGCATGAGCAGGTCAAGATACGCCGCAAGCTGCGAGGACTGCTCCGCCGTAAGCGTGAATCCTGCATCTGCACACAACTTTCCGATAATGGCGGGGGAACAGTCATGCTTTGCCATCGGCTGCAACCCACTCGTCGAAACTGTTCTTGATGAAGTTTACAATGGCCGCGTGTTCTTCTCGGCCCGGTCCTTTGATTTCTACCGGTTCGCCGAAGCGCACATGAATGGGAAGAGAGGGCTTGATCCAGCCCATGTCCTTGATGAGGGAACCTTCTCCCCAGGCATCGGTCTTGAGCGCCACGGGCACGACGGGAACGTGAGCCTTGCGGGCCAGCTTTACGCCGAGACTGTTGAAGTCTTCGGGATTCACGTCGGGCTTGCGGCTGCCCTGTGAAAAGATGATGACGGATCTTCCGGACTCAAGATGCTTCAGGCCGCCTTCCATGACCACGGTGAGATCCTCGCGGGGATTGCTGCGTCCGATGGCCAGCGGATCGCGGGAAGCAAGTACGGGGCCGAGGCAGGGATAGTCGAGCAGCGATTTTTTCACCACGAAGGTCACGTCCTTGCGGGGCTGTATGATGCAGGGCAGGAAAAACGTTTCCAGCGTGCTCATGTGATTGGCTTCGAATACGCAGGGACCTTCGTTTTCAAGATGCTCCACGCCTTCGATGATGACGGGCGTGCCGATGCGTTCCATGAGTCTGCCGACAAGGTAGCTGTCGTACACCCAGCGCGATGCGTCGTAGTTCCCGGCGGAGGCCACGCGGCCTGCCCGGTACATGATGCCTGCCAGAGACAGATAAAAACGCAGAGAGGGGAACATGCCTGCAGAATGTCCCTCCGACCGGTAGTTGCGGGAATAATACTGTTCCATACTCGTTTCCGTCGCTTATTTCTTTTCTATGGGCGCGACACGGCGATGACGCTTGTGCCACGCGTTGAGCCGGGGTTCGTCCCCCTGATCCTTGCTCTGATAGTAGCGGCGCGCAACCACGGTTTCAGGCAGATATTCCTGATCCACCCAGGCGCCGGGAAAGTTGTGCGGATACTGATAGTCCTTGCCGTAGCCCCACTGCTTCTGCATCTTCGTTACCGCGTTTCGCAGATGCAGGGGCACGGGCTGCATGCCGTTGTTCTTTATTTCTCTCGTTACGTTGTGATAGGCCGCGTAGGTGGAATTGCTCTTCGGAGCGAGCGCCAGATACACGGCTGTTTCCGCCAGAGGAATATAGCCTTCCGGCATGCCCACGAACTCTACGGCCTGCTGACAGGCCACGGCCATCGGCAGAGCATGCGGATCGGCCAGACCTACGTCCTCCGAAGCGGAAAGAATGAGGCGTCGGCAGATGAAGCGGGGATCTTCCCCGCCTTCCAGCAGACAGGCCAGATAGTAGAGCGCGGCATCCGGATCGCTTCCCCGGATGGATTTGATCATGGCGGAGGCAAGTTCATAATGGCTGTCTCCGTCCTTGTCGTGCCGGGCCACGACTTCCGGCATGACCTTCTGTACTCCGGCCAGAGTGCGCTGATCTTCCGGAAGGCCGGAAACGTATTCCACAAGATTGAGCAGTGTACGGGCGTCTCCGTTGGAAAGCGCGGAAAGAAATTCCAGCACGTCGTCGGGAAAGGCTGTTCCGGTTTTTTCCGTGCCGCGGCGGGCAAGCGCAAGCAGATCGTCGCGCCCGAGCGGCTTCAGTCTGAGCACATGAAGCCGGGAAAGAAGCTGCCTCGTGACGCTGAACGAGGGATTTTCCGTGGTCGTGGCGATCATGGTGATTTCGCCGCTTTCAAGGATGGGCAGAAAGAAGTCCTGCTGCGCCTTGGAAAATCGGTGAAGTTCGTCGAGAACCAGAACTTCCACACCGGCGAGCTGGCGACGCAGCTGCTGAATTCCGGCTTCGGGCGCGGAGAGGCGCAGCATTTTTTTTCCGGTGGCGCGGGCCAGCAGCAGGGCGAGCGTGGACTTGCCGCATCCCGGAGGTCCGAAAAGAAGCAGACTCGGAAGAGACGGACCGTTCAAAAGCGCCTGTATCTGCGCGCGCAGATGAGGCTGCCCAACGAAATGTTCCAGATCGGAAGGACGAAGACTTTCCGGCAGCGGACGGTTCACTGTTGTTCTCCCGGATGCTGACGTTTCCACCAGTGCAGGCCGAGGGCCATCATGGCGGCGGTTTCCCAGCGCAGTACGCGTTCCCCCATGCTCAGGGCCTGGAATCCGGCCTGAATGAGCTTGTCCGCCTCATCCGGCGTAAAGCCGCCTTCCGGACCGATGACACAGAGCGTTCTGCCCGGAAGACCGAGGAAGGCTTCCGACATGAAGCTCTGAGAGGGCAGACCGCTTTCCAGAAGAACCTGCTTATGTTCAAAGCCCTCGGATGCTCTGATAAGTTCGTCCACACCTCCGGGCAGCGTACGCAGTTCCGGCAGCCAGGGATTGCGGCACTGTTTGGCTCCGGCCACCAGCGAGGCGTGCCAGGTTTCCTTGGCATCCTGCGGCACGGGGAACTGACTGCGTTTTGCCTGCCAGAACCACAGACCGTCGGCCTCCAGTTCCACGGATTTTTCCAGTATCCAGCCGCGGCGGGCTTCCTTGCCCCAGCCCACGGCCAGCACGACGCCGGATGTCGGACGGGGATGCCGTTTCTCGTTCAGTATCTGCAGCGATGCGCTCTGTTTTCCGATCCTGAGGATGCGGCACAGAGCCTCGCGGCCTTTGCCGTCGAGAACCAGAACTTCGTCGCCCGGGTGCAGTCTGAGGACTCTGCCCATATGATGCGCTTCCGCGCCGGCGATCTCAAGTTCGTTCTGCCAGTGTTCCGGCGGAAGGTAAAACGTATGCATGGCTGATATTCTCCTGAAAGGGCCGATCTTCTTTCTCTCTTATACCCGCTCGACATCGTTTTGAAAAGTCCGCAGGAGGCACGGTATCAGGCAAAGAAGTGCAGCCAGAGCATGGAAAGCGGCATGGAAAAGAGAAAGGCGGGCAGCATGCTCAGGATGGGAAACTGCATGATGCCGCAGGTACGCAGTCCCGTGGCCAGCATGATGAATCCGCCGCAGCCGGAGAAGTTGTCCAGAAGAAAGGGCGAGGTGTACTGGCCGACGAATCCTGCCGAAAGCAGAACGAGCATCTGAACCAGAAACTGCGGAACGCAGAGAATGCCGATAATGGCGCCGGTATTGGCTGCAATGAACAGAGCGGTGGGAAAATCGAGCAGAACCTTGATGATGAGCAGCGAGGGATCGCCGGTAAGTCCTTCCTGCATGGCACCGAAGAATCCGAGTCCGCTGGCGGCAAAGACGACAAGGATTATGGAAAACTGTTCTTTCATATATTCCAGAGAGCTGTTCTGCTTTTTTCCTAAACGGCTGAAGGCCGCGGCGACCTTCTGGGCAAGAATCATGATGAGATGCTCAAGTCTGAACATTTCTCCTACAAGAGTTCCGATCAGAAGGGAGCAGACTACGGGCGGCAGAGCCTGCGTTTTGCCTATCATGAATACGCCCATGCCTATGTTTATGCAGCCGAAGACCAGCAGAAGATGTCTTCGGAAAGTTTCTCCCAGAAGCCTTCCGACGTAACTGCCGATAAGTGCGCCGAAAAAAAATGCACGACGAATTGATTTCCGGACCGATCATGTTTTTCTCCTTTTTTTACATGAGACACGGATTATGCGGATGCACAGGTATTTGTTTGAAATGATCTTTAAGGCACGGCTCGACCGTGCCGGCATGAAGTGACTTCATGTCGGAAATATGCTGCCTTATGGCAGAAGAGCGCGACAGACCACGGCACGCAGTTGCGTGGCGGTTCCTGTTGAATATGAGGGCCGGGGAACAGGGGGAGAGAGGCGGAAGATGCGTAATAAGGGGCGTGCAGCTTCCCGGAAAAGGGGAAGACGCATAGCGGCGGAAATCTTGCGGAGTCGCTCTTTGAGTCCTGAACGGCTGCCATACCCTAGAACGGCGGCACGGGTGACGTCAAGAGATACATGGAAAAGCGCCGAGTTACAGATCTCCGGGATCTCTGTGTGGCGCCTTCAGTGGCAGGAAGACGGGCCCGGACTCTCCGCCTTGGCTGTTTTTCAGAGGGCGTGTTTCGTGTCCGTCTTTTTTGATGTCAATATTTTGTAATATTCCGGAAAGACTTTTCAACTTGATCTTTTCACCCAGCAGAGAGAATTTCAAAACAAGGGGTCACTACATTCTAAGGAGTCCTGTATGGAACTTTACGAAGAGATAAGAAACGCCCTGAAAAGAAGAGGCTGCCCCTGGATTGAGGATCATGTCTTCGAATTCATGGGACAGAAGCTTCGCTTTGACATTCATGATCTTGGACAGAACTATATTCTGAGGATCGTGCACCGAGCGGTGGATGGCAGCAGGGCAACGCCGTCCGAACCTTATATACGCAAGGACTTTTCCTTGGAGAAAACCGTTGCCAAGAGTTCTCTCAGCAACGGAAGTTTGAAGAAGACCTGCGAGACTCTGGCCGACGGTTTCCTGTTCTGGCTTGAAGGCTTGTGCTTTACGCCGACTGTCGCCAGGGAAGTTGTTCCTGTGAGAAGGGCTGGCCGCCCGGGCTCCAGGCGTTGATGTCCCGGACAGGCCTGCGCCGTGAAAGGAACCGTTTGTCCCCCGAAGTCAAAAGCTTCGGGGGATTTTCTTTAAGACTGAAAACTCCCCGCTATGCGGGGAGTTCCAAAAAGGCGAAGCCTTTA
>USBZ01000010.1 GCA_900553065.1 uncultured Desulfovibrio sp. | reverse complement strand
CTAGCTGGGGGTTTTCTTTTAACCAAAAAAAGCCCGGATATTTGTCCGGGCTTTTTCTGTTATCTCCGGCAGGACTTCCGGGGATCTTACAGTACAGGCACGGCAATCCAGATTTTCCCCGATACCTGACGTTCATCACGATGAAATCATGAGAGAAGCCTACTCGTTGTCGCGATCATGCGGCCTAAAAACTCTGATTCCGATACCGGCCGTCCCCCGCCTCACAAATAAAAATCCCTTCCAGCTCCGACACGAAGCTGTTCAGGTCAGCTTGTCGGAAGATAACAGCACGCATGCTGGATAAACACCGACTCAACGCATCTTTTTCTCGTAGCGACATTTCCCCTTCAAAATCCAATCCCGGCAACAGCGCCAGCCTATTCTTCTAGCCTGATATATTCTTCAAGCCGGGGTCTGATTTGCAGTTATCCCCTTCCTTTTTTTCAAAAGGCGACAAGTTGCCATCCTCACTGTCGTGAAAACGGCATCTCTCCTTTTTTGAGGAAAAAAAGAGAACGCCATCCCCGAGAGGAACGTTTCCGAGTATAATGAAGTGTCTATTTTTTGCGTTTTCAAAGCAGAATCAGAAATTTTTTTAAAAAAAACTCTCAAAAGCTTGACACCCCCTCCTCATCCTGCTAATTACACACCTCGCCGAGAGACAAAAAGCTCATGTAGCTCAGTTGGTAGAGCGCATCCTTGGTAAGGATGAGGTCATCAGTTCAATTCTGATCATGAGCTCCACATTTTCTCTGCAGTACCAGAGTCGGGATGTAGCGCAGTCTGGGAGCGCACTTGAATGGGGTTCAAGGGGTCGCTAGTTCAAATCTAGTCATCCCGACCAGAATTTCAGGGAGTTACGATGGTAAATCGTAACTCCTTTTTCTGTTAATCAATCCCGTTCTTTCGGCGCATCAAATTCTTGCTCCCCCGGCCACGCCCGCCCATCTTTTTCTGCGTTTCATGGCTTCGGCAGGAAAGTTCCGCCGAGATCTCAGCCAATGCCGTTTTTATCCGGCATCGCCGGTACGTTTCTGACTTGGCCTTTGTTTGCAAAACGGCATGGAGAAAAGACGGGCGGCTTCGATACGCTTTTTTCAAAAATGCATGTTCAGAACCCGGACTGCCTATGAAGCGCGAACAGGATTCTCAAAGGATGATTTTCACCTCGACTGGGCGGAATCTGCCTGTACTACGCATGAGGGTCAGTGAAAAGTGATGGACGGTCGGGAGAAGGGGGGGCGGGCCTGTCTCATCCTCTCTGCCGGATGAACGGAAAGAAGAGGACAGGCTGACGGCCGGATATCAGACACAACGGCATCTTCCGGTGGGAAGGGACAGAAGTCTTCCGTCTTTGGAGCAGGCTGGTAAACTTTCTGTACCGGGATAAAAATAACCTGTCATGTATGTAAGTTGTTGTGAATGCAGCATGGGCCCGTCCTGATATCCGGAGACATATTAAGGCGCATCGCAGGCTGATACGGAGAATGGCGGAGACGTTATTGCAGTCAGGTATTTCTTCACCCGGAATTTGTTTTAATTTTCCGTGGGATTTTCTTGCATACCGGCATGAAAATGGGCAAAGTAAGGCGTTGACGTTGTCATGCCCGGCTGATGTTCCGACATCGGCCGGAGTTTTATCGTCCAAGGAGTGCCTATGTCCAAACCTGAACAGCCCACAGGGGCCATGAATCGTTTTCTGAACGCGGTGGAAGCGGCCGGCAACAAGCTGCCGCACATCACCATGCTTTTCATTTATGCTCTGCTGATTGCTATTTTCCTGTCTTTCCTCCTTTCCTTTGTCTCCTTTGACTACAAGCATCCGAGCACCGGTGAAACCATCAAGGTGCTCAATATGCTCAGTCCGGAGAATCTTCTTGATCTGGTTGTTTCCTCGGTCAAGAACTTCATGAACTTCCCGCCCCTCGGCATGACCATCGTGGCCACCATGGGCATAGGTATTGCGGAAGGCAGCGGCTTCATTCATGTGCTGCTCAAAAAGCTGCTCAGCATCATTCCCCGCAATATTCTCACTCCCGCCGTCCTTTTTGTTTCCATTCTCTGCCACATCGTTTCCGACTCCGCCTATGTGGTGCTTATGCCCGTGTCGGCTCTGATCTTCTATTCCTGCGGTCGTCATCCTCTGGCGGGCATAGCCTGCTCGTTCGCCGGTCTTGCCGGCGGCTTTACGGCAAGCTATACGCCCTCCATCATTGACCCCGTCATGCAGAGTTTCACGCAGGCCGCCGCGCAGACCCTTGATCCGAACTATTCGGTCAATGTGCTCTGCAACTATTTCTATGCTCTCGGCGGAACCTTCTTCGTTATCGCCGCCTGCTGGTATGTGACCGACAAGATCGTGGAGCCCCGTCTGCGTGCGACCATGCCGCTGGACAGCGGTCTTGAAAATGATCCCGATCTGCAGCTCAATCCCATCAGCGCCGAAGAAGCAAAGGCCTTCCGTCGGGCCTGCTTTGCCTGGGTCGGACTCATTCTGCTGTTCTTCCTCCTGTGCTGGCCGGATAACTCCCTGTTCCGTGCGCCCGACGGCAGCCTGACCAGTCCTCAGGCTCCTGTCATGCAGGCCATCGTGCCGCTGTTGTTCCTGTTCTTCGCCGTTCCCGGCCTCGTGTACGGATTCGCTTCCGGCTCGTTCAAGAACAGTACCTCCGTGATCAAGGCGATGGAAAATGTTCTGAACATGCTGCTTTCCTTTATTGTGTTCGCCTTCTTTGCCGCACAGTTCCTCTATGTGTTCGGCAAGTCCAATATCGGAACGCTGCTGGCTATTGCCGGTGCTGAATTCCTGAAGAACATGGGCCTGCCTTCCGGGCTTACCCTGTTCGGCATCATTCTGCTGACCGGTATGCTGAACATTCTCATCACGTCGGCCACGTCCAAGTGGGCCATTCTGTCCACTATCTTTGTTCCCATGCTCATGATGCTGGGCATTTCTCCCGAGCTTACGCAGGCCGCCTTCCGCGTGAGCGACTCCGCCGTGAACGTGTCCACGCCGCTGTTCCCGTTCTATCCGCTGCTCATCATGTACTGTCAGAAGTATGCCAAGGCCACGGGTGTGGGTACCCTCTGCTCCATGATGCTGCCCTATACGCTGGCGCTGCTCGTGGTGCTTACGGCGGTTCTGTACATCTTCTGGATGATAGGCATTCCGCTCGGCTTCAACAGCGGTTATGTGTATCCTCCCTTGAACTAAAAATTTTTCAGAAGGCATGAATCATGGCTCATGAATATGCTGAAGAATTGACCGAGCGCTTCCTGCGCTATGTTGCGGTTCCCTCCGAAAGCGATCCTTCCGTCGGCGTTGTGCCCAGTACGGAGGGGCAGCGCAAGCTGGCCGAACTGCTGGCAGCCGAGCTGCAGGAGCTGGGGCTTGTGGAAATCGAAGTGAACGAGCACGCCATCCTTACGGCGCTGCTTCCCGGGAATGTTTCTGGCGCTCCGACCATAGGATATGTGGCTCACCTCGATACCGTGCCCGTTGCGCTTTCTTCTGAGGTGCATCCGCAGATCATCCGTTATGAGGGCGGCGATGTCTGCCTGAATGCCGAGAAGGATATCTGGATCCGCCTTGCCGAGCATCCGGAACTCGGGGATTACGTCGGTCAGGACATCATCTTCACCGACGGCACCAGCGTGCTCGGCGCCGACAACAAGGCTGCCATCGCCAATGTGATGACCATGCTGCACGTCATGACGTCCAAGCAGCTTCCGCACGGCGATATCCGGGTGGCCTTCGTGCCGGATGAGGAAATCGGTCTGTGCGGCTCGAAGCTCCTGGATCTGAACAAGTTCAAAGTGGACTTCGCCTATACCATCGACTGCTGTGCCGTCGGCGAACTCGTGTATGAGACCTTCAATGCCGGAAGCGTGGTGTTCGACATCAAGGGCGTCACGGCTCATCCCATGTCCGCCAAGGGCGTGCTGGTGAACCCTCTGCTTGTGGCGTCGGACATCATCGCCTGCTTCGACCGCAAGCAGACTCCCGAGCACACCGACGGCAAGGAAGGCTATTGGTGGTTCACCGGTATGGAATCCAACGACAGCCGTTGTATTCTGCGCATGAATATCCGCGATTTCGACAAGGAAACCTACGAGGCCCGCAAGAAGTATGTGCTTGATGTGGTCGACTTCATGCGCATACGTCACAGAAGGGCAGAGATAAAGGTTACCCTGACGGATGTTTACGGGAATATTGTCGATTCTCTCGGAGAAGACAGAGCGCCCATCGATCTTATGTATGAAGCTGCGCATGCCATCGGCATTGAGCCGAAAACCATTGCCATGCGCGGAGGTACCGACGGATCTGCGCTTTCCGCCAAGGGCCTTGTCACGCCCAACTACTTTACAGGCGGCCTGAACTTCCATTCCAATGCGGAGTTCCTGCCGATTCCTTCCCTGTGCAAGTCTCTTGAGATGACGCTCAAGATTCTGGAACTTGCGGTGAAGAAGTCCGTGAACCGTTAATGATTTCCGATTGACGGTAAAAAGACGCCGGGGAGCGGGGATGTCCGCTTTCCGGCTTTTGTTTTATGGAAAGACTTGCCGTTGCTTTTTTGCTTGTTTCTTTTTTTTGAGTACAGAACGGTACCGAGCCTGATGCCGATCTGGACGCCTCCGGCAGTCTGCAGACCGTGCGCAGGAAAGGAGATTCAGTCGGGCTTCGGAAAAACATGGGGGCTGGCCATGTCGGGAGATAAAAGCATTTGCGGCGGAATACAGAACATCCGGCTGCGGTCATCAAACCTCAGCCGGATGCATAGGCGCAGGATTTCCGGGACAGCTTGTCGTTGATCAATGATGAGGCGCTGACCTATGGAATTTTTCCAGATGCACCAGACAGAGCATGACGCCTATGAGAATGAGCGCGCTGCCCGCCCAGAAGGAAAGCGAGACGGATTCGTCGAGAAACAGAATGCCGAGCACGGCAGCGGTCAGAGGCTGAACAGGATAGAAAGCGGAACAGGTTCCGGCTTCGGCAAGAGAAAGGCTTTCATTCCAGAGCAGATGGGCAACGCATGTGCACATGACGGCCATGTACAGCAGAGAGAGCAGAACGCCTGTATCCCAGATGACGGGCGTACGGGCAAGTTCCACGGCGGAAGCAGGAATGGTGCACACCAGAGCTACCCCCATGCTCCATGCCGTGATGAGCAGGGGATGATAGGCATGACCGATCTTTCGTATGATGATGGAAACATACGACCAGATCAGCACGGACAGGAGAGAAAGAATGATGCCGGTCATCATGTCGCTGCCGTGCACGCCGCCGATGATGAAATAGACGCCGATGATGCCCAGAAGCAGTCCAGCGCCTTTCTGAAGGGTGAAGCGCTCATGCAGAAAGACGGCCGCCATGATCATGATGACGATAGGATTCAGAGAGTTGACCAGCGCGGCGAAGGAGGCGTTGGAATATTTGGTTCCGAGCAGCTGCAGCACCAGCGCCACGAAGTAGCCGAACACGCCGATGATGAAAATGTATTTGTAGTCCTTCCGCTCTATGGGGCGGAATTTTTTTATGCGTATGAAAATGAAGAGGATCAGAAAGGATACGGCATAGCGCGCCAGCGAAACGGTGAAGGGCGGCACCTTGTCGAGCACGTACTTACTGACGACATAAAGGCTTCCCCACAGAAAGAAGGTGAGGAAAAGGTAAAGATACACAAGGTATTGACGCATTGTTTCCAGGATACGGCTCCGTGGAGAAAATCATACAAGAGAGAGCTTTTTCCATGCTCCCCGATGAAAACGAAAAAGAAAGATGACGGCCCGGCACAGTTCATCGATGGTCATGGCGGCCCAGACGCCGAGAATGCCGAATCCCATCAGCGAGCCGAAGCCCCATGAGCCGCCGACGGCAACGACCCAGCAGAAGAATATGGCAAGCAGGGTGGGAAACATGACGTCGCCGCAGGTCTGCAGAGCTCTGACCATGACGATGTTGACGGCCCTTCCCAGCTCCAGGGCCACGTCGATGAACATGACGAGGCGGCAGAGGCGGATAACGTTTTCATCGGCGGTGAGTAGTCCGAAGATGGACGTGGAAAAGACGGCGATGAGTGAGGAAATGCCCGCCGAGGCCAGGCAGGAGATGATGGTGACCCGCCTGACGAGATTTTCGGCATCGGTGAAGCGTTTGGCTCCGAGGGCTCTTCCGAGCAGAATCTGCATGGCCTGGGAGATGGCGGAGGTGAACAGATAGGAGCACATGGCCAGCATGGTGGCATACGTTTTGACCACGGCTTCTCCGGTGCTGAAGGTGTTTATGATGGCGAGAATGACGATCTGACTGAAGGAGTAGGAGAAGGATTCCCCGCAGGAAGGCAGACCGAGCTTGAGGATTTTCCACAGTTCGGCGCTGCGGCAGGAGAACAGACGGCGGAACGACAGGTCGAGCCGCAGATACTTTTTAACTTCGTGAAAGAGAAGAAGCGCTCCGAGAAAGCGGGATATGACCGAGGGGATGGCGACGGCCACGGCCCCCTGCATACCCAGCCCCCAGAGAAAAAGCATGTTGCCGCTTATGTTGATGATGTTGAAGAGAAAGGCGACAAGAAGGCACTGCTTCATGTAGGTGTTGCTGCGCAGGTAGGCGCTCAGCGAGAACATGATGGCCTGAAGAAAAAGCCCGCCTCCCGTGATGCGGAGATAGGCGACCGACTCATCTATGATTTCCGGGGGCACCTGAATGGCCGACAGCACGGGGCGTGCCAGAACGGCAAGCAGAATGCCGATGGCCAGACTGACGGTCAGATTGAAGTAGAAGGACAGCACATAGACCTGCTGTTCCTTCTGCCGGTTCTGTGCGCCTTTGTACTGGCTTATGAGAATGAGGGAGGCTGCGGAAAGCACGGAAAGACTGACGGCGAGCATGTCGAGGATGGTGTTGGCCTGATTGATGGCCGTGGCGCTGTAGTCGTTTCCCACCATGATCTTGTCCACATTGCCGACGAGCAGCTGAAGAACGAGCTCAAGAAAAATGGGAAAGGTGATGCGCAGAAGCTGACGAAGCTCGCTGCTTTGAAAGGAAAAGAGGAACATGGAAAGGCGGAGGCTGGAACGGTAAGGATAACTTTTACGGGCGGGGCATCGGCGGCAGAGCTCGTCCCCGTCGCTGCTTTTGGGACGTGCGGCGGGAGAGCCTTCCGGCGGACGCTGTGGCCGGAGAACAGGAACAGAACGAAGCCGGAGCGCAGGCTGCACCGTAACGATGCCGGCCGATAGCGGCACTGGGGATGTGCCCGACTTCGGAAAAGAGAGTTCTTTCCGGCGGACACCTTGCTCCTGCGGCCTTATTCTGTAAAGAAAAAAGTGAAGGCTCCCATCCCGGAGGCGGGGAAGACACGTTCAGGAAGGCTGACGCTCAGACGGAAAAAGGGAGGTCGTCGATCTTTTGAAACAGGTACTAGTCCGGGGGGAGGGCAGCAAAAAACGGTTCTGCACGACGGTAACCTGCAGAACCGCCTGTTTCGAGTGCCAGCTTCGGACGAAGAGGATCAGTCTCTGCCCCGTTTCGTCCGTATATTGAGGGCGTCCATGATGTGCAGAATATGAATTTTCATGGCGCTTCTGGCTCCTTCTGCGTTGCGGCTGACCATGAAGTCGAGAATAAGCTGATGATCGTAACGGCTGCGGTGCAGAGCTTCAGGGTTGCGGGGCGCAAGATCCATGGCCTGCTCGAAGGCTTCCTGAAGAACAGGCATGAGGCGATTCATGAATTCGTTGTGCGTGGCTCTGGCAATGGCTCTGTGGAAGGTTCTTTCATCTTCCAGAAGCTGAGGATCGTCGGGGCTGCTGGCGGCAATGCGTTCTCCGAGTTCACAGATGTGCTTCATTTCGTTGTCTGTTGCCCGGAGCGTGGCATAGTAGGCGACTTCGGGCTCGAAGATCATGCGCATTTCGTACACGGATTCCGCGTTTGCTTCCAGAGTTGGTACGTCATGAAGCTCCCGGAAGGAGCGCACCTTGAAGTCGTCCCGCACATAGGTTCCCCGGCCGCGACGTATTTCCAGCACGTCGCGGGCGGCAAGCATGCGTATGCCTTCTCTCAGCGTTATGCGGCTGACCCCGAGCTTTTGGGCAAGCTCCAGTTCGTTGGGCAGTTTGTCGCCGGGCTTGAGCTTTCTGTCCACGGTAATCATGGAGAGAATGTTTTCGGCCACGCTGTCGGAAAGTCGTTCGGTTTTTTTCAAGGGGATCTCCGGAAACAATGCTGGTGCTCAGCAGTTACCAAGCGTCCGGGCAGAGATATCCCTGCCCGGATGCTTCGTGTACAACTCACGTCTTTATGACGTGAACGGTGAAGTGTCCTTCTGCAGTCATGCGCTCTTAGAGTAGAACAAGCCTGCAAAGGTGTCCATGGTCTCGATGCTCCTCCCGGTCATGGCTGGTGACGGCCCTGCCGCTACCGGTGCAGGGCTTTTCAGAAAGAAGGTGTTCTGAGACGTGGCTCGCTTTTACCGGGCTGCGTTGTGCGAGTCCCTGTAGGCTCTGCCGTTGCGGTTCTGTTCTTTCATGGCGGCAATGAAGCCTTCCAGCGTCACGTCTGCAGGCCGGTAGGCCCATTCCGTGGAAATAAGAACTTTCTGGCCCATGGCCTCGAATTCGCCTTCCTCTATTTCCACGTCGTCGAAGCAGACCGGAAGTCCTATGGACGAGTTGAAGGCCATGATGGCGTCACGTTCCTCGTACTTCTTTTCGTAGGTCAGAAGGCAGAGAACGCCGAGAGAGACGATTTCGCCGTGAAGATGGCGGTGTCCGTTCCGGGTGACGGTGGCTCCGTAGTACACGCAGTGGGCAAGAGAGGAGTTATAGTAGTAATCCGGGATATGGCTGGTCATGTTGGAGACCAGACCCGTGGAAATGATGATGTCCAGCGTTACCTGCTCCAGTTCATGAGAAGCCTTCTTGGCCTTGCAGGCTTCCAGCGCCTTTGCGCCGTAGCGGAGCAGAGGCGTGGTGCATACGTGGGAAAGCTGCACGCCCATAAGCGGCGTGTGATCAAGTTCGGCATCCTTGCTGGAGAAAACGGCTTCACATTCCTTGGAGAGCGCGTCGCCGATGCCGGCCCAGAGCAGCTCGGCGGGGGAGTCGGCAATGATGTCGGAGTTGATGAAGGTGTGCTTGGCAAGTTTCGGATAATAGTACTCGCGGAAGCTGCCGTCGGGATTGTAAATGACGCAGATGGCGGTGACGGAGGCACAGTTGCTGGCCACCGTGGGGAAGCAGAACAGGGGCTTGTCCATTTCGTTGGCCACATACTTGGCGGTATCGCAGGCACGGCCGCCGCCGACGGCAAAGATCATGTCGGCCTTCTTCACGGATTCGTTGTCCATGAGCATTCTGCCGTTTTCGTACGTGGAATCGCCGCCGAACCAGACGAAATCGATGATGGATACCTGTGAGTTCTCAATCCCCTTGAGCAGCGCGTCGCGAGCTTTTGCCATGGCGGTCTTGCCGCCGATGACCACGGCCGTTTTGCCGTACTGTCTGGTAACCTGGGGGATTTCGCTGTAGCAGTCTGAACCGATGGAATAGCTGGGAAGATACATATTGTAGTGAGACATAAGATTCTCCTGTATGTTTAGCCGGTTGAGGAATATACTGTGCCTCCTCACGGTGGAGGACTCCGGTGTAGTGAGTTAGTTGTCTTATGTCAAGATTTGATGTCTGTTCTTTTATAATTTTTTTTCAGAAGACAAACAGAATCGTCATCTTTTGGGAGCTGCCGGTCAGAAAAGATTCTGAAAAGGGCAGAGAGGCGAGGGGAGGTCAGGGGTACGGCGTTTTTGAGTCTGTCGTTTTCCGGCCGGAAACAAAACTTCGGCGTGAAGACAGGCAGGACACGGCTGTCTTCGGCGTGATGCGGTTAAAACAAAAAACCGGTCAGAAATTCTGACCGGTCCAATATTTTTCTGGTGGAGATGAAGAGATTTGAACTCTCGACCCCTGCCTTGCGAAGGCAATGCTCTCCCAGCTGAGCTACATCCCCATTGTCGGCATCGCGCCAACGGGAGAGACTTTAGAAAAGCCGGTCGGGAATGTCAAGCAATATCTGGCAGTATTTTTCGGGGCGGAAGAGGCACGGGATTTATCCGGCATCGCTCTGACTCGAGCGAAGGCAGCTGAGACATTCGGCAAGAGCGTCCTGAACGAGTTCCCGGCTGTGTTTTGTCGCCTCTTCAGAGGGGTTCTGCGTGAGATG
The DNA here is from genome assembly GCA_900553065.1 of uncultured Desulfovibrio sp. Lineage (GTDB taxonomy): Bacteria > Desulfobacterota > Desulfovibrionia > Desulfovibrionales > Desulfovibrionaceae > Mailhella. The sequence continues at coordinate 35,925 of USBZ01000010.1, read as the reverse complement.
GTCGTTTTCAGCAGCGGAAGGCACGGCGGGGGGAGTGTCCGCTTCCGGCATCGGGAGACCTTCCAGTATGCGGAAGGCTGTTTCCGCAGCCTGTTTCCCGGCGACCATGGCTTCGAGAAGGCCGAGATGCTTTTTGTTCTTGACGCAGGTACCTGCAGCAAACAGGTTTTGCTTTACGCGTCCGTGCGGATCGGCGGGAAGTACGGCGCCTTTGCCGCAGGCGCAGAGGACGACGTCATGACTTTCGCAGAGACGGCCGAGTTCCGCCTGTCCGACGGGGGACGATGTTTTGATGGCGATGCCGGAAAGCGTCAGCGTGAGCATGGTGCGTTCCACGATTTCCGCCGGAACAGGGGGAAGAATCGGAGATGGCGGCGTATCGGATTCCCGGAGCGGCGGACGCATGAGCGTGATGCCGGCAACGGGAGCGGCCTCGTGGAGAGTAACGTCGAAGCCGTGCTCGTGGAGCGTCCAGGCCGCCTGCAGTCCGGCGGGGCCGGAGCCGATGACGGCGACTTTACGGCCGGATCGGGGAAGATCAGAAAAGGGCAGGTAGAGAATGTCCGGATGCCGTTCCGCCAGGTTTCGCATCAGCTGGAGCAGGGGAAAAGGACGTCGCTGTGCGGCTGAGGGGCAGGCGTTATTCCCGTACGGATCGCCGAGAAAGGCGAGAATTCCTCCGAAGGGCGTAAGGTTGCGCCATTCCCGGCAGGCTTCAAGTTCCCTGTCCTTTTCGAGCAGGGCGAGCATGCGGGCGTAGTTGATGCCGAGAGGCGACCGCGTCTGACACGGCGGCAGTGACGTTGTTTTTTCGTCGTGCATAAGATCTGTGGGGCAGGTATATGCGGAATGATCCGGAAAGTCGGCGTGAGACATGGCGGAAGAGTATCTCCCTGATTCCGGGCATCGGGCTTTTGCCGAGAGCGGGGAAGGCTGCTCGAACCCGGAAGAAGCGTTGATGGTTTACCCCGCAGATAGGGGCGTATGGGCGTTTACGTCAAGCGGAGGAATGGGGAAACGCCGTGCAATGCCGGAAAAGAACCCCTTTGCGGGGAGGGATTCCTCAGCTCTGCCTGCCGGTTCCGACGGCGGGATTGTATTTTCCGCTCATGTGCAGAATGTCGATGCGTATCACGGCCGTTCTGTTCAGCATGCGTTCCGGCACGGGAAGTTCACAGCGGCTCTGATATTTTTCAGCCAGTGCGGCCAGCGCCTTCTGTTTTTCGTCCGGATCGTCGACGAGGACGGCCCGACCTTCGCCGCAGAGGCTTTCATAGCGTGTTGTGGCATGCGCTCTGTCGATTTCGAGTACCTTGTGGACGGAAAATCCCACGCATGGATTGCGCTTCAGACAGTCAAGCTTGCGCCCTTCCGTAGCGGAGTGCATGTACAGCGCGTTGTTCATGAAGACGAAGTTCAGCGGAAGTACATAGGGATGCTCTTCCGCATGAAAGGCAACGGTGACGACATCTGCTTCCTGAAGCAGACGTTGAAGAAAGGAGGCTTCGGAACATTCCCTTTCGTGACGACGCATATTCTGTTCTCCGAAAGAATAAAGGTGGGAAAACAACAGATCCGTTTTTCTGAAGAAGAGCTTTTTTGTCAACCCGTAATGGGCGCAGACGTCGCTGCTTTTGTTGAAAAGCGCGCTTTGCTCCAGAGCACGCCTGTTCGGTGAAAAAGAATAGGCGAGCAGATTCAGTGCGGAGGGAAGGCCTGCCGGCGGGAGGCAGGCGGCTTTCGTTTGCGGAGGGCGGCGTTAATGGCTATGATGGCGCGGTTCCTTTCGGGAACAGTTCATATGCCGCAGTTTCGGCGGAAAAGGGAGAACGGATATGCTGGGTGCCATAATCGGCGATGTCGCAGGTTCGCGCTTTGAGTGGAGAAATTACAAGCAGAGGGATTTTGAGCTGTTCACGCCGGAATGTCACATAACGGACGACAGTGTGCTCACGCTTGCGATTGCGCAGGCGCTGCTTGAGTGCGGCGATGACCGGGAAAAGCTTGCGGAACATGCCGTTTCTGCCATGCGAGCTTTCGGCAACCGCTGGGCCGAGGGCTGCTACGGAGGCCGTTTTTCCCGGTGGCTGATCAGCGATCACCCGGAGCCGTACGGCAGCTACGGCAACGGCGCAGCCATGAGGGTGAGTGCCTGTGCCTGGGCGGCTGATTCTCTGGAGGATGCGCTGGACATGGCCGGAAGGGTGACGGCGGTGACGCACAATCATCCTGAAGGCATTCGCGGAGCCGAGGCCGTTACGGCGGCGATATGGTTTGCTCTGCACGGAGAAGCGCCGGAGGATATTCGAAAGAAGATTGCCGCCACCTGGTACCGGCTCGACGATACGCTGGATGATATCCGCATGCGGGACAACTTCGATGTCAGCTGTCAGGGAACCGTGCCTCTTGCCATTGAGGCGTTTCTGGAGTCCGACGGTGTGGAGAGCGCCGTGCGCAATGCCATTTCGCTCGGCGGCGACAGCGACACGCTGGGAGCCATGGCGGGCAGCATGGCGGAAGCGTGTTTCGGGGTGCCCGACGAACTCAGAGCGCAGGTTCTGCCGTATCTTGACGCGCCTTTGCTTGATGTGCTGGAGCGCTTTGAGAGGCGCTATCCGCGCCGCAGCAGGTAGGCGGGGACGTCGCGGGATCGTACGGTCTTCGTGGAAGATACGAAGTGTCATGCCATGTTGGCGGAGTTTGCCTCCGGCGCACGGAAGCGGGGCCTTGGGTATTTGTCGAGATTCCCCTTCAGAAGGGACAGAAATGCGGGAGGCCTAGACGCGGACATAAAGTCCCGGACGGAGGTTCTCGATATCACAATAGAGCGTGCCCGTCATGCCGGGATTCAGGCGATCTGTTTTTTCTCCCCGGTGATTTTCCAGAACATAGGTTCCGGCTCTGAGCTTCGGACGACGCATGCCGGGAAGCAGCAGCGCGGCATCGTTTTCGGCATTCCAGGGCGAGCGCACCTGTATCTGCCATCCTCCGTTTTCGGAAGGCTCGATGAGGCGGGCAGCCACGGGATGCGGCCTGAAAGAGGACGGAACGTTTTCCACTTCGCGCTGCGGCAGGAAGAAGCCGGAGCAAAGAGGGCGCGAGGAGGTGTGGAACAGCTCCTCCACCAGTGCGTCGTCCCATGAAGGATCCTCCGGAGCGTCTGCCGCACGGTTCAGCGCCGTACGATAGACATCGGTGACCTGGGCGACATAGCCGCCGCTTTTGGTGCGTCCTTCCAGCTTGAGCGCTGCCGGACGCATGGCTGCAAGGTCGCGGATCCAGCGGATCAGGCACAGATCCATGGGGGCCCACACGGCGCTGAAGTCGTCTCCCTGCGTAATGTCGAGGAAGGCTCCGTCCTGCCGTATGCCTTCCTCCACGGTGAGCTTCATGCCGCGGTACTCGAAGCGGCAGGGCTGGGTGCAGAGTCCGAGATTGGCGGCGCGGTGATTGGCCCATTCGGAGATGAGACAGTGCCCGGACAGCGACAGGCACATGGCGCCGTGAACAAAGACTTCGAAGTCCATGTCCGGAAAGGTCTTGATAAGGCTGCGCATGGCATCTCTGCCCAGTTCTCTGGCCAGATTGATGCGCTTTGCGCCGATTTCCTTCCAGAAGGCCACCGCGGCGGCATTGACGGAATGGGCCTGGGTTGAGAGGTGCAGCTCCACGGACGGGCAGAGGCGGCGCGAGAGATGAATGACGCCGGGATCGGCGGCAATGAGTCCGTCGACGCCGAGATCAGGCAGGCTTTCCAGCTGTTCTTCCACCAGCGGCAGATGCTCGTCGAAGGGCATGGCGTTGAGACAGTAGTACACGCGTACGCCTGCGCTGTGAGCATCGCGGACGGCTTTTGCCAGCTCCTGTCCGTCGAATCCCCGGCACTTGGCGCGCAGGGAAAGAGCGCTGCCGCCGAGATAAACGGCATCCGCACCGTAAAGAATGGCTGCTTCCAGCTGTTCCCGGCCGCCGGCGGGCGCGAGAAGCTCGGGGAGAAAATGTTCCGTCATGGCATGGAAAAGGGTAGGAGGTGTGAACGATACGACAGCCGGATAGTTAGCCTTCCTCCGCCGGAAACACAAGTGAATCTTCTGGACAAAAGCCGTCCCCGTGCTTAATTATGGCCGGTGCCGCAGGGGCGGCAAGGGAGAATTGTATGAAATATATCCGGACGCTTCTTATGTGTGCGTTGTGTGTTTTTTCCGGAACGGCGTCTGCTGCGGCCGCAGGAGCCTTCGGCATTGAGCTCGGGTCGGATATCAGCCGGTACAGTCATTCGGAAACCCCGGTGTCCGAACGCTGGCAGATCAGAGTGTATGAGATTACGCCGCCTTCGCCCGATGCCCGGTTCGATACCTATGCGGTGGATACGTTTCAGGGAAAGATCATAAGAATCATGGCATCTTCTCCTGATGATCCCAGTGCGGATGCCGCCGCCACGCTGAACATGCTCGAAGGCTTGAAGGATGAGCTGATTTCCCGCTACGGCGAGCCTTCCCTCAACATGGAGGAGGTTGCCGATGCCGGTGACGATCTGCGCGGCTATCTTGCGGATGAGGGCGGTCTTGAAGTGGTGGAGTGGAATTTTGCCGGGGCCGCGGCGTCGGCGGACAGGCCCGGCGCCGTTTATGTGTTCCTGGCAGGCGCCGATACGGGGCACGGTCAGGCTTCCTACTGCACGCTGTATCTGGAAAGCCGCGACTATCCGGCCGTGAGCGACAAGGCCGATCAGATGGAGCAGAGCGGAGAAGCCCGCCCCTAGATTGAGGCTCAGGCGTCGTCTTTGCCGTTCGCGCGTTCTCAGCCGCGGCCCCGCAGCGGACGGCGTTCGGATTCGTCTGTGAACCGGTTTTCCGCGTTGAGAATTTCTTTGGCCTGCAAGGTCTCCGCATGGGGACAGATGACCGGAAGTTTCTCAGCCGTGTCTGATTCAGTGATGGGAGTTGTGTGATGGAAAAAGATATTGCCGTCATCCGCCGCGCATGGGGATGCCTTCTGGGACAGATTGCCGGGGATTCTCTCGGCAGTCAGGTGGAATTCAAGAAAGAGGCGGACGTCAGAGCCCTGTATCCCGCCGGCATGGATGAACTTGAAGGCAGCGCTCTGTACGGAACGCTGCCCGGGCAGCCTACCGACGATTCGGAAATGGCGCTGGCGCTTGCCCGGACGCTTGTCCGGGATAAGGATTTCTGCGCCGACCATATACGCGCCGCCTATGAGGAATGGCTCCGCAGCCATCCTGTGGATTTCGCTCACGCGGTTTTCCGTGCGCTGCACGGCAAGCCGGACATGCGCAGCGAGTCCAACTGTGCTCTCATGCGTGTCAGCCCGCTGGGTATTTTCGGCGCATCTCTCGTGCCTGAAACGCTTCTTCCCTGTCATGACGGCGGCGAGCCGGACTGGAAGGGGATATCCCGTGACGAGGGTATGAAGAAGCTTGCCCTGTGGGCTTCGGAAGAGGCGGGACTGACCTGCCCGCATCCTCTGTGTCGGGCCGCCGGTGCGGCGTATGTCGCGGCGCTGGCCTGCGGCGTGAGAAGCGGCTCCAGACAGGGCATGGTTCAGACGGCTCTTGCCGTTGTGGATGCGCTGCCTGCGTGGAGCGGAGGCGTTGTGGATGAAGCTTCCGCAGGCCGTGTAAGAGACTGCCTGCTTCTGGCGGAACAGGAGCGCCCCGAAGACTATCAGAATGACATGAGTCATGTGCTCACGGCGCTTCAGAACGGGTTCTGGCAGCTTCTGCATGCTGCCGACGCTGGCGCCGGTGTGCGCGATACCGTCATGAGAGGCGGCGATGCCGCAGCCAACGGCGCCGTTGCCGGAGCGCTTCTCGGCGCCGCCCTCGACATTGACTCCTTCCCTCATCAGTGGGCGGATGCCGTTCTTGCCTGCCGTCCTGAGGCTGGACGTCCCGGCGTATCCCAGCCGAGACCCGAAAGCTGCTGGCCGCTTGATTTCATGCCGCTGGCGGAGAGCCTTCTTGGTTGAGGCGTATTCACCGGAACGGTTTTTCTGAAGAAAAGTCCGGAAGAGACAAGACGGCGTAATATTCGGAGCGGACGGCATCGCAGGGTGTCGTCCGCTTTTGTCTTTTACGGCATGCCGGTACTGCCCAGCGTGCGATTGAAGAATTCCTGAAGGACGGAGACGAGCCTTGCGTGAACGGCTTCGCGCATTTCAGGATCGATACTGTTGCACAGACTTGTCAGCGGTCCTGCGGGATCTGATTCCGGGCATGCCGTCTGCAGTGCCTGAGAGTCCGCATGGTTCAGGAGCATGTACTCCGGGCGGCCGTGCATCATGGCCACAAAGCGTTCCGCCTGCTCTGAAGGCTTGTTCCAGCGTTCCAGTTCCGCGCCGATGAACAGGCACGGCACATGCACGGAGGAAAGGCTTTCTTCGCTGAACAGCATGGAAAAGCCGGGCGATACGAAGGTCATGGCTCTGAATCGACCGTCCGCCACGGGAATGTCGTGCGAAAGAGGCGGCAGAAGCGGCAGCGCCACGGGCGGATCGGGAATGTTGGCGGTTTTGGCCAGACGCATCTGACGCTGATGGGTACGCTTTACGGAGTCCGTCAGGCGACGGAAGAACTGTTCCCTGGAGGCAACAGCCGCGCGAAGCATGACGGTTTTCTCTTCCCTTTCCTGCGTGCGGTTTTTCATGCTGGCCACAAGCTCATCCATGCGGCTGGAAAGAAAGGGTGAGCACCATGGACTTTCGGAAGGCCGGAGCAGCGCCCTGACATCGGGCGAAAGTTCTTCATCGGCCATGGCCGGTGTGACCAGAAAGTTCTGTATGGAGCTGCAGATGGGGCCGCCTGTCCGGGGCGTCAGCGCTGCCTGCGGAACAGAGATGGGGGGAATCTCGTTGTCCGGCTGGATGTCCTGCTCGACACAGTCGGCAAAAGGCATTTCCTGTGAATCCTGTTCGACTGGCGCTTCGGCAAGGCTGCCTTCTTCCTGCGACGGGGCGGGTTTCGGGCAGAACTCCGGCCATGTGTCGGGCGTCATTTCGCCTCCGGCGAGGAGCAGTCCTGCCGGGGCGGGCAGACCGAATCCGAGAAAGCCGACGCGTCCGGCATCGGCCTGTTTGCCGATCTGAGGGTGTTCGAGCACAAGATCGAGGGCCGCCTTGAGCTGAAGCGCGCGTACGGGCAGCTCCCTGTCGGAGAACAGCAGGCCCATGTCTTCGCCGTTGTCGTGATCATGGGTCGGCGCCGCCACGATGAAACCGCGGGAGGCCAGGGCCGCCGCAATGTCATGATGCGTCCATGCCGATCCCGTGACGTCGTGGGAAAGAATGATCACGGGCCACGGGCCTTCCTTGATCGGAGCGTTGCGGGCCGCCCGGAACGTCCAGTCTCCCTCCTTCACCGTGCCAGGCCTGCGCAGCGTGGGATACCACACCCCCATATGAATCATGAGGCGCTGCGCAGGCAGGCTTGAAGAGAGCGTGCGGTAGCCGGCATAGATATCCTGCTTTCTCTGTCCGGCCTCGGCGCAGGGAACAACGATCACCAGCGTGAGCGCAAGAACAAAGACCCGTCGCGTCAGACGGCGCAGACCGGAAAACGGCAGGGAGAGAAGGTTCGGCAGCATGGCTACGGCCAGCAGAGGCGGGGTACTCGTCAGGCTTCGGGATTTTCTTTGGGTGCGGCGAAGTCCACTGCGTGACCGCGCTGTTCATGCGGTTCGGCAGCCTTTACTTCGTTCCACAGCTCGTCCTTGTCGTCGAGGCTCAGTTCCTTGAAGTCGAGTCCACGTTCACGCGCAAGCTTTTCCATGCCTTCAAAGCGGGTACGGAAGCGGTTCGCGGCAAAGTCCACGGCATTGCCGGCCTTCACGCCCATGCGGCGTCCCAGCTCCACAAGCGTGAAGATCATGTCGCCGAGTTCGTGTTCCTTGGCTTCGTCGCTGCCCGAGGCTCTGGCATCCAGAAGTTCCAGCCATTCGGCCTCCACCTGACGTTCCACTTCCTCATCGTCATCCCAGGTGAAGCCGGCGCCGGCAGCCTTGGCATGCAGGCGATAGGCCTTGGTGAGCGGAGGCAGTCCGGAAGGCACGGAGGAAAGAACGCCCTTTGCGCCTTCGCCTTCCGCTTCCTTTTCCGCCTTCTTGATGGCGGCCCAGTTCTTCATGAGCTCGTCGATGTTCTCGCAGCTCTTTTCTTCAAAGACATGGGGATGACGGCGGATCATCTTGTCCGCGCCCATCTTGAGCGCGTCGCCCAGAGAAAACTGTCCGGCGAGCTCAAATCGGCGCGCCATGAGCAGCAGCACGAAGAGCAGGTCGCCCATTTCATCGCAGGCATGGCCGGGTTTGCCCGAGCGGATGGCGTCCACCAGCTCATGACATTCTTCTATGAGATACTCGCACATGGAAACGGGAGTCTGCTCCTTATCCCAGGGGCATCCCTTGTCCGGGTCGATGAGCTGATTGATGACGTCCTGAAAACGGAGAAGCTGTTCCTGCTCGTTCATGGTGAACTCCATTGAATACGGCGCGACGCGCGGAATGATTACAGTTGGGGAATGTGCAGATCCAGGGAACCGGCAAGCGCCTGAATGAAGCGCATGAGAGGCGGCAATACCTGTGAATGTTTGACGACATCCACATCCGGCAGCAGTCTGATGGCGATGTAGCCTATGACGCCTGCAAAGAGAAGTCCTTTGGCAAGTCCTGCCAGCAGGCCGAGCATGCGGTCTATGCCGCCTGCAAAGGCCGATTCCAGCATACGGTGCAGGACCTGGGCGGCCAGCCCCACAAGAAGTATGCCCGCCACGAAAAGCAGCGCCATGGAAAGCATGGGGGCAAAGCTCTGGGATACGCCGTACTTGGCGAGCATGGGGGCAAGCGGCGTGCTGAACGTGCGGGCCAGCACGATGCCGGCGGCCACGCCGAGCAGGCCGGCGACCTCCTGAACCAGTCCTCGAATCAGGCCCTTGACGCTGAAGAAGAGCAGAATGATCAGAAGGGCGGTATCAAGCAGGTTGATTTGAAGCATGGGGTCTCAATGATTCCTCAAATATAAAGGTGTCTGGGTATTGTAGAGGAACGGACGGACCTGTCAAGAAAAAGCCGTGAACGCGGAGCGCTGCGGCGGGCGGTTTTCCTTTTGTGGAAGGGGGCGGCGTTCTTGCATAAATGGAAAAAAGAGAGGAAGATACCTCTTTCCGGAGATACGCTTTGACGGCGTATTTTTCCGGTAATCGTTGTTCTCAAGGAGAAAGTCATGAAAGAAACGCTGCAGGATATACGGACACGGCGCAGCTGCCGTAAATTTCAGTCCCGTCAGATCACGAATGAGGAACTGAACGCCATTCTTGAGGCTGGAACGTGGGCCGCTACCGGACGCGGAGCACAGTCCCCTGTCATGATTGTCGTGCAGGACAGGGAGACTGTCGATCAGCTTTCCAGAATGAACGCCGCGGTTCTCGGTACCGACGGCGATCCTTTCTACGGCGCTCCCACGGTGGTTGTCGTTCTTGCCGACAAGTCCCGCCCCACATACCGGGAGGACGGTACGCTGGTCATGGGCAATCTCATGCTGGCCGCTCATGCCGTCGGCGTCGGTTCCTGCTGGATTCATCGCGCTCATGAGGTTTTCGAGAGCGAGGAGGGCAAGGCTCTTCTCAAAAAATGGGGCATTCAGGGCGACTACGAAGGAATAGCTCACTGTGTTCTCGGCTATGCGGCGGAAAACGGCGAAGCTCCCGCAAAGCCTCGCAAGGAAAACTATATCGTCAGGGTATAGTTAAAGCGTTACTTGAATTTTGGTATTGCGGCCTTTCGAGCGGAGACGCCTTGCGTTCTGGATGCCGGGCCGTCTTGTATCCGAAAAACGCGGCAGCTTCGTCTGAATGTCTTTCGCGGTTTTCTGCGGCAGCGACGGAGTACGAACTTTTTCAATGCTCCGCGGCGCTGCGGGGAAGGCCGATGGAAAAGAGGGGGCGGATCTCATGCCTTCGGAGCGGCATCTGCCGGCGAAGGTCGCGCCTTCAGGAGGATATATGAGCGAATCCCGCCTGGGAACCGTGGGCATCGTGGTGAATGAACCCGAATCCGTTGCCCAGATTAACCTCATCCTGCATCAGTATGCCGACATCATCGTCGGCCGTCTGGGCATTCCCTATCGCAGCCGCGGCGTTTCCATCATCGCCCTTGCCGTGGACGGAAGCATGGAGGCCATTTCCGGCATGACCGGCAGGCTCGGAAAGCTTCAGGGTGTCTCGGTGAAGGCTGCCATTTCCAAAAGGTGACATCATGGATGTTCAGCATTGTCTTGACGTTATCCGCAGCATGAGTGAAGGCCGCATGCCGGAGGCCGCGACTCTTGCCGCCTTCATCGATACCTGTGCGCCCGAGGCTTTCTCCGGACCGGTTCCTGAGAACGCTGCCGACATGGAGGCGGCTTTTCTTGCCGAGGCAGGCATGGAGAGGCGTGTTCCCGGAAGTCCGGTTCAGGCGGACAGGGGAGAGCCTCTCAACGAAGAGAGCGTGGGCCGCGTTCGGGAAGAGCTTTTTGTCGCCGCCCGTAAAAAAGCCCGCGAGCACTTCGGCAACAGAATTTATATTCGCGGACTCATTGAAATTTCCAACATCTGCCGCCAGAACTGCCGCTATTGCGGCATTCGTGCGGGCAACGCGCAGGCGGAACGGTACCGGCTTCGGCCTGAACAGATTCTGGAGTGCTGTGAGCATGGCTACGGACTCGGGTTCCGCACCTTCGTGCTTCAGGGCGGTGAGGATGCCTGGTTTACCGACGAGCGTCTTGCCGACATCGTGCGGGAGATCAAGGCAAAGTGGCCGGATTGTGCGGTGACGCTTTCCGTCGGCGAGCGCTCCGTTCAGTCGTATCGTATACTGAAGGAGGCCGGAGCCGATCGTTTTCTTCTGCGCCACGAGACGGCCGATCCCGTGCATTACGCCGTGCTTCATCCCGCCGCGCAGTCCTGGCAGCATCGCATGGACTGTCTGCAGGCGCTGAAGGACTGCGGGTATCAGACCGGTGCGGGATTCATGGTCGGGTCCCCCGGGCAGACGACGGCCTGCCTTGTGGAAGATCTTTTCTATCTTCACCGGCTCCAGCCGGAAATGGTGGGCATCGGGCCATTCATCCCGCATGCGCAGACGCCGTTTGCCGATTTTCCCTCCTGCAGTGTGGAGAGAACGCTGGTCATGGTGGCGCTGGTACGGCTCATGCTGCCCGCGGCCATGCTGCCCGCCACCACGGCGCTGGGAACGGCGGCAGGAGACGGTCGGGAACGAGGCATTCTTGCGGGCGCCAACGTGCTCATGCCCAATCTTTCCCCGCGGGAAGCCCGGGACAGGTACCGCTTGTACAACAACAAGCTGTCCGAAGGCGCGGAATGCGCGGATAATGTAGAAGAGCTCAAGGCCCGCATCCGGGCTGTGGGCTATGAGATCGTGGTCGACAGGGGCGACTTCAGGCTGAACTGAGAGCCTGCCCCGAAAGTTGAAGAAAAAAGGAGCGGCAATGTCCGACACCATCAATGATACGCCCCGTTCGGGGCGCCTGCACATAGGTATCTACGGCCGACGCAACGCCGGCAAGTCTTCGCTCATCAACGCGGTCACCGGTCATCAGACGGCCATCGTTTCCGAAACGGCGGGAACGACGACGGATCCGGTGTACAAGTCCATGGAAATTCACGGACTCGGACCGTGTGTGCTTATTGATACCGCAGGCTTCGACGACAGCGGAACGATGGGGGAACTCCGCGTTGAAAAGACGAAGGAGGCCCTTGAAAAGACGGATATTGCCCTTCTCGTGCTGGCCGGCAGTGAGGATCTGAGCCTGGAAAAGGCCTGGATGACCGCCTTCCGGGAACGCAAGACGCCCTTTGTCGTCGTGCTCAATAAGGTGGACGGTCTGGATGACGCCACCGTGGAAAAGCTGTCGGCCCATGTTCAGGAGGTGCTCGGACGCAGGCCCGTGGCCGTGAGCGCCAGAGAGGGCACGAACATGGACGGTCTGAGGGAAGCGATGCTTCGCCTTGTGCCTGCCGACTGGGGCAAAATGAATCTTACCGGCAGCCTCTGCGGTGAGGGCGATGTGGTCATGCTGGTCATGCCGCAGGATATTCAGGCCCCGCAGGGACGTCTCATTCTTCCTCAGGTGCAGGTGACGAGGGAACTTCTGGACAAGAAGTGCATCATCGCGAGCTGCACGGCCGACAAGATCCGTCAGACGCTGGATGCACTTTCCGCACCGCCGCATCTCATCATTACGGATTCCCAGGTGTTCGGCGAGGTGTGGAAGCTCAAGCCCGAGCAGAGCCTGCTGACGTCGTTTTCCATACTCATGGCGGGATACAAGGGCGATATTGAGGAGTTCATCCGCGGTGCGGAGGCCATTGACCGCCTGACGGCGCATTCCCGTGTGCTCATTGCCGAAGCCTGCACCCATGCGCCGCTTGCCGAGGACATCGGCAGAGAGAAGATTCCCCGTATTCTCCGCAAACGCTTCGGTGAAACGCTGGACATTACCGTGGTGAGCGGTACGGATTTTCCCGCCGATCTTACGCCGTATGATCTTGTCATTCACTGCGGCGCATGCATGTTCAACCGCACGTACATGATGTCGAGAGTACGCAGAGCGGCGGAGCAGGGCGTTCCGCTGTGCAACTACGGCGTGGCTCTGGCCAAACTGACGGGCATTCTCGACAAGGTGGTCCACGCCTGATCCGCTTTCGAATCGGGTCTGAACGAGCATGATTTACGGAGGAAAAAGTCGCATCCCATCTTTTCTTGAAAAAGAGTGCAGAAAAGGCTTGCCTTTTGCATGAGGTGCGGCTATATTCCCCTTCGTTGTCGGGATGTGGCTCAGTTTGGTAGAGTACAGCGTTCGGGACGCTGGGGTCGCTGGTTCAAATCCTGCCATCCCGACCATCTGAAAAAGCAGGAAAGCCTCATAAGGTACGCCTTATGAGGCTTTCTTTTTTCATGCGGATTAGGGGTGACATCCTCATCCGTAGTTTTGAGCTTGATCCGATATCTCCCCGGCATGACGGAAATGAAAAAGAAGTGACGGATTTCTCCCTTATGGGAGACTTTCTCTTCGTCTGAGAGTCCTTCGGCGCAAGGCGGCCGTACGGCCGACCTGTTTTCAGTGTTGATTTTTGCCGGTAGACTTTGTGTATTGTTACTCTTTTTTATTGGGGGGAGGGGCAGTCGGACAAAAGGAGCGGTTCTCTGTGCTGTCAGGCGGAGCTAATGAGCAAAAGGCGGTGCGTTTCCAAAGGAAGTACCGCCTTTTGCTTTGAGAATGTTGTTTGCCGCAGGGCGTCAGGAGTTTAACTGTAGTATAGGCAGACGGACGTTTCCTTCCGTTCATACCCGGCAGCCCCGAGCGCCATGGGACTGGAGCTTTCCCCAGTACGGAGATTGCGCAGGCGTCCGGTCCGCTCTGCTTTTATGATCGTTAAGGCTCTTTTACAGCCATTCAGGCTTGCTTTCCGACATGACGCCGTCATTCATGGTGAAGCCTTCAAGGCTTCCGGCCTTGACCTGAACGCACAGGAAACGGATGGAGTTGTCGGCTGCGGCGCTGATGCAGCGTTCCACTTCCGGGGCGACGCGGAAGCTGTCGCCGGCGCTCAGAGGAAAGACCTTTCCGTTGAGCCAGACTTTTCCTTCGCCTTCAAGAACAATGTAGATTTCTTCGTTCTTTTTGTGGGAATGCACAAAGGGGACGGAGACTCCGGCAGGCAGGAGGTTGCAGGAAATTTCTGCCCCGGTGAGGTCAAGGCTGTCGTGCAGCTCGCTGCGTCCGGCGGTCGGATCCAGATGGGTGAAGGCATATAGAGACATGATGTTCTCCTTTTTTATTTTGATGTCGAACTAAAGTGAAATAAAAAACGTTCCCTTCTTTCTTCGGCTTATTCGGAAAAGGAGCGGCCCTTTCCGTGTCGACGGGCCCTCACTTTTTCAAGCACTTGGCAAGCAGATGCTCAAGCTGAAGGGACTCTTCCTCGGTGAGGCGCTCGTCTATGATCTGCTGCAGACCGTCGGAAATAGCTTCCACAGCAGGGCGCAGGGCGCGGCCTTTTTCGGTGAGACGGACTTTCACTCCCCGGGAATCTTCCGGATCGGGAATGCGCTCCACATAGCCGTGACGTTCCAGCTTGGTGACGAGTGCAGTTACGGTTGACTTCGTGCGATGGGCATGCTGCGCCAGTTCGCTCATGTTGCGGGTTTCCCATTGCAGCAGCTGGGCAAGAATACCGCCGTGACTGGGAACGATGTCCTGCAGGCCTGCCTTCTTCAGTTCGGCAATGATGAAGGTATTGCCGAGTTCCCGGAGCCGGCTGGCATAGTTGAAGATAGGTTGGTGTCTCATGGAGATGTTTTTTAGTTTGATATCGAATCTATGTCAAGAAAAAAAAGGATCACGACCTTTGATTCGGTCGTGATCCGGACGGGCGGCCCTTATGAGGAGGGGTCAGGACCGTTCCGAAGTTTTTTCTGGATGTCTTCGCGAGCCCGGGGAGCCTGACCTACTGCTTGTTTCGGTTCTGCAGCCGGTCGCGCAGCACGATGGCCAGAAGGTTCATGCCGACGACAAGGAAGATGAGCATGAGCGCGGTGCCGTACTGGAGCGGCAGCGTTTTTTCTATGTCGGTACCCGAGGTCGCAAGAATGTACATGTGATAGGGCAGCGACATGACGGGGCTGAGGAAGGAATCGGGCATGTGGGGCGTGAAGTAGACGGCCGCCGTGAACATGATGGCGCCGGTTTCTCCGGCGGCGCGGGCAAGGCCGAGAATGCAGCCGGTGAGCATGCCGGGAAAGGCGGCCGGAATGACCACGCGCAGGATGGTCTGTACCTTGGTGGCGCCCATGGCGAAGGAGGCTTCGCGCCAGGAATCGGGCACGCGGCGCAGGGATTCTTCGGCGGTGTTGATGATGATGGGAAGGGTCAGAATGGCGAGCGTGAGAATGCCCGAAAGCAGACTGACGCCGAGCCCCAGAAAGGTGACGAAGAAGGAGAGGCCGAACAGACCGAAGACAATGGAGGGCACCCCCGCCAGATTGTTGATGCCGAAGCGGATGTAGTAGGTGAGGCGGGAATGACGGCTGTACTCATGCAGGTAGACGGCGGTGGCCACGCCTATGGGAAACACGATGACCATGGAGCCGAAGGCCAGAAGGAACGTGCCGACGATGCAGGGCATGATTCCGCCTTCCGTCATCATTTTTCTGGGGTAGTCCGTCAGAAATTCCCAGGAAAGGGCGGAAAATCCGTTGATGGCAAGGTAGAGGCACACGCCGGAAAGCGCGAGCACATTGATGGCGGCCGAGGCATGAAGCAGGCCGAACATGATGTTCTGAAGACGCAGTCTGAACTGATTGCGCGTTGATGTATTCATATCTTCTCCCTGAGCATCCGGGGAAAGCGTGTTCTCGAACAGAGTATCACGGATGAGATTCGGGGTTGATGGAAGCGAAGCGGAAAGAGGGGGCTTTTTCGCGTCTTTTCAGCGCCCGATCGTGTTTTGTCCTAGCAGCCTATGCCGGAATTTCTTTTTTCCGCGATGCGGAAGGCGGTGGCGTTGAAGATGAGGGTAAAGATGATGAGAACTATGCCTGTGGCGAACAGGGCGTAGTAGTGTTCGCTGTGGAAGGGCGCTTCGGCCATTTCCGCGGCGATGGAGGCGGGAATCGGGCGTACGGAGTCGAAGAGCGACGTGGGAATGACGGCTGCGCCGCCGGCCACCATGAGTACGACCATGGTTTCGCCTATGGAGCGGGACATGCCGAGCATGACGGCGGTGCCTATGCCGGAACTGGCCGCGGGAAGAACCACGCGCACCAGGGTTTCCCAGCGGGTGGCACCAAGGGAAAGGGAGGCCTCACGGAGTTCTCTCGGCACGGAGTAGATGGCGTCTTCGGCAACGGAGCAGATGATGGGAACGCTCATGAAGGCCAGCATGAGTCCGGCGTTGAGCAGGTTGAGGCCGGTGGAAGCTCCGAGGTAGTCCTGAAGGAAGGGCGCCACCACTACCATGCCGAAAAAGCCTATGACCACCGAAGGCAGGGCGGCAAGCAGCTCCACGAAGGGTTTGACGATGCGTCGCATGCCGGGCTTTGCCACTTCCGAAAGATAGATGGCCGTGGCCACGCCCAGAGGAACGGCGATCACCGTGGCCAGGGCCATGACAGTGAGAGAACCCACGATGAGCGGCAGAATGCCGAATTCCATGGGATCATCGGTGGGATACCAGTCCAGTCCGAACAGAAAGTCGGTCAGCGGATAGTCCTTGAAGAAGGGAAGACCGTCCAGCAGAAGAAAAAGAACAATGCCCGTCATGGAAAGAATGGAGAGCGTGGAAATGCCGGCCAGCAGCCATTCTGTGAATCGTTCCTTGCGCGTTTTCATGCCATGTCCGTGATATGAAAAAAGGGGGAAGATCCCCCGGTGACGGCTCGGGGAAGCGTCCGCCGAACTTTCAGCTTCGGCGGAGCTTCG
The DNA here is from genome assembly GCA_900553065.1 of uncultured Desulfovibrio sp. Lineage (GTDB taxonomy): Bacteria > Desulfobacterota > Desulfovibrionia > Desulfovibrionales > Desulfovibrionaceae > Mailhella. The sequence continues at coordinate 19,431 of USBZ01000010.1, read as the reverse complement.
GGAGAGCCTGATCTCGATGCAAACATTCCAGGGGCGGCGGAACGCTTTCATCCGTTCCGGTCTGCCGCGTAAGGAGAATGTTTACTTGGCGAGCGGGATATAGCCGGCCTTCAGAACATCCTGCTGGCCCAGCTTGGGATCAAGCATGAAATCCATGAACTTGGCAGTGGTGCCGGCGGGTTTGCCGTTGGTGAAGAGGTACAGTTCGCGGGAGAGGGGCCACTTCTTGGCAAGAGCGGTCTCGGAGGTAGCCTGGACGCCGCCGATGGTGAGACCCTTGACATTGTCGTTCAGATAACCCATGCCGATATAACCGATGGCATTGGGATTGGTGGCCACGTTCTGCGCCACGCCGCCGTTGCTGGCCTGGGTAAGAGCCTTGGGCATGACGCGGGCGTCCTTCATGACCAGTTCCTTCCAGCATTCATAGGTGCCGGAGGAGTTGTCGCGGTTGACGACCACGATGGTGTTGTCGCTGCCGCCGACTTCCTTCCAGTTGGTGATCTTTCTGGAAAAGATGTCGCGAAGCTGGTCGATGGAAAGATCCTTGACGGGGTTCTTGGGGTTGACGATGGGCACAAGAGCGTCCACGGCGATGACGGTGCGGGTGAGTTCCATCTTCTTGTCGGCGGCGAGCTTGCTTTCGCTGGACTTCACGTCGCGGGAAGACATGGCCACGTCGGTGATGCCGTCAAGCAGGGACTTGATGCCCGTGCCGGAACCGCCGCCGGAAAGGACGATGGAAATGTCGGGATAGCTCGCCATGAAGTGCTCGGAAGCCTTCTGGATGATGGGAAGCACGGTGGTGGAACCGTTGACGGTGACGGATTCGGCGGCAACAGCCGGAGAGGCCGCGCACAGGGCGAGCAGGGCGCTCAGAACAATACCTTTGATCTTCATGGGATCAGACTCCTTTTTTCATCCGACGGGTCATTCCGTCCGGACAGGTTGGAACTTAGAAAGGTATTGTTGCGGCAGTATATCTTGTATATTAACTTTTTGTATCAGCACAACACTGCGGCAAGTCACGATATTTTTATCAGAATGTAACACTGGCTTCATAGAGGAAGGCTACATACATTCGAAACCGAAAGGGGAAAAACGTGGACAATAAACAGCCTGTCATACTGGTAGTAGAGGATGACGACGATATCCGTGAACTGGTGGCCTTCTCTCTGGAAGAGGAAGGATACCGGGTGGAACAGGCCTCCGACGGTCTGCGCGGACAGGAGATGGCCGAAACGATCAAGCCGGATCTCATCATTCTCGATCTCATGCTGCCCGGAAGAGACGGTCTTTCCGTCTGCAGGGAACTGAACAAGCACGCGGCGGAAAGCATGCCGTGTCCCATTCTCATGCTGACGGCCCGCGGCGAGGAAATGGACCGCATCATAGGCTTCGAGTACGGAGCCGACGATTATGTGGTGAAGCCGTTCAACATCCGCGAACTGATGCTGCGCGTCAGAGCCATTCTGCGTCGTCGCAGCATGGATACCGGCAAGCGTGTCATCACGCGGCACGGCGTCAGCCTGGACCAGCAGGGACGCAGGGTTTCCATCAACGGCCGCACGCTTGAGCTCACCGCTCTGGAATACCGTATTTTCGAGGACTTCTTCCTTAATGCAGGGCGCATACGCACCCGTGAAGAGCTGCTGTCCTCCGTATGGGGATATCAGTTTGAAGGATATGAACGCACGGTGGACGTGCACATAGCCCGTCTGCGCCGCAAGCTGGGAGAAGCCGCCCAGTATCTGGAAACGGTACGAGGCATGGGCTATCGCTACAAGGAATAGCCATGAAGAACACAACCTTTTCCATCAAGATCTTTTTCTGCTTCTGCGTCGTCATTCTGTTTTCCGTTCTCGTTCCCTGCGGATACTTTCTTCACAGCATCAAGCAGGAAAGCATGGATCTCACGCGTGACGAAGCGTTCCGCGAAGCTGATTTCATCCGCACCTACATCATGGAGTCCGTGTCCAAGGGCGAGTTTCATCAGGACGGCGTACTGCCGGAAACCCTGAAGAACTTCTATTCGGGCAACGAACACCGCGTGACGCTCATCAACGCCGAGGGAACCGTACTGTACGATTCCTTTGCCGAAAACGTGGCCGAGCTGGAAAATCACCGCTACCATGAAGAGGTGGCGCTCGCCTTCAGCGACGGCCAGGGGTCAAGCGTGCGTCACAGCTCCAGTCTGGGAACGTCGTTCGTGTATGCGGCGCGCCATGTGAACATTCCCGGCACCGATATCAGCATCATCCGTGTGGCGGCGCCGCTCTCCCTGGTGGAGGAACATGCCGTTGCCAGAAGCCGTGCGCTCATGGCCGGCGCCGTGGCGGCGCTTCTTTTCGCCGTGGCGTTTGCCGCGTTCATGTCCATGCGTTTCCGCCGTTCGCTCCAGCTCATGATTTCTTCGGTGGAAAATCTTGCCACTCCCGGCAGCAGAAGCGGCCGCATCAGCCTGAGAACGCTGCCCGGCGACGAATTTGCTCCGCTGGCCGCGGCCGTCAACTCCATGGCGCAGCGCATGGAAGTGCAGGTCAACCATATTCTTGCGCAGAAGGCGCAGCTCGACGCCGTGCTCAACAGTATTGCCGAAGGCGTGCTGGTGGTGGATCACGAAGGCTGCATCCGCAGCGTGAACGCCACATTGGTGCGTCTTTTCCCGAGAGCCGCCCATGCCGAAGGGCTGCAGCCAGTGGAGGTCATTCCCTCGCCGGAACTGCAGAAGGGCATAGAATCGCTGAAGCACTCGGTGCCTGAAAAGCCCGTGCAGTTCGAGATGGACAATATGTCCGGCCGCAAGCTTCAGGTGCTTATCTGCCCCATCGTGGGAGAAAGCAGACTGCTGCTGGCCGTGGCCGTGTTCCACGACATTACGGAAATGTCCGTGCTCATGGAAATGCGCAGGGACTTCGTGGCCAACGTGTCGCATGAACTGCGCACGCCGCTCACGGCCATCATGGGCTATGCCGAAAGTCTGAAGCGCTATGTGTCGGAGCCCCGGGCGCTGCATTTTCTGGAAGTCATCGACCGCAACTCCCAGTACATGGCCACAATGGTCAAGGATCTGCTTCAGCTCTCCAGCATTGAAAACGGCGCCATTCCCATGGATATCAAGCCCATGCCCGCTTCCATGGCCATCCGCGGAGGCATGGATCTGTGCCGCACGTCCGCCGAGGCCAGAAAGCTCGAGCTGTGCGAAAAACTTGAATTCGGGGACTTCTCCATCAATGCCGATGCCGAGTATCTGACGCGGGTCATACGCAATCTTCTGGAAAATGCCTGCCGTTACGCGCCCGAAGGCTCGAAGATCATTCTTTCCGCCGAGCCCGACAGGGAAGGGGGCATGGCCATCTTCCGCGTGGCCGACAGCGGTCCCGGCATTCCCCCTGAACTCAGAGTACGGGTCTTTGAACGCTTCTATCGTGTGGAGAAGCACAGAGGCGGACAGGTGTCCACCGGCCTCGGCCTTGCCATCTGCAAGCATATCGTGGAACGACACGGCGGATGCATCTCCATTGAAGACGGCCCGGGCTGCATAGTTCGCTTCACCGTTCCGCTCGCGTGAACATTTCATCGGCTTTCAAGGAGTTTTTCTCATGCAGAACATTAAAATGGAGACGGTCTCGCTGAACTTCTTCTACGGAGCGAAGCAGGCGCTCAAGAATATCAGTCTCCGCTTTCCCGAAAAAAGAGTGACGGCCCTCATCGGCCCTTCCGGCTGCGGCAAGAGCACCTATCTGCGCTGCCTCAACCGCATGAACGACCTGGTGGCCGGGAGCAGGGCGGAAGGAAGCATCCTTCTGGACGGCCAGGACGTCAATGCCCGCGACTGCGATGTCGTTTCCCTGCGCCGCCGGGTGGGCATGGTGTTTCAGCGCCCGACCTCCTTTCCCAAGAGCATTTTCGAGAACGTGGCCTACGGCCTGAGGGTCAACGGCGAGAAGTCCGAATCCGTCATTGCCTCGAAGGTTGAGGAAAGCCTGAAAAGAGCCGCCCTGTGGAACGAAGTGAAGGATCGCCTTTCCGATTCCGCGCTGGCGCTTTCCGGCGGTCAGCAGCAGCGTCTCTGCATTGCCCGCGCTCTGGCCGTGGAGCCGGAAATCCTGCTCATGGACGAGCCTACTTCCGCGCTCGACCCCATTGCCACTCAGCAGATCGAGGAAGGCATCGGTCAGCTTCGCGAGCAGCTCACCGTCATCATCGTCACGCACAACATGCAGCAGGCGGCCCGCGTCTCGGACTATACGGCGTTTTTCTACATGGGCGATCTCATCGAGACCGATGAAACCGACGTCATTTTCACCAGACCCAAGCTGAAGCAGACGGAAGACTACATTACGGGCCGTTTCGGCTAGTCGATCGCCTCCGGGCGCTGCAGGTCTGCCGGATCCGGCGGGAGAGAGATGTGTTTCATGCCCGCCTGCGGCAGACCTTTGTATTGCCGTATCTTTAATTTTCCTGCAGGGAGTGATGACGGCGTGACCGTCATGTCCGTTCCGGACGCACGATGCGTCCCTGAAACATGCCGCGGAGTCTGCGGCAAGCAGAGGTTGACCATGAAGGATCAGATGTACGGTTCTTCCGTACTTCGTGGATTGAGGACCGAGCTGCTCACGATGGGCAGTCTTGTGCAGATGGCCTACAGCAAGGCGCGCAACGCCGTTCTGCTTCGTGACGTCAAGGTTGCGGAGGATGTGGTGAAGGGCGACGACGTCATCGACGAAATGGAGCTGGAACTTGACGAAAAGTGCACCAGCGTCATTGCCAGAACCCAGCCTGTGGCCAAGGATCTGCGCTTTATTCTTACCGCGGTGCGCATGGTGCTGGATCTGGAGCGCATAGCCGACGAAGCGGTGACCATCGGGCGTCAGGTTCGCCTGCTTCCCGAAGCATTGCCTTCGGAACTTGAGCAGGATCTTGCCCGCTACATGCAGCTGGCTTTCGACATGCTTGATACTTCGCTCGGCGCCTTCCGGTCGGAAGATGTCACTCAGGGCATGACCGTCTTTCAGAGCACGGATGAAAGCGTGCAGCTTCTTCTTTCCATTTACGGCAAGCTGATGGAAGCCGTGAGAAAGGATCTTGTCGAACCTGAGGTGGCGGTGCCTCTCATTCTCATTGTCCGTTCCATCGACAGAATCTGCCGCCGTTCGGAAAACATCGTGGAGCATCTCTGCTTCATGTGCGACGGCATCACCGTCAAGCACAGGGTCAAGCTGTCCGGCTCCGAAGCCTGAGCCCTTCGGATGTAAAAGGTAGGAAAAGCCCCGGCATCGCATGGTCGATACCGGGGCTTCATCATGTCTGCTACGGAAAAAGCTTGTCGGGCATCAGTCCTTGCGCAGCAGGTTGAACTTTTCGAATACCTTGAAGGCGAGGCTCAGAATGATGGCGATGATGGTGGCGAGCACCATGCCCTGAATGGTGAACGAGCCGAAGGAAAGCTTGGCGCCGCTCAGGCCTATGATCATGATGACCGAGGTCATGACGAGGTTGGAAGACTTGCTGTAGTCCACCTTTCGTTCCACAAGGACGCGGAGACCGGAAGCGGCGATCACGCCGAAGAGCAGCAGGCAGACGCCGCCCATGACGGGAACGGGAATGCCGCGGATGAGTTCGGACAGCTTGCCCACGAAGGACAGCAGAATGGCCATGACGGCGGCGCCGCCGAGCACCCAGACGCTGTACACGCGGGTGATGGCCATGACGCCGATGTTTTCGCCGTAGGTGGTGTTGGGCGTGGCGCCGAAGAAGCCGGAGAGAATGTTGGAGCAGCCGTCGGCAAACAGGGAGCGGGAAAGGCCGGGGTCCTTGATGAGGTCGCGTCCCACCACGTTGCCGGTCACGAGCAGATGACCGATGTGTTCGGCCAGCACCACGAGGGCGGCAGGCGCAATGATGAGAATGGCATTGAGGTCAAAGGTGGGCGCATAGAACTGGGGAAGCTGGAACCAGGGCGCTTCGATGACCGGCGTAAGATCGACCATGCCCATGAAGAAGGCGAACACATAGCCGCAGATGACGCCGAAAAGCACGGGAATGATGGCCAGAAAGCCCTTGAAGGCCACGGAGCCCACAACGGTGACGGTGAGCGTGAACATGGAAACCAGCACGTTGTCCATGCTGATGTTCTCGCCCGTGAGGCCAGCCATTGAGGCGGCGGTGGGAGCGAGTTCAAGACCTATGACGGCGATGATGGAACCCATGGCCGCCGGGGGGAAGATGACGTCGATCCACTTTGTTCCCACGGCCCGGATCAGCAGGGAGAACAGGATGAAGAGCAGACCGAACACGATGAAGCCGGACTGTGCCGCGGAATAGCTGCTCACGGCCATGATGGCCAGTACCGGCGAGATGAACGCGAAGCTGGAACCGAGATAGGAGGGAATCCTGCCTCTGGTGAGCACGAGGTACAAAAGGGTGCCTATGCCGTTCATGAACAGACAGGTGGTGGGATTCACCTTGAACAGGAAGGGCACAAGCACCGTGGAGCCGAACATGGCAAACAGATGCTGTATGCTCAGAGGGATGTTGAGAAGAAGCGGCGGCCGTTCCTCGACCTGAATGACATGATACTCCACGGTATTATCCTCGTAGAAAAGGGTTGATGTTGACGCGCGTTTTCCTGTGACAGGTCGGGATGCGCGCATATCCCCATCCTGTCGTTTCGGACGCTGTCGGAAAAGGACTCAGATCCTTCTTTCGGCCAGACGGCGACCGAGTTCAAAGGCGTTTTGACAGTCTTTGGGAAACACTTCGTCGCGATACTTCTTTTTTTCGACAGGATCGTAGCGATCGGCTTCGTAGAGACTGTAGTCGCTGAACTGCCAGGCGTTGGCGCTGCAGCAGACTTCACAGGGCACGCCCAGCATTTCGCTCATGCGGGAGTGCAGAGTGGAGAAGGGGGCAAGAACGCTTTCGGTATGTTCCGCGGTGACGCCGAAGGTATAGATGAAGGCGGAAGGAATCCTGCGGGGAAACACCCAGCGGTTTTCCTTGTTGTAAAGCATGTGGCTGAAGAGAAAGCGGTGCTCGAGGGCGAGCATTTCGGGCGTTATGTCGCCGTAGTAGATGGGAGAACCGAAAATCAGGGCGTCTGCTTCCTCCATCATTTCAAGAACGGGAGAAAGTTCGTCCTTCATGGCGCAGTGGCCGTGACGCCCCTTCTTGAGCTTGCAGGAAAAGCAGCTTACGCAGCCTTTGAAGTTCAGGGAATAAAGCTGGATGAGTCTGGTTTCCGCGCCTGCGGAGGCGGCGCCGTCCAGGGCGGCCTGCAGCATGGTGCTTGTATTGCCCCGGGCTCTCGGACTTCCGTTGAGTGCAAGAATCATGGCATCCTCCCCGTTGCAGATGGATCATTTCTGCCGGTATGCGTATGGATTCCGGCCATTTTCTCAGCAGAATAGAGCGGAACGATGTTGCTGGCAAGCTGAAAATCCTCCGTATCGACGGGATGTCTTGCCTGTCTTTCGGCCTTCCGCTATGCTGCGGAATATGGAAGCCATTGCTCATATTCATACGGATCTGCCGACCAAGTTCGGCGTGCCGAGGCAGTGCGGTCTTGTGGAAGCGTTGAAGGGCCGCATCGTGTTCACTCCGAAGTACCGGGAGCCTGAAGCGCTGCGTGGGCTGGAGGACTTTTCGCACATCTGGCTTATCTGGGAGTTCTCCCGTGCCGTGCGCGACGAATGGTCGCCCACGGTGAGACCGCCGCGTCTCGGCGGCAACATACGCATGGGGGTGTTTGCCACCAGGTCGCCGTTCCGGCCCAATTTCATGGGCCTTTCCTGCGTGAAGCTGGAAAGCGTGGAGCTGCACGGCAAGGAAGGACCGGAGCTTCATGTATCCGGCGTGGATCTCATGGACGGCACGCCCATTTTCGACATCAAGCCGTATGTTCCCTATTCCGATTCTCATCCTGAGGCATACGGCGGATTCACGACGCGCCTTGCCGACCGCATGCTGAGCGTGGATTTTCCCGCCGGGCTGCGGAAGCCGTTCAGCCGGGAACAGCAGGATGCCGTCATCGGCATTCTGGAGCGGGATCCCAGACCGCATTATCATGACGATCCCGACCGCATATACGGCATGCCCTTTGCCGGTTACGACATCAAGTTCCGGGTTCGGGACGGCGTGGCCGAAATAACGGACGTCGTACGGTTGGAAAACTGACGATAAGCAGCGCGTCTGCCCTGCAGATGCGTTTTTTGTGCAACGCCGGAGGGGCGTATGGCTTCAGGGTGGGCGCAGGACGGCGCCGTAGATGCGCAGATTCAGGATTCCATCAATGATGAGATTGCGCGTGTGAAGAGTCTTCTTTCCGGCGGAGAGGAAAGTCTGTACGAGTGTGAGAACTGCGGAGAACCCATTCCTGAAAGTCGTCGCAGGGCCGTGCCGGGAGTACGGTTGTGCGTGGACTGTCAGCAGGAGGCGGATGACCGGCAGCAGATCACAACGCCGTACAATCGCCGCTTCAGCAAGGAAAGCCAGCTGCGCTGACAGGTTTGCCTGAACTCCGGACTGGGCGTTTCGCTGTGCGCTGGAAGACGCAGATTCAAAGCGCAGGTCTTTTTCGACATTATATTTGCGGAGAGTCGCTTTCCGCTCCGGAAGCAGCTTCGTTCTGCCTTGATGCGTAGAAATTGTTGCCTTGCGGGAGAGCAGCCTGTGCGGTGGTGTTTTGATGCCTCCATAATGGATTTCTGCGTTAACACTGTAGAAATAAAGAGAACATGGCACAGGAGCGTAGGGTGGCCCATCATCGGTCGCCTGAAGATCGCATGGCCGGTGACTGGTAAGGCGGGCGGCATGAAAGGCGTACGAGACCTGATCGAAAAAACGATTGACGGGCGGAAAGCTGTCTCATCCTATATACGACAAGCCGACAATATTATAGCATGGTCGTACAGCCGTTTTGAAAAAGAACGGCGTTCACGGAGATCTCCGTCATGAGAGATCTTTGGGAAGGTAGGTGCATTCCATGAGTGAATCTCAGAAATCCGTTTCAGCCTCTTCCGGCATGACGCCGCTTTCTCCTTCGGAAGTGGACTTCATGCCTGTCCTTTTAAGAAGTCTTTCCATTCTCATAAAGCTCAAGGGCAAGCATGTTTCTCCGCAGTTTCTGCTTGCCGGGCTTGCCGGTTCGGAAAAAATAAGTGCGGGGGCCTGTCTGAGAGCAGCGGAACGGGCGGGGCTGAAGGGCAAGGTCATGTACCGGCCCAAGCTGAGTGATATTTCTCCGCTTACGCTGCCGTGCATTCTTCTGCTGAAAGACAATGCTTCCTGTGTTTTGACCTCCATTGATGAGGAGCGTGCCGGAATCATTCTTCCGGAACTCGGGGAGAGTGTGCAGTCCGTAAGTCGCAGCGATCTGGAATTGCAGTACTCCGGCTACGTCGTGTTCGGCGCTCTGGAAAGTCGTGCCGATGCGCGGACGGATCCGGTGAAGTTCAAGCACGGCCGGGACTGGTTCTGGAGCGTGCTGCGTTTTTACATGCCCATCTATCGGCATGTGGCTCTGGCCAGCGTGGTGGTGAACACCATTGCCGTAGCCAGTTCGCTTTTCGTGATGAACGTGTATGACCGGGTCATTCCCAATAACGCCTATGAAACGCTGTGGGTGCTGGCTGCCGGCGTTACCCTCGCCTATTTGTTTGATTTTATTCTGCGCAGTCTGCGCAGCCATTTCGTCGATCTTGCCGGAAGAAATGCCGATGTGGTGCTTTCCAGCAAGCTTATAGACAAGGTTCTTTCCATGCGCATGGATGCCAAGCCGGAGTCCACGGGCGCGCTGGTGAACAATCTTCGGGAATTTGAATCCCTGCGGGAGTTTTTCAGCTCCACCACATTTCTGGCCTGCATAGATATTCCGTTTCTGGTGCTCTTCTTTCTGCTTTTGGCCTTCATCGGCGGGCCGCTTGTGTTTCTGCCGCTTGCCGCCATGCCCCTGCTGCTCGGCGTGGGCGTATACCTTCAGATGGCTGCCCGCAGAAGCGCCGAAAAAAGCTATCGGCACAGCATGCAGAAAAATGCGCTTCTTGTGGAAATGGTGAACGGCCTTGAAACTGTCAAGGGATGCATGGCGGAAAGCCGCATGCAGAAGCTCTGGGAAGCGGTGGCCGGCATTTCCGCACAGTCTTCCAACGAGGCTCGCAAGTACAGTACCCGTGCCGTGAGTTTTGCCACGTTCGTCACGCAGCTTGTAACCGTGGGCATGGTGATATGGGGCGTGTACCGCATAGGGGCCGGCGAAATGAGCATGGGCGGTCTGATAGGCTGCAATATTCTGGTGGGACGTATCATGGCTCCGCTTCTGCAGCTTGCCTCGCTGCTTACGAGACTTCAGAATTCCCGGGTGTCGCTCAAGGCCCTCGATACGCTCATGGCGCTGCCCTCGGAAAATCAGGATCAGGCTGCCTGTATGGACTTCGGCGTGCTTTCCTGTGAATTCGTCATGGATAACGTGAGCTTTTCCTACCCCGGTGCGCAGACTCCAGCGCTCGATCATGTGTCGCTGCGCATACGTCCGGGAGAGAAGGTGGGAGTCATCGGAAAAATGGGATCGGGCAAAAGTACGCTCGGCAAGCTCCTTATCGGACTTTATCAGCCGAAGGAAGGCTCCGTATCCTTCGGCGGCGTGGAAATCGGTCAGCTTGCCACGGCCGATCTGCGCAGCCGTGTAGGCTTTCTGCCTCAGGAAGTCATTCTTTTCTACGGCACGGTACGCGATAACATCGCCCTCGGCGATCCCACCATCAATGATCACCTTATCCTGCGGGCTTCCGCCATTTCCGGCGTGGCTGATTTCGTCAGAAAGCATCCTTCCGGCTACGGAGCGCAGGTGGGCGAGCAGGGACGCAATCTCTCCGGTGGCCAGCGTCAGGCCGTAGGCCTGGCCCGTGCTCTGGTGCGCGATCCGGACGTGCTCATTCTTGATGAACCGACCAGCAACATGGACGTGGATTCGGAACGGCTCGTGCAGCAGCGCCTGGCGCCCGTTATCAAAGACAAAACGCTTATTCTCATTACGCACAGACTCAGCATGCTGCGCATTGTGGACAGGCTCATCGTTATGGACGGAGGAAGAATTCTTCTGGACGGTCCCAGAGATGAGGTTCTTAAAAAGCTGCAGGGAGCGCAGGCGGCACGCAAGACTCAGAGTGCTTCTTCCAAGGCCGGATAAGCCTCCGGCTCATGCCTGCCCATTCAGGTTCGGCGGCCGTTGCGGCAGAAGCAGGCTTTTATCGGCAAAGGCAGGAAGCATGTTCTGCCATGATAGAAAGTGAACGGAAAATGCGTATGGATACAGATAAAAAGATCATTCCGGAGGGCGGGCAGAATTCGCCCCGGATTTCGGAACCCTTTGGAGGTTCCCCAGCCGGTGGAAGTCCTGTTCCGCCTGCGCCGAGCCTTTTTGAACCTGCGGCACTTTCCGGCAGGCTTTTGCCCGAAGACCTGCCGTATGCGTCCGAAGTGGAGGCGGCGCTGGCACGGCGGCCTTCCAGAAGCGCCAGATGGCTCTCCGTGGGGGTATTCGTCTTTTTCGTGTTTTTCATCGGCTGGGCCAGCGTGGCCACGCTGGATGAAGTGACTCATGCCGAAGGGCAGGTGGTTCCCTCCTCCCGAACGCAGATCATTCAGAATCTTGAGGGCGGCATTCTGAGCAGTGTGGAGGTGCACGAAGGGCAGATCGTGGAAAAGGATGAGGTTCTCGCCAGACTCAGCAATGAAATGGCGGAAAGCAATCTGCGTGATATGCTCTACAAGGCAATGGAGAATCTCATTGCCATCCGTCGGCTTCGTGCCTCCGTTTCCGATTCTCCGCTGGTGTGGCCCGAGCAGACCAGAGCATGGCTGGAGCGGGGCATAGGCTATGCTCTTACCAACGATCAGCTCGCACAGGGTGAGAATCTCATGCAGGTGCAGCAGGAAACGTTTGACGTGCAGGAGCGCCAGCGCAGGTCGGAACTGGATGTTCTTATGGCACAATATGAACAGCGTCAGCAGGAGGTAAAGGAACAGCAGGCCCGCAAGGAGCAGCTTTCCAGCAGTCTTTCGCTGATACGCCAGCAGCTCAACATGGCGTCTTCCCTGCTGGCGAAGCGCAGCTACTCCAAAGTGCAGTATCTTGAGCTGCAGGAGCGTGCCGTTCAGACCCAGGGTGAGATCAATACGCTGGAAGTGTCCATTCCCCGGGCGGAGGCGGCTGCCAGCGAGGCCGGACACCGTATGGAGCTTCGCAGGGCGGAGCTGGATGCGGCGCTCATGGAAGAAATCAATAAGCGCAGTCTGGAGCTGGCCTCTCTCCGTGAAAGCCTTTCCGCAGGAAGCGACCGGGTAACGAGAACGGAACTGCGCTCTCCGGTACGCGGTACGGTCAAGCAGATATACATCAATACGCTGGGAGGCGTGGTCAAACCCGGCGAACCCATCATGGAAATCGTTCCTCTGGATGATACGCTTCTGGTGGAAGCCAGAGTCCGCCCGGCAGACGTGGCATTCCTGCATCCCGGTCAGAAGGCGATGGTCAAGGTGTCTGCCTATGACTTCTCCATCTATGGAGGTCTGGACGGCGTTCTGGAACAGATCAGTGCCGATACCATCGAGGATAAGAGGGGCGATTTTTATTATCAGGTCAAGGTGCGTACGCCCAAAACAGCCATTGTTTATCATGACGAGGAACTTCCCATCATGCCCGGCATGATGACTACCGTGGATATCATAACGGGAAAAAAGACAGTTCTGGACTATCTTCTCAAACCTATACTCAAGGCGAAACAGAACGCTTTGCGGGAAAAATAAAAAAGGTGAAAATTGGGCTGTCAGTCTGCATACAGGAATATATGTCAACCAAAGTGACGAGTTCGCAGGATTTACCAATAGTGTAATATGCTGATATGTCGGCTGAACGAATAGCAAGTATTTTTTCCGGAACAGAAGGATGGGAGACAGGTGCACTGAAGCTGAAAAGTCTTACTGGCCTTGACGTTAATTGTATTAATTTATTATATATTTTTGTAAAAGAAATCTGTTGTCCGTAGAGTCACATGAACAAGGTCATTTTTGAAATGTAACCATTTGTTTTTTCAATGGAGTTTATGTATGGCTGCCTTTTATGGAGACCTCAAGGGAATTCGACGTGGAAAATTTTCTCGGCGGACGATGAGCTTTGCAAGGGCTCTTCCTGCCCTGATTGTATCAGGCTGCCTCGGCGCCATGCTTTACTCACCTCTGGCATGGGCGGCGGACACCGACGCCATTCCTCTGAAGGAATCCATCGAGGCCATGCTCAGGAACAATAATTCCATCAAAGCCCTTCAGGAAAACCGTTCCGCCGTGGGCTATGAAGTGGACAGAGCCAGAGCTGGATACGGGCCTCGCGTTGATCTTACCGCCCGGGGCGGATTTGGAAAGCTGAGCAACAGTACGACCCGTTCCTACGAATATAATGACGTAACCCCGTATTCTTCCGCCTCTCTGCTTGTAACGCAGCCTTTGTGGGATGGCTGGCTGACGCGTGGTCGTGTGCGCGAAGCGGAAGCCTCGTATCGTTCGCTCGACTATCGCGTGCTCGACAACGCTAATACGCTGGCGCTTGATGCCATCATTGCTCATGTGGATGTTCTGCGCAGAAAACAGATATATCAGCTGGCGCAGGACAATGTGACCCGCCATGAGGAGATACTTGAAAAGGCCCGCGCCCGCGAAATGACGGGCGTTGATACGCTGGCCGACGTTTCTCAGGCGCAGAGCCGTCTGGCACGCGCCCACTCCACGCTTGTCGAGGCCCGCGCCTCCCTGCGCAACGGCGAGGATACCTATACCCGTCTGACCCGTCATTCCGCCATGTCTCTCGGGCCTGTAAACCTCCCTGCCAAGATGTACAAGAGCTCCGAAGAAGTACTTAAGGCTGCACAGAAGGGGAATCCCAAGGTGGCGGCGTATCTTGAAGACGTGAAGGCTGCGAACGCCGTAAGAGAGCAGGCTCGTTCCGCCTACAGCCCTTCGCTCAGCATTGAAGCCGGTCCTTCCTATTCCGACCGCAACGGCAGAAGTGAAATGTGGACGGCCGAGATGGGCGTTGCCGCCGTTGTGCGCTGGAATCTGTTCAACAGCGGCGCCGATGTGGCGGAAAGCAAGGCGGCTGCCGCCCGCATCCGCCAGAGCCGTCGTGTCCTGTATGACTACATGGATGATCTGAAGCTCAATGTTGAAGAAAGCTGGACGGAATATCTTTCTGCGCAGGAGCAGCTGGACTTTTACCGGAAAGCCATTGAATACAACAAGACGACCCGTGATGCCTATGAGGAACAGTTCGTCATGGGCGAGCGCAGCCTGCTCGACGTGCTGGATGCGGAAAACGAATTGTTCAGCTCCTCTACGCAGGCAGCTACGGCGCTGGGCAATACGCTCATTGCCGCCTACCGCATGAAGGCGCTTGCCGGCGATCTGCTGCCCAGTCTCGATATCAGCACGGAAATGCTCAAGATCACCCCTGCTGATCACGAACCGCTTGATCATCTGACCATGCCCGAATAGGCAGGTCTGACCAGCCAGGGGCCGGAGAATCCTTGTTCTTCGGCCCCTTTGTCATTGAAGTCCCCATCTCCTTGCCGTACACTTTTGTGGCGGAGTAAAGCTTTTGCGATAACGAATAGAGCGGGAGAGCCGGAAGTTCCATGAACATCAGAGCACATGCTTCCAGTAGGAAACACATCTGGGCGTCGATGCTGTGTGCGATGGTTCTTCTGGTCTGCCTGCTGTTGCCTGCACCGGCTCGGGCCAAGCCGCGTCTGTTCGGAACCGTGGAATTTCAGATGGCTCTGAAAAAGCAGCAGCACTGGCTGTCCGCCATGGAGCGAAATCGGAAAAAGCCGATTTTTTTCGACGAAAAGCGGTTCAATGCCTCGACGCTCTGGAAGGATCTGAAAAAACGCGCGGCAGGGAAGTCGCTGGAGGATAAGCTTGAGATCGTCAACAGGTTCTGGAACATGTGGCCGTATCGAACGGATCCTGAAGTATACGGCAAACCCGATTACTGGGCCGCTCCTTATGAGTTTCTGGCGAAGTCCGGCGACTGTGAGGACTATTGCATAGTCAAGTACTATACGCTGAAGGAACTCGGAGTTCCCGTTGACACGATGCGCATTGTGGTGGTGAGGGAAACCATTCGCAATATAGGCCATGCCATACTTGCCGTGTACGATGGGGATCGTATATATATTCTGGATAACCTGTCTGATGCGGTCCGCCCTGCGGAGCGCGTAAGAAACTATGTTCCGCAGTTTTCCGTCAACGAAAAGTACCGATGGGTACATGTAAAGGCCAAGTGACGGTGCTTTTTCCGCATCGTACCCGCCAGAAGAATAATGGTCATCCTGCGGGATGGAGGAACACGATGAGCAGTCATGAACGTGTCAGCTACTCTGGCTTTTCCAAGAAGTCGGCTTTTCTGGCCGCAATATGTCTTGCCCTTGTGTCAGGTGGGATAGCCTTGTTTTTCTGCGTGTCGCAGCTGGAAAGCAGGCGTATCGCCGTGCTGCAGTATTATGAGCAGAACGTGGACGCCTGGCTCGAAGACGCCGGACGTGCCGTCGATATCTGGAACGCGGAGATGAAAAAGCTTCGGCAGCGGGTGAGCGAGTCGGAAACGTATCGTCTTTTCTCAGGAGATCTCTACGGTCTGGACAGTATCGTGACGGGAACCATCAACAGTGCCGAACATGGTAATTTTTCAGGGCCTGCGGCCGTCATTTCCGAGGAAGTTCCAGTCATACGCAGAATTCTTCTGGAGTTCATGAATTACAACGGACTGCTGGATGTCCGTCTCGTCAACAGGGAAGGTCAGACCATTCTTTCGGCCTACAGTACGCCCACGCCGCTGAGCGCGGAACAGAGTGAGGCTTCTCTGCGCACCATGAAGACGGGGCAAACGACGTTTCTGCCCGTGCGAGGCGGCGTCAACGGTCTGGTTCTGGACGTATTCGAGCCGGTGTATGATCTGGAAACGCCGGACAAATGCGTGGCCGTGTTCATGTCTTCCGTGCCCGTTCTCAGCCGGATAGCACAGGTCGTGGCCAGACCGAAGCAGAACGATATGGCCACGGCGTTCATGGTGCAGAAGAACGGCGATGTGTGGGAAAACATGCAGGTTCCCGCGCCGATTCCTCTCCCTGAAGACTTGGGAAAAGCCTTTACGGAATCCGGGGGAAAACTGCCTTTTGCATTGCGCAGAAGCGTTTCCGAGAGTGGCGGCATGGTTTACTCCATGTCGAAGTTTCTGCCTGCTCTGAACTGGGATCTGGTGCATGAAACTCCGGCTTCCGTGGTGGAGGGCATGATTTTCCGGGCCGAGCTTCCCATATACGCGGTGGCGGCGCTGGGCTGGCTCAGCTTCATGCTTTTGAGCGGCCTTGTGTGGTGGATGTCCTTCGGGCGTCAGCAGCGGGCTGTGGCCTCCGAGTTGCACCGGCTCAATCAGATCGTCTCCCGTCAGAAGGAACTGCTCGACAGCGTGAACGTTTCCCTTGATATCGGTTTGTTCATGGCGGACGTGAAAGGGCAGATCCGGGTCTGCAATCCGGCGCTCGCCGGCATAGTGGGCAGAGAGGAAAAGGACGTCAACGAGCAGACGCTTTTCACCTGCTTCCCGACGGAGGCAGCCACCATGCTTCTTGACCGCATCCGGCAGGTGGCCATCAATAAACGTGAAGACGGCTGTGAAGTCTATTTTGAGCAGAACGGGGAAAAGAGACTGTACCGTGTGACGCTGTTCCCGTTCCTCGATGCCAGCGAAGATCAGGTGCGCAACAGCATTCGCGGGGCAGTTGTCACCATGAAGGATATTACCGAGTTCCGTCGCCAGAGTGAACGCATGCGGCAGCGTCAGAAAAGCCTTATTGAGGCGTTTACCCGTGCCGAGGAGAGTGTGGATCCGTATCTGGCGGGTCACTCGCAGCGGATGTCCCGCCTCGGAGAGCTTGTGTCCGCCAGTATGGGGCTGACGGAAGACGGCAGAAATACGGTGGTCATGGGGGCAATGCTTTCTCAGATCGGCAAGCTGTTCATTCCCCGCGAACTTCTGACCAAGAAAGGCAGGCTTACGCCCGAGGAGCTGGCGCAGGTGCACCTCGCTCCCGAGCATGCCTTCCACCTTATGGAGGGTGTGGATTTCGATCTGCCCATAGCTCGTGCGCTGCATGAAATGTACGAACACATGGACGGCTCCGGCTATCCTAAAGGATTGAAAGGTGACAGTATCCTCTTTGAAGCTCGGATTCTTGCGGTGCTTAACGCTTTCTGCGCCATGGTCAGTTCCCGTTCCTACCGTAAGGGGATGGATGAGAAGGACGCCATAGCGGAGCTGGAGGGGAGCGCCTGTTTCGACCAGACGGTGGTGCAGCACTTGAAGGAAGTGCTGAAAACACCGGAAGGTATTCTGGCGGTTCGCCTTTGAGATCTGCCGGGGGGCGCCGGAAAAGCAGAAATGTTTCACCGGTATATGTGAACGGCTGATCAGCAGGACCTGAGAGAGAGAACGGATCCTGCAATCGACTGAAGCATCATACGATGAGCGCCTTTTTGATGAATGTCCGGGGGTTGGCTTCATCAAAAAGGCGCTTGTTGGTCTAGGATGGCCGTCCCGAAATATTTCGGGTGCATTCTCTATTGGTTATGCGGCATGGACTACCCTGAGGGATACCCAGAGCCTGCCGGAATTTCAGTCATGACTGGCTTGAAAGAAGATGGGGAAGAGCATTGTGCGGTGGGGATTCTTCCGAGGTTGCCGGTGTAGGCCCTGAGCATAATACCGTGAGTCGTTGCCGCACGCTGTTTCCCGGCGTAGAGGGGCAAGTTCCGGGGCCTGCGGCTTCTCTGGATACATGGTAAAGTAATGATACTTCTTTTGGGGAGGGCCTGGGGATCCTTCGCATGGGCATATGGTTTACCGTAGAGAGGCAGCGGCACATGAATGCGATGTCGCTTGATGACCGGATGAAAGAGCGGAAAGTCGAAACCGCAGAAGGCAGGAAGGTCAGTTTTAGGATGCGCTGCCGGAAACACCGGCAAATATCAGCGGAAGGGTGACAGCGTATGGGGCAATTCAGGGGTGGGCACGGATTTTCCTCCCCACAGCTGTCTTTTGATTTGAAAGGGCGGACTTATTTGGAACTCGTGATGATGCAGTTTCTACCGGAATGCTTCCCAAAGTACAGCCGCTTATCGGCCAGCGAGAACAACGCCTCGCGCAGAGGACGGCCTTCTTCCTTATCCAGTTCACTTATGCAGGCACATCCTATGGTAAAGGAAAAGGGAATGTTCTGGCCATCGTCAAGAACGATACTTTTTCTCATGGAACTGCCAAGAGATACAATACGACTGCAGAACTCTTCATAGCTGTCTGTGATGGACGTGATGAGGTATTCGTCGCCGCCGTAGCGGGTGATGAAGCTGTGATGGCGGGAGTCGAAGTATTTAAGCCAGAACTGGCAGCAGCTCCGAAGGACTTCATCTCCTATAGTGTGACCATGCTTATCGTTGATTTCCTTGAAATTATCCATGTCCATCAGAGCAACGCAGAGATCCTGACTGCGGGTCTGCGCTTCAAGGACATAGTGATGAAAATGGGAATTCATGTAGTGACGACTGTAACAGTTTGTGAGAGGATCCCGCAAAAGGCGTGAATTTTCCTGCTGCAGACGTCGTATTTCGTTAAGGGCGTATCCCTGCCTGCTGAGACCGGACGAGTCGGAGAGCTCGGTAATCATTTCCAGGGAAAAGGGCTTTTCGTCCAGCTGAATATATTTGGATATGACAATATAGGTCCGCTCTTCCGTCGATTCCAGGCGGGAGCTTTGTCCCCGGGAGGTAATGATCTGCTTGCACGGGCAGTGCAGGCATGTCTCGGGACGGTTCCAGAAGCTGTAGCAGGGAGCACCGGGAAGAATATCGTTCTCTCCGATGTGATGGCTCTGAAAGTTTTCCGGAGAAACAAGACGAATGATATTGAATGTTTGACGCAGAGTCTCAACTTCGCTGCGAAGTTCTGAGAATGTATAAACATGTTTTTCCGGAGGAGAATGCATGTTATATTCCTTTTAGACTTGGGATTCATTTTAGAAATCGCACAGGGAAAAAAAATAGTCAAGGCAGCCTTCCGTAGTTTGCTGCAACGGTTGATTGTTTATGGGGGGCATTGAAAATAGATAAGAAAATTCATATTGATTTTTTGCGTTAAATGAAGTATCTGAAATAGGTTATGTTTATGATATTGTACGGAGTCTTATTTTATTAAAATAATCTTCATGAAACAAATTCAATATTCTCTATATTATACTATATTCGCTATGCCTTTCAATGATTTTTTTGTTTAGGCTCTTGACTAGCTGAAAGGACCTAAAAAGGTTATCTGGTTAGTCATGGCAA